>DATKPS010000024.1:0-100849 GCA_035524015.1 Candidatus Sulfotelmatobacter sp.
TCGGTGTATGGCAAGATTCCAACCACCGGCTCCTTGAAAAGCGGGGATGTGCTCGGCACGAATCTGACTGGTTCACATCCGTTTAACCTGGTACTGCCGATCGTCGATTCTCCCAATCTGGTGGCCTCGCTGGCACAACAAGGGGTCACGGCGGATACCACCGGCGCGGTGAAATTGGTCAACGGGAATATCGAGTGCACCAGTTGCCATGATCCGCACAACCAGGCGATTGACACGGTCGCGCAGAACTTTCTGGTTCGTAACAGTGCCAATGGGCAGATGTGCCTGGCCTGCCACGATCCAACGCGCGTGGTGACCGGCCAGATCAATCCCCTGACCGGGTGGATCGGCAGCATTCACCAGGTCACCACCAATCAAGTTACCCTTGGAGCAAATGTCGGCTTGTACCCAACGGTAGCGGCAAATTCTTGCTCGTCGTGCCACACGCAGCACAACGCCAGTACCAACGCCGCACGACTGCTGCGCCCCGCCAGCGCGCCCACAACGCTGGGCAATATTGACGCGTCGACGCAGGATTGCATCACCTGCCACAACGGAGGGAATTACCTTACGCCTTCCGCGCCCAACGTGTACGGCGGTGAATTCGCCGCGAAGCCCGGCTCGCACATCCTGCCGGCCGGCGCCAATACCCACGACGCGGCAGAACCTGCGGTGCTGAACAATAATCGCCACGCGACTTGCGTTGACTGTCACTCCGCGCACGCCAGCAATCAGATGACGACCTTTGGTCTGCCGCCGGCGATTCGTCCTCCGCAAAACAATGCGATGGGCGTCAGTGCCGTCGATGGCGTGACGGTTTTGACTCCGGCGGTCAACCAGTACGAGACCTGCTTCCGTTGCCACGGATCGAGCACAGGCAAGCAGTCGCTGATGATTTATGGCTATATGCCGAAGCGCTTGGTTTCTACCGGCGATGCGCTGAATGTCCGCCAGGAATTTAGCCCGAGCCCGATCTCCAGCCATCCGGTGGTGCAGCCCAGCAACAGCGCCTTCGCGCAACCGAGTCTTTTGCCGTACATGTTGAACCAGAACGGAACCGCTTCCAACCGTGCTATGGGCAATCGCCTGTTTTGTACGGACTGCCATAGCAGCGACGATAGCCGCGAATTCGGTGGCACCGGCCCGGCGGGCCCGCACGGTTCGATCTATCCACATATTTTGGAGCGGAATTATCAATTCAGCCAGGCAGCCACTCCGGGTGGCACGGTGACAAACACTTATCCCAACCCCGCGATCACTCCGCAAGGGCCGTATGCGTTGTGCGCCAAGTGTCATAGCTTGACCAATATCCTTTCGAATGCCAGTTGGGCGCAGCATAGCTTGCACGTCTCGCAGTATGGTTTCTCCTGCTCGGTATGCCATACCGCGCACGGGATAGCCGCGCCGAATGGTATTGTTACCGGACAGCGGTTGATCAATTTTGACCTGAACGTAGTGGGTCCAAATGGGGCGTCGCCGATTTCGTATAACGGCACGACTTGCGCGTTGACTTGCCACAACGCGGCGCACAATGCGAATGGCAGCGTCACCGCGAGTGGCAGCCCCTCGCAAGCTCTTCCCGTCCGCAAGAACTGACAATGAAGAGCGCCGGATGCCAAAGCGACATCGAGCAGCCGCGAACCTTACCAGCGCCTCCGCAGAGTTCTTTGGCAGGACCCGCTAAGTCCGAGCTTTCCTTGTTTCATTTACTCGCGCTGGCCGTGGCGTTTAGCGTGGGCGCGGTTCTTGAGGTGTTCCGGCTAACCGCTCTGCGCGACCTCGAAATTTGGCGTCATTTGAAAGTGGGCAGCTGGATCCTGGAGAACATGGCGTTACTCCATTCGGGTTTGTTTTCCCAAGCCAGCAATCTCATTTGGCGCGATACAAACTGGGGATACGATCTACTCACTGCCGCCGGATACCAGATCCTGGATCTACGTGCGTTGCCGGCGCAGCTCATGTTTTTTCGTTTCTCGCTCGCCGTAGTCGCCTTCCTCTTGGCAGGAGGACGAAGACACTTCTGGCGCGGAGTATTTTTCTCCGTGGCAACTCAATACCTCCTGGGTGGCCTTGGTCCGGAACCAGCGTTTTGCTCTTTGCTTCTTTTCGGCATAGAGCTGCTTCTCTTGAGGAAAATCCATAGTCAGCAAAATGCCCGCCTGTTCTATGCGCTGCCTCTGCTCTTCCTGGTGTGGGCCAATCTCGACGAAGGCGTCGTCTACGGAATTGCCGCTTATGTTTTGTTTTTCCTGGGGCTGGCGATGGAGCAAAAGGCGCGCCGTGTGCCCAGGACGTATCTATCGGAGCCCTCAAGCCGCATTCCTCTCCGAAAAGCTGCAATCGTGGGCATGGCGTGTGTAATTGCCAGCGTGCTAAATCCCTACGGTTATTACCCGTACGTTCAGTTTTTCGCCAACCAGAGAGACGCCCTCAACGTGAATGTGCCGGGACACCTGGCGATGGGTTTTCATAGTCCCCGGGACTATGCTTTTCTCTTGCTGGCCATGGCCGCGTTTTTAGTCTTAGGGCGGCAGCATTCCTTTTCACTTTTCTCGATTGGTTTGCTGGTCGCTAGCGCGACGTTAGCGTTTCGCAGCGAACAGTGCGTGTGGCTGGCCGTAATGGTCTCGATCGCGATCATGGGCGAAATGAACTTCACCGGCGTGCCCACGGCAGCGAGCTGGAAGAATAGCGCTTGGTCGTGGAAGGGGTTCGCATCGTCGATAGCGTCTGCCGCAATGCTTGCCTGCGCCGTTTTCCTGCTTCGTGCGCCACACGGTCACGAAGCACTGATGGCTCGCGTGGCGCGGGAGTTCCCGCAATCGGCGTGCGATTATATCCGCCAGCACAATTTGCCGAAGCCGTTGTTTAATCCCCAGAAATGGGGGAGCTTCCTTGTGTGGTATCTGCCGGAATATCCGGTGGCCATCGATGGCCGACGCGGGCTCTACTCTGAAGAAGACGAAGGCGCCTATTCCAAGGTGATGAAAGCGGATATTCCGTATCAAATGTATGCCCCGATGCGACAGGCGCAGACTTTATTGCTGGACAAGTCGAGCGTTATGGGAGAGGCGTTGCGCGAGGTAGCCGGCTTTCAACTTGTTTATGAAGACGATCTTGCGATCGTTCTCTTGCAGCAGCAGAGGGAAGGGAAGCCATCCGTTTCGCCATAAGGCCAGACTATGGAGCAGACCAAGGGCCAATTCGAAAAGTGGTGGCGAGCGGGAGACGCCGGGGTCTTGCTGGCGTACTCCGCGCTCGTCGTTTGGACGATTCAGTACCACGAAAAATGGGCCGATGAAGCGCAAGCTTGGTTGATTGCCCGAGATCTGAATCTGAGCACGATATGGTTTCACGAGTTGCGCTATGAAGGTTCGCCGGGGCTGTGGCACACGATCTTATGGGTGGCGCAGCGTGTTTTTCATGCGAAGTACGATGCCTTGGGTTACATCGGCGCGGCCTTCGCCATTGCTGGCGCGGCGGTACTTATCTTCTGGGCGCCATTTCCGCGCGTGGTCAGATGGCCGCTAGCCTTCACCTACGTGATGATTTATCAATACGCGGTCATCGCCAGACCTTACACCTTGCTCCCGCTGCTGGCATTCTGTGCGGCTCTGCTCTTCAAAGATTTGGAGCACCCAGGAAGACTGACGGTAGTGCTGGTTTTATTAGCGCTGCTCACTTTCCACGGAACCATTCTGGCCGGCTGTCTTGGCTTGGCGTATTTGGTGGAGGCCTACCGGCATCGAGATGAATTGCAGCCGAAGGTTAAACAGCGCTATGTATTTTCCACCATAACCATGGCGGTTACGTTTATCTTCATCGCGGGTATATTGAAGCCGACCACCGATGTGGAGGAAATGGCTTTGAAGAAGGAGATGGCCCAGGCGCCGCTGTCCATCGCCCGATCATTTCCCACGTTTTGGCAGAAGATGATCGCGGTAACCACGGGCGCTTTCATTGATTGGGTGATTCCCTCCTTACTATTACTGTTGCTGTTCACCGCGTGGTGCATCTGGCGAAAAAAGTGGTTGGCGTTTGTGCTGCCTGTCGGCACGTTGATTCTGTTCTACTGCTTAGTCCACGGTGCGGCGCATCACCACGGGACAGTTTTCGTCGCCGCTATCACGGGTGTTTGGATTGCCTGGCCTTCTTCCAGTGAGCAAGCATTCTTGGGCAAAACTGGGCGGTTTGCGGTGCTTTCAGGAAGTGGTTTGTTGCTCCTGTTGTGCTTTTTCAACATCTGGGACGCGGGAGTAGTGATCAAGCACGAATATCTTTACCCGTATAGCGGTGCGCCCGATGCAGTCAGATATTTGAGGTCTGTTGATGCCGAACACTCACCGATGTTTGGTTTTCTATTCGGTACCGTCGCGGTCCAAGCTTACTTTGACCAGAATGTGTTTGCGAATAATCCACATGCTTACTTCCATCATGGATTGCCACTTAGTACGACGGTTCTGAACGAGGACGAATTGAATCGCATCAAGCCTGAGTTCATCGTGGCGTACACGCAAGACCCGCAATTGATGTTGCAGGTAGGTGGGAAGGAGTTGACCTCGCGTGGCTATGACCTGGTGCATTTTTCCGACGGCTACTACCTATATAAGCAAGGAGTATTCGAGCGAGAGGTTTATCTTATTTATCGGCGGACGGAACGCGCTGCGGAAGTGCCTGCGCCGGAGTATGGGGAATCGGCAAAGTTGAATGCCGGACAGCAATAAATTCCCGAGAAGAAAGGAATCGCGCAATGGATGCAACGGTAAAGCAAAAGGGCGTAGGAATATTCGGGTCAATTTGGCAGCGAAGGGCATGGTGGCTGCTGCCGTTGGCGGTGCTCGTACTGCTGCTCGGCGCGATTTACGCGTTGGTGCACTTGTCGGCGGCCGACCCAGAGACCTACCGCACCACCTCGCAGAATTTTATCTGTGAAACGCATTTGTGCTGAGACATGCCCGCTTCAAAAAAAGAACTGGCGTTGGCTTCGTTGGTGTTCCTGGCCATCCCTTTGTTCTGTGAAGCCACACTGCGACTCGCGCATTACTCCGCTCCGCCGAAGCTGTACACACCCGACCTTGGCCGGGGTTGGAAATTGCGCGCGGGTGTCGCGGGTTGGAACAGCGGGGAAACCCGCCAGTATGTGCGCATCAATAGCCACGGATTTCGAGACCTGGAGCGCGATTACCAAAAGCCGCCCAACACGGTGCGCATCGCAGTGTTAGGCAATTCGTGGACGGAAGCGCTGCAAGTTCCGCACCAGAAAACGTTTTGTACGGTCCTCGAGCAAAAACTCGCGGCCTCTGGATGTTTTTCTGGGAAACGGATCGAGGTTCTGAACTTTGGGGTGGCCGGCTACTCCACGGCACAAGAACTTCTGACCCTTCAACAGGAGGTATGGAAATACAACCCGGATGTGATTCTCGTTGCGCTTTATCCGGCCCGCGATATCGCCAACAATGTACGCGAACTGAACAACGCTGTGAATCCCGAACAATCTCCCTACTTTGTCTATCGCGGCGACAAGTTGGTATTAGACGACAGCTATCGTACGCTGGCGGTGATGCAGCCTCGCCAGATCGCATTGGAGCAGGTCCGCGACACTTTGAATGAACATGTGCGCGTGTTACAGGCGATTGACGCATTGCAGCAAGCAGGACGGATTCAGTTGGCTATGGCCGCCATGAAAGAGAAGGCAGAAAAAGCCGGCGTCGACAATCTGGAGTTCAGTATCTATGCGCCGCCCAGCGATGCTGCTATGGAACAAGGTTGGAGGGTCACCGAAGGCCTGCTTCGGCTGCTCCGCGACGAGGTCAAGTCCCACCGTGCCGAATTTCGCCTGGTGCTGCTGCCTACGCGGCCTCAAGTGCTTCCCGATCCACAGAAGCAGCAAGCTCTCTTGCAGAAATTGCAGCTGAAGGATTTCAGCTATGCCGAGGAGCGGCTCCGCAAATTCTGTGAGCGCGAGGATATCTCCGTGATTGAGCTGGCTCCCGCGCTTGCGGCGTATGCAACGGAGAACCACGTTTATTTGAACGGATTCAATCCCGCGAATATCGGCACAGGCCACTGGAACGAAACCGGCCATTGCGTGGCGGGGGAAGCCATCGCTGCGGCGCTTTGTTCGAAGGCAATAACGGAAGCACGGGCATCGGTCGCCCAGTGAGGATGGAGCAAAGAGCAGCTGCGAGCGTTATGACACGGCAACAATTTTGCGAGCAATTGCGCGCACGCTTGCTGAGCGAGCCGGACAAAGTCTTGCTGCGTGTTGCGATGGCGCCGCAATTTGACAAACCACGGGAGTTCGCGGGCCAGGCCCTCGTCGAACAGGCGCAGTCGCTGGCCTCTTCAGTGCTCGCTTCTCTGCCGGCGGTGCCGCAGCGTGCCGTGGTCCTTTTGCTGCTCCCTCACTCTCCGGAACTTTTCCTGCTGCAGCTAGGTTTGGTGTTGCAAGGGCACATTCCCGCAATTCTCGCCTGGCCGACAGCTCGAGTGGATGCCGAGAAATACCAGCGAAACTTGATCCACCAAGTCAGCCAGCTTCCCGCTGACGCTTTAGTGACTCTGCCACGCTTGGCGCAGAACCTCGCCAACGCTATTCCCTATCCAGTCGCGGGACTCGATGTGCAAAATAGCGCGGCATTCGAGCAGCTGTTTCCGACGAGTGCGGTCACCACGCATTTGGAGAACAAAACCCTCTCGAAGCGGACAGCCCGCCTCGACGAAGACGTGATGTTCCTGCAATTTTCCGGTGGAACGACCGGAGCACAAAAAGCAGTGGTGGTTACGGCAGAAATGCTGGAAAAGCAATTTACGCAATTGAGCGGCGCACTAGAAATTACAGGCGAAGATTCGGTGGTCTCCTGGTTGCCGATGTATCACGACATGGGCCTGATCGCTTGTTTCTGGTTACCGCTGTGGCAGAGCGTGCCATCGCTGCAGATCGCAGCGAGCGACTGGGTCATCAATCCGGAATTGCTACTTCGCTATGTGCAGCAATATCGCGGCTCTTTGTGCTGGCTGCCAAATTTTGCATTTCCTTATCTAAGCCAGAGGCGCGAGTTTATGCAACAGGTCTACCGGTTGGACAGTATGCGCGCGTGGATCAATTGTTCTGAGCCGGTCCGGCAAAAATCCGTTTTGCAATTTGTGCAGAGCTTTGCCGACTGGGGCGTACGTCCCGAAACCGTGTTAGCGTCTTACGCTATGGCGGAAACGGTGTTCGCCATTACCCAATCGGAACTCGGACAAAGGCTGTCGATCGAGCCGCGCAGCGAGGTGAAACGGGGCGCAGACGGATACGCCGATTTGGCGTTCAACCTGATTGATGAAGTGTACGTATCCTCGGGAAAACCGCTCGCGGCAACAAGCGTACGTGTGATTAGCGAGGATGGTTCTCTCTGCCCCGACGGTCAAGCGGGTGAAATCCATGTGCGCACGCCCTCTCTTTTCTCCGGCTATTGGGGCGCAGAAGGGTTTCAGCGCCACACGCTCAAAGATGGGTGGCATGCCACGGGCGATTACGGATTTCTGCACCAGGGTGAACTGTTTGTGATCGGACGGTTCAAAGACATCATCATCGTTGGCGGGAATAACATTTTCCCCGAGGACGTCGAAGCGGTGGTGAACACGATCGAGGGAGTGTATCCAGGCCGGGTGGTAGCATTTGGCGTGGAAGACCAGGAATACGGGACGCAGAGCCTGGCGGTAATCGCCGAGATGAAGGACGCCTACGACGAAAAGGCAGCTGCAGAGATCGAAGCGTCGATGCGCAAGTTGGTGCTGACGACCATCGGCACCGCGCCCAGATATGTCGCGGTGGTCCCACAACGATGGATTGTGAAAAGCACGGCAGGAAAAATTTCACGGCGAGAGACACGAGAAAAGTTCCTACGCGACCGCGTGGTTACGGCGTAAAGGTCCGTTGGTGAAACGGGGTATTGGCGATGCTCGATACGGAGGCAATTCGAAAAGCGGCACAGGAAGCGGCGGCGCAGATCGCGGGCCGGCCGATAAAAGCTGATCAAAAGCTAGTATCGTCTGGGCTGATCGATTCGCTTTCGGTGTTGAGACTCATATCCTTGCTCGAGAAAAAATTGACGATTTCCATTCCTCCGGAAACGCTGCAACCCGAGGATTTTGACGATGTTGACACCATGGTGGAAACCATTGAGCGAGTAGCAAAGCCGCTTCCATGACCAGCGCGTTCAAAGTTGCCCATGGCATTTAATTCCTCACCCTATCTCATCCTTCTTATAGTGGCGGTGGCCGTTTATTGGCTCCTGCCTGTCGGTGCGCGGCGGATCTTTGTATTTTTAGCCAGTCTCGCCTTCTATGCTTCCTGGGGAATCGTTTTTGTGTGGTTGCCGCTGTTCGTGGCGGTGATCGTTTATGCATGCGGGAAGCAGATGCAGGCCGAACCAGGGAGTGGGAAACGGTGGGCCTGGCTGGGGATCACTTGCCTGCTGGCGCTGCTGGCGATTTTCAAATATCGCGGGTTCTTATGGGGCAATCTCGCGATGCTAACCGGTTGGCCCGAAGCGTCCTCGCGCTCTCTGGCCACCTCGTTCGCGTTCCCGATGGGTATCTCGTTCTACACGTTTGAAGCCATCGGCTACTTGATCGATGTGCGGCAGGGGCGCGTGAAAATGCCGCCGTTTCTTGATCTGTGTTTGTTCTTTTTCTTTTGGCCCAACATTTTATCTGGGCCGATGGTGCGAGCCCGCGAGTTGGTTCCCCAGTTGGGCTTTCACAAAGCATTCGAAGCCCGGTTCATTTTCGAGGGCGCCGACCGGGTCATTTGGGGCCTGGTGCAAAAAACAGTGATTGCGAATGTGCTGGGAGTTTGGGTGGATCGCGGCTTTGCACCGGGACTGCACAGCCGTCCTTCGACGCTCGACGGATGGTTCCTGGCAATAGCGTTTGGCCTTCAGATTTATTTCGATTTTGCCGGTTACACCAACATGGCCATTGGTACCGCTCGGTTGCTGGGGGTGACCCTGCCGGAAAACTTCCGGCAACCGTATCATGCGGCGACTCCCCCGGAATTCTGGGCTCGTTGGCATATGACTTTATCGCGCTGGATTCGGGACTACTTATTTTTTCCGATCAACGCCAAATGGCAAGGCGCACCCTTGCCGCTCTATCTCAGTTTGATGGGTGTGATGGGTCTAGTGGGTTTATGGCATGGTGCCGGATGGACTTTCATCCTATGGGGCCTGATGCATGGCACGTACTTGGTGCTCTACCGGATGTATGAGGCATGGCGAAATCTCCGCCCCGGCGTGGCCGAAACGCGAGCAATTGCGGCGGTTTGGCGAGTGGGCACGCTCGGCGCGGTCCTCGCCGCGTGGGTGGTGTTTCGCGCCACGGATCTGAGCCAGGCTGGGCGGGTTTTGTCGGTCATGTTCTATCGCTTCGCGGTTGGCTCCAACTACCCAGCCTTGTTCTATGCTTACACGGTAGTCATCGCGGTGGTGTGTGCCGTAGAGCCTGTGGTGCTGAAGAGATTAGGAGAAATCGAGGAGCGCGCCGAAGCAGAGGGTCTATCGCCGTTTCGCGTGATGGCGCGTCCAATCGCCTACCTGTTTGGATTGTTGTTATTCCTGTTGTTCGACGTCAACAACGCACAATTCATTTATTCGCAGTTCTAGCTCTTCCCGCCGGAGCGTTTCGGATCAGCGGATCTGCGTCCCGTCTGGAAGGAAAACCGGAAACGCATCGTTGGGGCGCGCCAGAATCAGTTGCTGCGCCGAGGCATTGCGGTTGTAGTTAAAGAGAAACAAGCCGTATTTGGCATGCAGCGTAAGATCATAAGGGGCTTGTGCGATGGCCCATTCGTATTGTGCTGCGGTTTCTTGGGGATTCTGCGCGTAGCCCCCGGCGCGAAACATCAAACTCTGCACTTGCTCCGCATGGCTCAGCTGGCCTGTGAACGGCGGCCTCTGCAAGCGCTCGATCATTTCCGAAGCCACTCGCGACCGATCGTAAGGCGTAAGAGCAAGCAGCGCCTCGCAGTCGACTTCGGATGGCGGATCAGTGTGGCCATTGGCGAGCGAGAGAACTCTCTGCGGCAGAATCTTAAGAATGTCGGAGTAGGCCGCGCGGGCAAAAAGATAACTGCCGAGCGGCGTCAGGTGCACATGGTCGTACAGCAATTCGTTTCCGGCGACGCCGTTTCGGCTGTTCTCGGCAAAAAGAGATTGCGCATCGAGGAGCTGCACATGGGGACCGGAAGATGCGGCCACCGAACGGATGATCTCATTGATGCGCGAATCCGCGCGGAAGCGCAGCGTATCCAAATCGCGCGCGCGAACAAAATGGCCGTTTGCGGCGGCGTAATCGCCGAGGGCCGATAAGCACCGCGCCATGCGAAAGTGCAGCTCGGCATATTGATCGTCGAGTTTGGCGGCGGATTCGTAGGCCTGCAACGCCTCCGCATTCGAACCTGCGATTTCGAGCGCGATCCCCTGTCGAACGAGGGAATCCCACTTGTTCCGAGCGTCCACGCTTAGCCCCTCGCGGTGCAGGGAACCGAAAGGAGCGGAGTCTCTGAGATTGGTTGCGACCGTGCTCAGCAGCACGTGCGCTCCAGCGTTTTGCGCGCTATCGGCAATGTCCTTCAAATTAATGGCGAAATTGCGATAAGCCGGCTGCAGCCGCGGAGAGTCTGCACGCACCTGCTTATCCAGAAACATTTCCATGCCCCGCCATTCGGATCGCCGCGAACTGGCAGTGGTGAGCAGCTGACCGAGCCGCGTCGAGCGGAGAAAAATGCTGGTGCGAATCAGCGCCGGATTCATGGAAGAAGAAGTCAGCACCGTTCCGGGACCATAGGGGCCGACTACCTCATTGCTTCCGCTGTAGACGATAAACAGATCCGGCTGATATGCGGCCAATTGCTGAGCAATATCGCGAATCACGTGGGAATTGATGGCCACCATGCCGGTGTTGATCATTTCGAATTTCGCCCCGGGAAAGCGGCTGCGCAACATGATTTCCAGGTAGCGGCTAAAGCCATACGCGGGATCGGGATCGCCTTCTGCGGCCGATTCGCCGAGCACTACGATGCGGTAGGTGCTCTGCGATTTCATGGCGGGAATCGAGAAAAATTGCGGAGCTTTGATGATTCCCGGAGGAAAGTACGGAGCGGGAAAGAACAAGTTATAGCAGGACGCTGGCTGGCCGTGAATCGTGCACGGCTCCATGAGAGCGGTGGAATATCCGACGTGAAACAGCCGCAGGCCCCCCTCGAGGAGTACGAGCAGCAGAACGGGTGCGACTAGCGCGAAGGCAATGCGCAGGATCCACACGCGCCACGGCGATGTTTTCTTGGCTGGTTGTTCGCCGTTGACCTGCGGCTTTTGGGGAACGCTGATCATTGTCGCGCGTAAACCGTAGCGATGTCGTCGTGATATACCAGTCGAAATCGTGGATCGATCGTCAGAATCTTCGCGAGCGGGAGCTTTGACTCCAGAATCACCAGCCCCGCTTCGTCAAGATAGGGGTCTGTTTTATAGGAGGCCATTGCGGACTGGGAGTTATAGAACAATTCGTCGAGTTGATCGCCGTATAGGTCGTTGCGCCCGTCCACCGCGACAGGCAGTTCGGGCAAATACCACATCAGGAACCCGCCCCAATTGAGGTTGTTGTAGAGCGGTCCCGAAAATCCGTTGTGGCGGAGAAAATTAACCGCGTTCACCGGATAATCCGCACTGATGGCGCGATCCAGTCCACGGGCGTTGAAGTTAACCACCGGAGCGGCGAGCAATAAAAGGATGGCGACCCCCGCCGTAACCAACGCCATCTCCCGCCAGGAATCGGTGCGGTGTGGGGCATCGGCCGGAGCGGGAAAATCGGCGATGCACGCCGCTGCCGAAAAGCAGATGAACCATGCATCCCGCATCGTCCGAAAGGAAACGATACTCGCCGCGACCAACAAAGCCAACTTGAAAGGATCGATTCTTTTGTTCCAGCCGACCACGTAAAAGCCGGCTGCCGCCAAAAATAACTCGATGAAATTGCTGAAATAGCGAAATGGCAGAGGTTGCAGTTCCAGAATGACCTTGTAGCTGAACTTTGCCTTGGTGTACGCCAAGACCACCAGATAAGGATGATAGAAATTCGGTCCAACGAATGTCGCCGCCAAGCACGCCACAAGAATCAACAGCAATCGCCCCGAGGGCAAAGAGGAGGGAAGCAAATACGACGGAACAAAGTTCAGTTTTGCCAAAGCCTGCTGCGTAAGATGTACTACGGCGAACATGCCCACGGTAAACAAGCCATAAATAAATTGGATATGGAGATTGGCCCAAAATAGAAAAATCAGCGGGAGCCAATACAGCGGCTGAATCCGCGCGCTGCGCTGCGACTGAAAAAGTAGCGCAAGCACAAGGCAAAAAAGAATGTAGGAGAAGAACACCGGTCGCGGCGCGCCATTGAACAAAAACGCGGCGCAGACAACGCCTGTCAAAAGGAAGGCGGGCCAAAACCTTTGGGAAAGCCGCCGCAACATCCAATAGATGGCCCACGCCACGCTGATCGTCAGCAAGGTGCCCAGGATTCCGATGCCCACCAGCCCGAACCAGGAATAAAACAAGGAGAGCAGAACTTCGTAGCCCCAACTGTAGGCTACCCAGGGGAGCTGCGCGGCAGTGCGCGACAGAATGCCAGTATGTGGTAACGCGGCATTCTGGAGGATCCAATCTCCCACCTTCAGGTGCCACCAGGTATCGAAGTCAATGACGCAAAATTTTTCGCGAAGTGAATAAACCCCGATGCTGCTCAGCAATCCAATCAGCGCTGCAAGTTGGGCCGGCCGACTGCTGAAAAACTTCATGACTCTGCCGAGGTGACCACTACACGATTCAGTTCCGATGTGGACTGCGCGCCCGCTTCTCCGGCTTCATGATATTCCGCGTCTTCATTGACGGCCCAAATATCATATTTTTGTTCTCCGGCAAGGATGTTGCGAGCCGCCAGCATGGCGGTCATCATGGCGTGATCTTGGTTGTTGTACTTGTGCATGCCGTTGCGGCCGACCAAGTGCAGATTCGGGCAGTGCGCCGCAAGGGCCCGGCGGATCACTTCGAGGTGCCGCTTGTAGTCGTCGTCATACACGGGGTAAGCCTTCGACTGACGGATTACGCAACCGTCTAGCACATCGGCAGCGACTGCCAGCTTCACTTGTTCAATTTCTTTCTTGGCGAGATGGATTAAATCCTGATCTGGTGAGTTCCACAGCCCATCCCCTTCGAAACAGAAATATTCCATGCCGTAGCAGCAGTAATTCGGGTCGGGCACCATGTCCGGCGACCAGGATTTATAGTTTTGAACGCGACCGACTTTCACATTCGGGTCGTGAATGTAAATCCAGTTGTCACTGAAACGGTTGCGCTCGCGCAGAATGAGCCCCACGGTCAAGAAGTCCCGGTAACGCAAGGACGCCGCGGAATGGCGAGCGTTCTCCGGGAGCTGCGGTTCGATTTGCGCCACCAACTGCCGGATGGGCATCGAGGAGATTAGGTGCTCGCCTCGGTACTCTTCGATTTGTCCGTCGGGCGTGCGCGCGGTCACCGTCCAAGTGCTGGAGTCTCCTTCGAATCGGCAACCAACGACACTGCGCCCCAGCAATACCTGGCCCCCCAGGTTGCGGACTTTGTTCGCACAGGTCTCCCACATCATGCCTGGACCTAGACGCGGATACCGAAACGTGTCGATTAGTGTTTTTACGACCTGAGTGCGATCCCCTGACCCTCGCTTGGGGAAGAGCGCATTCTTGATCGCCGAACCCAGCGAAAGGCCTTTGATTCGTTGCGCAGCCCAATCTGCGGAAATTTCCGTGCAACTCATCCCCCACACCTTTTCCGTATAGGTTTTGAAGAAAATGCGAAAGAGGCGCCGTCCGAACTGGTTGACGACCCAGTCTTCAAACGACTTCGGGTTGGCGGTCGGGCGAATTTTTGCCGCGAGGAAGGAAAGCACGCAAAGTGTCGACTGTCCCAGCCCCAGCTTCGAAAGGGCCTCAAACGGCTTCAGTGGGTAAGCGTAGAACTGCCCGCCATAGTAGATTTTGGACGAACGCGGCCGCTGCAGCATGTCCGAACCGAGAATCTCGGTCCACAAGTTTTCTACTTCCTGCGATTTGGAGAAGAAGCGATGCCCGCCGATGTCGAATCGATAGCCGCGATAGTTTACTGTGCGAGAGATGCCGCCCACATATTCGGGATCGCTCTCGAGGACCAGCACCGCTTGGCCGGCCTTGGATAGTTCGTACGCTGCCGTCAGTCCGGCAGGCCCGGCTCCCACGATAATGGCTTTCACTGGCGCGTTATGCATAGCTGGAATCCCCAAGCACACTCGCCAAGAATACCGGAACCACCGAACAAGGACTACTGCATCGCGTCACTGATTTTCCACCTGCGCAATCAGTTGCAGCACGCCATCCTTATTGTTGTAGCCGGGATTGCTGTTCAATAACTTTTGCCACGCGGCCACCGCGGCCTTGTTATCTTTTTTGCCCTGCCACTCGACGATGCCTAGATTGAACAGCGTGTCGGCCTTCGTCGGCGCTATGCTCAGCACTTTATTGAACTGCTGGATCGCGGCGTCCGCGTCGCCCCCATACCAATAGGCGGTCCCCAGATCCGTTCCCACCGATGTGTCCGTCGGCTGCAATTTCAGGGACCGCTGGTAATACTCGATCGCCGCCGGATATTGCTTGGCGTCATAGTAGAGATTGCCGACTTGCGCGAGCAGCGCCGCATTGTTGGGGTCTGCCTTCAATTTTTCCAGCAGTGGCGCCGCTTGGGTATCGGCGGCCTGCTTCAATTCGGCGGCGCTAGGCGCGGCCGGTACAGAACTAAAGTTCGGGTCGACGGGCGCCGCCGGCAGGGAAGTGGACGCGGCCGGCGGAGCAACTTGATTGGTCTCTGCCGGAACAGCGGCCAGCGACCTGCGAATCAGCCATCCACCGCAAATACCCAGCAACAGCGCGAATACCGCGAGGGCGAAAGCCTGGGGTGCGCTCCACGATTTACTGGTCGTTGTTGTTAGTTCGGTCACGTCCGGTCACTCCTTAACGTCGCGCGCTTAGTTACTTCTTGGCTTCCGCCGTGCTCGACTTTGCTTCCGCAATCATTTGTTCCACCACGGGCTTGCGGTCGAGGTCGGGATGATCCTTCAGAAGCTGTTGCCACGCCGCGATGGCACCCTTTGCATCGTTCTTGCCGCGATACTTAATCATGCCGAGATTGAACAGCGCATTGACGTTCTTGGGATCGTACTTCAGCGCCTGATTGAGCTGCGCCAAAGCTCCGTCGACGTCCTCGGTATAAAACAGACAAGACGCCAGTTCTATACGCGCCGGGACGTTCTTGGGGTCGATCTTTAGTGCCTTCTGAAGATATTCCGAAGCTTCCTTGAATTGGTGCCCGGATTGATAGATTCCCGCAATCTGTATCAGCAACGCCGCGTTGTTCGGGTCCGATTTTGCCTTCTCCACCAGCGACGACGCTTGCAGCGTGGCCATTTGTTTCATTTGATCGAAGGTAATTTGCGGGTGGGTGCCGGCAGCGGCGCCCGGTGCGGGGCTGCTTGGCGCAACCTGAGCCACTCGACCAGGATGACCACTGCTCAATAGGAAATAACCAATCACCAGGCCGACCACAAGGCAGATTGCCGCGATTCCGTACACCTGGTTCGCAGGCAAGCCACCTTCGGCTGGCGCCGGAGTACTCTGTGGCGTTGAAGTGCTGGACATCCTGTTGCTCCCGTTCGATCTAGGTGTTTGTAACCAATGTATTTTCAATTGGTTGCAACATACTCGATCCGTGCAAGGAACGGCTCCCGTTTCGCAAGTCCCGAAGCGAACCTCGCAACGATCATTAAGAACTGGAAAAAGGGTAGGTGCTTACGGGAACAGGCCGCCACACCACACGTCACAAGACTTTGTGATTTGCGTCACAAGGGCCCTCCTTTCCATCAATCCTCTCGCCGTGTATTCTGTCATGGTTTGTTTCGGTCCAGCCATCGACCGACGGTATGCGGGCGTCCTGATGAGAAACGTCAACGGGATTGCGTTGTTCCCCCAGTTCGCCTTGGTGTGTCTGCTCATTTTGGGGATGGGGCGATGCAGCTTGGGGCATTCCGGAGATGGGGCAGCCGCAATCCCTTTTTCTGACCGCAACGGTACACGGTTTCTTTTTGCCGATCTGGACGGCGATCGCATTCCAGACCTGGCGCAAGTGGAATTGCAGAATCCGCGCTCGGCGAAAACTAACTATTCCATTCATCTAAAGTTGAGTGCCGGGGTGGAATCGGCGATTGGTGTCAGTGGGCCCGACGGCGGTTTGCGGGTAGCCGCGCGCGATGTAAATGGTGACGACGCGCTGGACCTGATCGTTACGGCCAACCTGGACGCCAATTTCGTGGAGGTTTTGCTGAACGATGGCCACGGGAATTTCGCCATAGCGAAAGGTGACGAGTTCGCGCGCGCCGAAGGGGAGTTGGGCAGCGTTGCGTGGCGTGGGCCCAATGAGGCGCCGACGGACCGGGTTTCTTTGGCTAACTCGCGTTTATCCTCAGATCTGGGGATTGCGGAGAAGGGGCACTTGGCTCCGTTACGCCTTGCTCGCTGCTGCTCTACGATGGTACTTCGGGCAGCGCTTTACGGAACGGTGCTCCATTCTGGCAGCCGTTCGCCGCCCATCTCGATCGCACATTCGTAATCAATCATTTACAGGGGTGTTATACATTCTTTAGACTGGCGTGGGTATTGTCACCACGGCCGATGCGACGGGGCGGGCGCCAATCCGCGCTAATCCTGATAATTGAACGAGATTCCGGCACGACTCAGTGTCCGAATTTCACCGAAGCTTATTCGATATGAGGGTAAAGTCATGCGGCATTTTATCCGGGGTGTATGCCTCGCCAGCGCGTTGGCTTGGGCAGTAAGCAGTCTGGCCCAAGCGCCAAAAGCGCTGACGTGGGACGAAGTGAGAACCCGATTCGAGGCCAACAATCCGACGCTAGCCGCCGGGGTGCTGGGAATCGACGAATCCAAAGCCGAGGAAGTCACCGCGTACCTTCGGCCGAATCCCCAGGCGAGCTTGGGGGTAGACCAAATTGGGAGCCGAGCTCCCCTGTCTCAGACGGTCTTGCTGGCTTCGGTCAGTTACCTTCACGAACGCCAGCACAAGCGGGAATTACGGCTGGAGAGCGCGCAGAAGGCCACCAACATCGCTATTTCCGGTCAAGCGGACTTGGAAAGGAATCTCATTTTTACGTTGCGCAGCGCCTTTGTCGGCGTTTTGCAAGCCAAAGCCGTTCTGCGTGTAGCTACCGCCAATCTCGATTACTGGGACAAGGTGCTCAAGATTAGCCGCGACCGCTTCGATGCCGGGGATATTGCGCAAATCGATCTCGACCGGCTGGAACTCCAGCGCGTTCAGTTTGAAGCCGATGTGCAAGCAGCCGACGTCAATCTGCGCACTTCCAAAATTCAGCTCTTAATGCTGTTGAACGATCGCACCCCCATCGATCAATTCGATGTACTGGGCTTATTTGAATTCAGTGATCAATTGGCATCGTTGGATCAGTATCGCCAGACGGCCATGGAGAACCGTCCGGATTTGAAGGAAGCCCTCCAGAGTCTGGATAAGTCCAAAACCGATCATCAGCTGGCGGTCGCAAACGGGTCGACGGATCCGACCATCAACGTCGATGCGGGCTTCCCGGCGATCTCTCAAGACTACTTAAGCTACGCAAAGCCGCTGGGAGAATACGTGGGAGTGGGCTTTAGCGTTCCTTTGCGCATCTTTGATCGGAATCAGGGCGAAAAACAGCGCACGCAAATCGACATCACCCGCAATCAAAAGTTGTACGACGCGGCAGAAGCGCAAGTCTTCAACGATGTGGATTCGGCTTATGCCACGGTGAACAGCAATTTGATCCTGCTTCGGCCGTACAAAGCCAAATATCTGGACCAGGCCGTGCGCGTACGCGAGACGGTTCGCTTCTCTTATGAACACGGCGGAGCCGCGTTGCTCGATTTTCTCAATGCCGAAAGCGACTATCGCAGTGTGCAACTGAATTACGTGAATCTGGTGGGTGCTTATTTGACGGCCGCCGCGCAACTAAATCTGGCGGTGGGACGCGAGGTGCTTCAGTGAAAGCAAAACTTGCAGGCGTATTTCTGCTGGGCGTTTCTGGCCTGCCGCTGTGTGTAGCCTTCATAGGCTGTAAGGAAAACAAACCCAATCCCTCCGCGGAAGGCCCGGCACAAGTAACGGTGGTGCCGCAGATGAACATCAACGACTTCAAAGTGGATCATCCGGACCAGTTTCCGATCGTAACGGCCGGCGACTATCTGGCTCCCATGGCCTTGAATGTTACCGGCGTAGTCAACCCCGATATTTCGCGGGCGGTACCGGTAATTTCGTTGGCAGCGGGTCGCGTGGTCGAGATTAAGGCCCGCCTTGGCGATCAAGTGAAGAAAGGGCAAGTGCTTCTGCGGGTGCAAAGCAACGATGTGTCCACGGCGTATCAGACCTATTTGAAGGCGGTGAACGACGAACGCTTGGCTCGGGTGCAGTACGAGCGCGCCCAGATTCTTTATGAAAAAGGGGCCATCGCGAAAAGCGCCTTGGAGCAAGCCGAGGATGCCGAAAAGGACGCCAAGGTGGATCTGGACACCGCTCTGGAACAGTTGAGGCTGCTAGGGGTGGATAAGGAGCATCCCACAGGCATCGTCGACATCGTCGCGCCCATCTCTGGTGTCATCACCGATCAGCAAGTCACCAACGCCGCCGGGGCTCAGGGACTCGGGGGACCCAATCCCTTCACGATCTCCGACCTCTCGTACGTCTGGATCATGTGCGACGTTTATGAAAACGATCTCGACGCCGTCAAGCTCGGCGAAACTGCGGATATTCACCTGACGGCTTACCCCAATCGAACATTCCAGGGCCGCATTGACAACATCTTTCCGGTGCTGGACCCGAACATTCGTACCGCTAAGGTTCGCGTGGAAGTGCCCAATCCCGAACGGCTCATGAACGTCGGCATGTTTGTCACCGCTACCTTCTACGGCAAGAAGCCCGAGCTCCACGCCTCGATTCCCGCCAGCGCAGTGTTGCATTTGCACGACCGCGACTGGATTTATACCCCGCTCGGAGGCAACAGCTTCCGTCGCATTCCGGTGGTCGGCGGGAAAATGCTCCCGGGAAACATGCAGGAAATCATCTCTGGCATTCAACCGGGCGCGAAAGTCGTGCAATCCGCGCTGGTCTTCCAGAATACGGTGGAGCAATAGATGATCCAAGCCATCGTAGACTTTGCGCTGGAAAATCGCGTCCTGGTGATCGCGATTACTCTGGGTTTACTCATATGGGGCGCTATCTCTTTTCATCTTCTTCCCGTGGAAGCTTATCCCGACGTAGCGAACAACTATGTGGAGATCATTACGCAGTGGCCGGGCATTTCTGCCGAGCAGATTGAGCAGCAGGTCACCATCCCGCTCGAAACCACCATGAACGGTATCCCTCATGTCATACACCTGCGGTCCTTCTCTCTCTTCGGTCTCTCGGATATCAAGCTGATCTTCGATGACGAAGAAGATAATGCGTGGAATCGCGAGCGAGTGCTTGAACGCTTGACGCAAGTTACCTTGCCTCCCGGCGTCAATCCGCAGATGGGGACGGACTGGAGTCCGGTGGGGCAAATCTATTTCTTCACGCTGGTCACCACCAACCCCAATTACGATCCGATGGAACTGAAATCCATTGAGGACTGGGTGGTGGAGAAAAACCTGAAAGCGGTCCCGGACATTGTGGATGTGGCGAGCTTCGGAGGCCCCACGAAGGAGTATCAGGTTAGGGTTGATCCTAACAAACTGGTGGCCTACGGTTTGAGTCTTGCGCAGGTGGAGCAGCAAGTCGCCAACAGCAATAGCAACGCGGGTGGGAGCTTTATCGAGGAAGGTCTGCAGCAGGTCAATGTCCGCATGGTGGGCCTTGTTGCTAACGTGCATGACATCGAGCAAACCGTACTGCTCACCAAGAATGGCACGCCCATCCGCGTAAGAGACATTGCCGTGGTGGAGCAGGGCCCGAAGATTCGCCTGGGCCAGTTTGCCCGTGCCACGCACATCAGCGATGGGAAGATCGTTGACAACGACGATGTCGTTTCCGGGATCGCGCTGTTGCGCAAGGGCGCGAATGCCGATGACGCGCTGAAGGGACTTCATGCCAAAGTGGAGGAATTAAACGATCGTATCCTTCCTTCTGGCGTGAAAATCGTTCCATTCATCGATCGCAGCGACCTGACGCACCTTACTACGGAGACAGTGCTGCATAACCTGGCTCACGGCATCATTTTGGTCGTCATCATTCTGTTTTTGTTTCTGGGTAATGTACGTGGCGCCCTCATTGTGGCTTTGACGATCCCATTTTCTTTATTGTTCGCGGCAACGTGCCTGAAGTTGAAAGGAATTCCAGCCAATCTGTTGTCCCTGGGAGCCCTTGATTTTGGCATGGTGGTCGATGGCGCGGTGGTTATGGTGGAGAATATCGTTCGCCACCTGAGCCACAAGAACAGCGGAAGCCTCGATCGCACGCCTCTGGAGAAAATTCGAGACGCGGCACACGAAGTGCAGCGGCCGGTCTTTTACGCCATCGCCATCATCATCACGGCTTACCTGCCGATCTTTACTTTGCAGCGTGTGGAAGGCCGGTTGTTCAAACCCATGGCTTGGACGGTGGCCTTCGCGTTGCTCGGCGCGCTGGTTTTCTCCATGACCATTGCGCCGGTTCTAGCCTCCATCTTTTTCAAAAAGGGCGTTTCCGAGTGGAAGAACCCGGTGATGAGTTTTCTGCGGGAGCACTATCGCACTTCGGTTCGCTGGGCCATCGAACACCGAAAAATCACCCTGACTCTCGGTGCTTGCGTCCCTCTCCTTTCCTTCCTGATTGTGTACAGTGGCGTGGTCGGCTCCGAGTTTCTTCCTCATCTGGATGAAGGGGCGTTGTGGGTCCGCGGTACGCTCGCACCCAGCACCGGGCCTACCGAGGGCATACGCCTGGCGAACCAGGCGAGGGTCTTACTTTGCTCTTTTCCTGAAGTTCCTCAGTGCACCAGTCAAGTGGGGCGCCCCGACGATGGAACGGATACCACCGGATTCTTCAACACGGAATATTTCGTGGACTTGAAACCGAAAGAACAGTGGCGTCCGGTGTTTCACCAAGACAAAGAAGCGCTCATTGCCGCTATGGATCGCGAGCTAGAGAAAATTCCAGGTGTCCTGTGGAACTTCTCGCAGCCGATCGCGGACAACATGGAAGAAGCCGTCAGTGGCGTAAAAGGGGAATTGGCCACCAAGGTTTATGGCGATGACCTGAAAGTTCTGGAGGAGAAGGCAGACCAAATCGTTGCACAAATGCGCCAGGTGCAGGGAATCGAAGACCTTGGCGTGTTTCGCGTGTTGGGCCAGCCCAATCTGGAAATTCACGTAGACCGCGAACAGGCCGCGCGCTACCAGATCAACGTCTCCGATGTGCAAGATGCGGTGCAAACGGCCATCGGCGGAAATGCGCTGACCCAAGTGTTGCAAGGCGAACAGCGCTACGATCTGGTGGTCCGTTATCTCCCTCATTATCGCGACACCAAACAGGCCATTGAGAATATCCGGCTTCTTTCTTCCACCGGTGAACGCGTTTCCCTTGCGCAGTTGTGCAAGATCGATGAGCGCGATGGCGCTTCAGAAATTTATCGCGAGGGCAATCAGCGCTACATCGCCATCAAATACAGCGTGCGTGGGCGCGCGTTAGGCGATGCGGTGGAGGAGGCCATCAAACGTGTCGACGCCAATGTGCAGCTTCCCCGCGGCTATCGCATCGATTGGGAAGGTGAATATGCCAGCCAGAAACGCGCCCAGGCGCGGCTCATGATCATCGTGCCGCTGACCGTCTTGCTGATCTTCTTGATCCTGTACTCCATGTTCCGTTCTCTTAAATGGTCTTTGCTGGTCCTGGCGAACGTGGCCATCGCTCCGATTGGTGGAATTGTCGCGCTCTTGTTGACCGGCACGCACTTTAGCGTTTCGAGCGGGGTCGGTTTCCTGGCGCTGTTCGGCGTTTCAGTGCAAACCGGCGTCATCATGTTGGAGTACATCAACCACTTACGGGCCTCCGGAAGTTCGGTGGAAGATGCCGCGGTGCAAGGCGCCGTTTTGCGTCTTCGTCCGATTCTGATGACCATGCTAGTGGCGACCTTGGGCTTGCTGCCCGCGGCCACGTCGCACGGGATTGGTTCCGACTCGCAGCGTCCCTTCGCCATCGTCATTGTGGGTGGCCTGCTGGGTGCACTGCTCATCAGCATTTACTTGCTGCCGACCCTTTATGTGACCGTGGCGAGAGACACCGATAAACTGCCAGCGGCGGATGCGGAGTGGGAAGAATCCGTCTAAGTGGCAGGTTTAAATCCATTTACGAACTAGGGTGACGCGCGTCACAGGCGCGCGTTTACCCCTATTCTAAGCTGGTTCCGTTGATTCCAATTCATTGCAGCCTAGAGTTCTAATTTACGTATCTGCTCAACGGAGAAGCCAATGAGTCGAAAGATGTCGATTGTCGACGGCAATGAAGCCGCCGCGTCGGTCGCATTCCGCCTGAACGAGGTCATCGCCATTTACCCCATTACGCCCTCTTCCCCCATGGGCGAGTGGTCCGACCAGTGGAATTCCGAACGCAAGAAAAACATTTGGGGAGCTATTCCCGACGTCATTGAAATGCAAAGCGAAGGCGGAGCTGCGGGTGCTTTGCACGGTGCGCTCCAGGCCGGTGCGCTGGGCACGACCTTCACCGCTTCTCAGGGTCTGTTGCTGATGATCCCCAATATGTACAAGATTGCCGGGGAGTTGACCCCCGCGGTGATTCATGTGGCGGCGCGCACCTTGGCCACGCACGCCCTCTCCATCTTTGGGGACCACAGCGATGTGATGTCCACACGCGCCACCGGCTTTGCGCTGCTGGCTTCGAACTCCGTTCAGGAGGCCAGCGATTTTGCCTGCATCGCGCAAGCCGCCACGCTGGAATCGCGCGTGCCCTTCGTGCACTTCTTCGATGGTTTCCGTACTTCCCACGAAGTAAACATGATCGACCCGCTGAGCGACGATGACTTGCGCGCCCTCATCGACGACAAGTTTGTCCGGCAGCATCGCGAACGCGCCATGACTCCCGACCGGCCGATTCTGCGGGGAACGGCACAGAATCCCGACGTGTTTTTCCAGGCGCGCGAAGCGTGTAATCCTTACTACCGCGCCTGCCCCACGATCGTGCAGGACGTGATGGACCGTTTCGCGAAACACACCGGCCGCAAATATCGCTTGTTCGATTATTACGGCCCCGCCGATGCCGAGCGGCTTGTTGTGTTGATGGGTTCTGGCGTTGGCGCTGCCGAAGAAGCCATTGACCAGCTCAGTAAAGCGGGCGAAAAAGTGGGCCTTCTCAAGGTGCGTTTATTCCGGCCGCTTGCCGGCGACCTCCTATTGAAGGCTATTCCGTCTACCGTGAAGGCTATCGCGGTGCTCGACCGTACGAAAGAACCCGGCGCGCTGGGCGAGCCGCTCTACCAGGACGTTCTGACTGCGTATATGGAGCGCTACTCCGCCAATCCCTCAGCGGGCATCCCCCGCATTATCGGCGGCCGCTATGGGCTATCCTCCAAAGAATTCACGCCATCGATGGTCAAAGCGGTTCTGGACGAATTGAAGAAGCCGGCGCCCAAGAATCACTTCACGGTCGGCATTGTGGATGACGTAACCCACACGAGTCTGACCTACGACCCAGAGTTTTCCACGGAAGATCCGCGGACCGTACGCGGCTTGTTCTATGGCCTCGGTTCCGATGGCACCGTGGGCGCCAACAAAAATTCCATCAAGATTATTGGCAAAGGCACCGACAACTTCGCGCAAGGCTACTTTGTCTATGACTCCAAGAAAGCAGGGGCCGTCACGGTTTCCCACTTGCGCTTCGGTCCCGACCCGATTCGCTCGACCTACCTCATTACGAAAGCAAATTTCGTGGCCTGCCATCAGTTCCAGTTCCTCGACCGCATCGATGTTTTGGCCTGTGCGGAACCCGGAGCCACCTTCCTGCTGAATGCTCCGTTCGGAGCAGACGAAATTTGGCAACACATTCCGCGCCAGGTGCAAGAAACCATCATCAAGAAGAAACTGCGCTTCTTCGTGATTGACGGCTATACCGTCGCGCGCGCCGCCGGCATGGGCACGCGCATCAACACCATCATGCAGACGTGCTTCTTCGCTATCAGTGGTGTGCTGCCGCGCGACGCTGCCATTGCCGCCATCAAAAAGGCCATTCTGGAAACCTACGGCAAGCGTGGCGAGGCTGTTGTCCAGAAAAACTACGCCGCGGTCGATCAAACGCTGGCTCACCTGCATGAAGTGAAGGTCCCGGACAAGATTTCCGCGACGTTCGACATGCTTCCCGCGGTGGCGCCGCAAGCCCCGGAGTTCGTTCGCAACGTGCTCGGCACGATCATCACGGGCAATGGTGATTCTCTCCCGGTAAGTGCAATGCCCATCGACGGAACCTTTCCTACCGGTACCGCGATGTGGGAAAAGCGCAATATCGCAAAGGAAATACCGGTCTGGGACGAAGAGTTGTGTATCCAGTGCGGCAAATGCGTGCTGGTTTGTCCGCACGCAGTCATTCGCGCCAAGGTCTATGATTCCTCGCTGCTCAACGCTAAGCCGGATACCTTCAAATCCGCCAAGCCGCGTTGGCGCGAGTTCGAAACTCTGCGGTATTCGCTGCAAGTCGCGCCCGAAGATTGCACCGGGTGCAAACTGTGCGTCGAGGTTTGCCCGGCCAAGAGCAAAACCGAAGTGAAACACAAGGCGCTCAACATGGAGCCACAGGCCCCGTTGCGCCAGCCGGAAAGCGCCAATTGGGAGTTCTTCCTGACTTTGCCGGACTTCGAGCGGAACCGCATCTCTCATGCGCAAGTGAAGGATTCGCAACTCCTCGAACCGCTCTTCGAATTCTCGGGGGCTTGTGCCGGATGCGGCGAAACTCCGTATATTAAGCTGCTCACGCAGTTGTTCGGCGACCGCCTGATGATCGGCAACGCTACCGGTTGCTCTTCCATCTATGGAGGCAACCTGCCGACCACTCCTTATGCAAAGAATAAAGACGGGCGTGGTCCTACGTGGTCGAACTCGTTGTTCGAAGACAATGCCGAGTTCGGGCTCGGCATGCGGCTCGCGGTAGATGAACAGAATCACTACGCCCGGGAATTGGTAACGCGGTTGAGCCGTCACCTCGGCGACGAACTGGCGAAAGGACTGCTCGAGGCCGACCAGTCCAAGGAACCCGGCATTGAGGAGCAACGCGGCCGCGTTGCCGAGCTCAAGAAGAAACTGAAGGGCCTGCCATCGCCGGAAGCCTTAGCTCTGCAGTCCATCGCGGATTCTCTGGTGAAGAAAAGTATCTGGCTGGTAGGTGGAGACGGTTGGGCCTACGACATCGGTTTCGGAGGGCTCGATCACGTGCTTGGTTCCGGGCGTAATGTGAACGTGCTGGTGCTTGATACCGAGGTCTACTCCAACACGGGCGGCCAAATGTCCAAAGCCACGCCGCGCGCCGCGGTGGCGAAATTTGCTACCGGCGGAAAGCATACCGCCAAGAAAGACCTGGCGATGGAAGCCGTCAGCTACGGTTATGTCTACGTCGCGCGTGTTGCTATGGGGGCAAACGACACGCACACGGTTAAGGCTTTTCTCGAAGCGGAAGCTCACGATGGGCCGTCGCTCATCATTGCCTACAGCCACTGCATCGCGCACGGGTACGACATGGTCCTCGGCCTGGATCAGCAAAAGAAAGCCGTGCAGAGCGCCTATTGGCCGCTGATGCGCTACAACCCCGGTTTGCGCCTCGAGGGCAAGAATCCCTTTATTCTCGATTCCAAACCACCCAGCATTCCTTTGAAGCAATACGCTTATCAGGAAGCTCGCTATACCATGCTGGTTCGGAGTGATCCCGACGCTGCGCGGGAACTGCTGAAAGTCGCTCAAGACGACGTGGAACGCCAGTGGCGCGTCTATGCAAACCGCGCCGCCATGGCCGGGCGCTCCGAGTCGCCCCACATCGCTCCCGAAGAGCCCGAAGGTACGCCCGAGACGGCTAAGAAGGGAGGGGAAGAGGAATGAGCGACCTTTCCACGAAATATCTTGGGATGAATTTGCGTTCTCCCTTGCTGGCTTCGGCCTCGCCTCTCTGCGAGTCGGTGGAAAACATCAAGAGGCTGGAAGACCAGAATCTCGGCGCGGTGGTTTTGCCTTCTCTCTTTGAGGAGCAATTACAGCTGGAAAGCCTGAGTGTCGATTCCGATCTTGCCCGCGGTGCCGACAGTTTTCCAGAGTCCGCCAACTTTTTGCCGGATTTGCAAACCTACAACCTTGGCCCGGACGGTTATCTCGAGCTGATTCGCCACGCGAAAGAGAGCGTGGATATTCCAATCATCGCCAGTCTCAACGGTGTGTCCAAGGGCGGCTGGTTGCAATATGCCAAGCTGATGGAGGAGGCGGGCGCAGACGCCATCGAGCTGAACATTTATTCCATTGCTACCGATCCTGCCATCAAAGGCTGCGAACTCGAGCAGGATTATATTGAATTAGTGCGCCAGCTCAAGCGCAGCATCGGCATTCCCGTTGCTGTGAAGCTCTCGCCCTTTTTTACCGCTCCCGCGAACATGGGTGTCCGTCTGGATGAAGCTCGTGTCGACGGAATTGTGCTGTTTAACCGCTTCTACCAGCCTGATTTTGACATCGACCACTTGGAAATTTCTCCGAGTCTGACGCTTAGCCGCCCCGAAGAGTTGCTGGTGCGCCTCCACTGGACGGCCATCCTTTGCGGTCACGTTCGGGCCGACCTCGCCATCACTGGCGGGGTTCACAGCTCCCGGGATGTGGTGAAATGCATTCTGGCCGGGGCCAAGGTGGCCTTTATGACCTCGGCCCTGTTGCGCAACGGTGTTCATCACGCCGCGCATGTCTTAACCGAACTGGATCGTTGGCTGGAAGAGCATGAATACAATTCCGTGCAACAAATGTGCGGGAGCATGAGCCAGGGAGCAGTGCCGGATCCCAGCGCCTTTGAACGCGGCAACTATATGAAGGTGCTCAGCGCCTATACTCTGCGGGCAAACGTCTTCAACGATTAGCGACAGGCATCGCGGTTTTTCGTCTGGGGCATCTACCGAGGCGTTGGCGACCAAGTTTTCCTTGGTGCTCGGGCATCAGGGCTGTTCCAACCCGGAACGGTCCCTCCTCTTGCGATGCAGACTTGCACAACCTTAGTTATTCCCGCACCCCTGCTTTCCTCTCAAAGGACGCTACTGGCCATGGTTTAGGGGGCGATGTGGCGTTGTCCGAGGCGGCCGGGATAGCCACGAGTGGCCATCTTCTTGCTCCCCAACCTTGTTACGGCCTGAGCGTGTCGACGCGCTCGCCCTTATGTCTGAAGCGGGAACATTCAATCGTTTCTTGGCTCGGCAACCCATCCTCACACGAGATCGGAAATTTTTCGCTTACGAAATCTTGTCGCGTTATGGACCCGAGAATTACTGTGCTCCTACGCCGGGGAGTCCGGTTGCCGAAAAGGCGATGGACGAACTGTTTCTGATGGGGGTGCGGACGATTACAGAGGGTCTGCCGGCGTTCATGAATTGTACGCGCGACTTTCTCTTGAGCGATTTTCTCACCCTGATGCCTAAGGAACTGGTCGTCGGCGAAATTCTGGAGACCGTCACGCCAGATGAGCAGGTCCTGGCCGCGTGTCGCCGCATGAAAGAACAGGGATACCGGTTGGCGCTGGACGATTATTTGCACACGCCGGAGACCCAGAGTTTTCTGGCCATCGCCGATTTTGTCAAAATCGACGTTCTGCTCACCACTTTTCCGGAGCAGCAACGCCTTGTCGACGTCTGCCACCACCGCAATATCCCCGTCATTGCCGAAAAGGTGGAGACCAACGAACAATTTCACCGCTGCTCGGAAATTGGCTACGATTATTTCCAGGGCTACTTCTTCTGTCGTCCGCAAGTGGTTGGCCGCAAAAGTGTGCCCGCCAATAAGGTCGTTTATCTGCAATTGTTGCAAGCCGCCACCGCCCCGCTCTTCGATTTACACCACATCTCCATGATTTTTCGGCGGGATGTCTCGCTGAGCTACCGCTTGCTGCGTTACCTCAATTCTGCCGCGTTTGCACTGCGCACCCCGATTCGTTCCATTCCCCATGCCCTCACGCTGCTGGGCGAACTCGCCATGCGCAAATGGATTTCCTTGGTCAGCGTCGCGGCACTGGGCGATGAGGTCGCCGACGGTTTGCTCCGCTTGCCGTTGCTGCGCGCCATGTTCTGCGAGTTAATCGGCAAACAAATCGGCATGTTCCGCGAAAC
Source organism: Candidatus Sulfotelmatobacter sp. (assembly GCA_035524015.1). GTDB lineage: Bacteria > Acidobacteriota > Terriglobia > Acidiferrales > UBA7541 > Acidiferrum. The sequence goes on from DATKPS010000024.1 coordinate 28,474, forward strand.
CAACGAACTCTTTCTGCTCGGGCTCTTGTCGGTGATGGACGCGCTGCTGAATGTCCGCATGGTGGATGTGCTGGCGGAAATTCCCGTCGACGACGAAATCAAAAAAGCGCTGCTCGGCAGGCCCAGCCGCTACCGGCCGGTTTTCGAAGTCGTGCTCGATTATGAGTCTGGCACTTGGGAACAATTGACGCATTCCGCGCGTCACATCGGTTTGCATGAGGAGTATTTGCCGGATTTGTATTTCCGTTCCGTTCGTTGGGTAACTGAAGTGCTTGCCGATGCGCCGGTAGCGGTCTGAAGATTACTCGCGCTCTTCTCGAAACACTTCCTCGGCGGTGTGAAACGCGTGATTCGCCGCGGGAACCCCGCAATAAATGGCAGTCTGCAGCAGCACTTCCTGAATATCCTTCCTGGTGACTCCATTATTCTTGGCTGCCCGCAAGTGCAACCGGAGTTCCTCTGGGCGGTTCAGTGCCACCATCATCGCAATGGTAATCAGGCTCCGCGTCTTTCTCGGCAGCCCCGGACGCGTCCAAATTTCTCCCCATGCATAACGTGTGATCAGCTCCTGAAACGGCGCATTGAAGGTATTTTCTTGTGCGCGGGCGCGATCCACGTGCGCGTCGCCCAGCACGCTGCGCCTGATCTTCATCCCTTTGACGTGGCGCTTTCGCTCATCCATCGTCGGCTCCTTATGTCAGCAGAAATCGCAGAACCTGCCGGTTAAATTCGTCGGGGGCCTCCATGTTAGACAGATGAGAAGCAGGCAATTCCACATACGATGCGCCAGGAATCGCGTGCGCCAACTCCTGTCCGACCGCGGGTGTCGCCGCCGGATCGAATGTTCCGGCCACAACCAGCGAAGGAACTGAAATGTTTTTCAGTTGATTCTGCATGTCCGCGTCACGCACTGCGGCGCAGCATGCTACATACCCTTCGGGATTCGCGGATTCCAGCATCGCCAATACGGATTGCGCTTCTTCCGGATGCGCGGAGCGATATTCCGGTGTCAGCCAGCGCTCCAGCACCGTACCGGCAACCGCCTTCATCCCACCGCTTTTTACCTTCTCGATGCGCGTGCTCCACGCATCCGCAGGACCGAATTTTGCGGCGGTATTGCACAGCACCAGCTTCTGAAAGCGCTTGGGTGCATTGGCACCCAGGAACATGCCGGTTGTTCCGCCCATCGAGAGCCCGCAGAAATACACGTGATCCAACTGCAGCACGTCCAACAAGCGCAGCACGTCCCCACTCAACTGCTCCACGTTGTAAGGACCAGGCGGGGCGTCCGATTGCCCGTGCCCACGGGTGTCGTAGCGCAGAATGCGAAAATAGCGCGCAAAGGTCTCAAGCTGGCCATCCCACATGCTCAGGTTTGTGCCCAGGCTGTTGGAGAACAACAGCACCGGAAAACTCTCTGCGCCCGCCAACTCATAATGAATTTTCACGTCTGGCAAATCCGCAAATGGCATGGCCGTTATCCTTGTCGCAAGTTTACCCGCGTAAATTCCTTTGCTTGTGCCGTGATGCGCTCCACGAATTCCTCGGCGCCGCCCAGATAATTCCTGGCGTCAAACAGACCCTCCAGATCGGCCGTAGTAAGGTGTCCATGCAACCCAGGCTCCTCACGCAAAACCTCCTGCAGTGGCCGATGTTCCGCCATGGCTTTCTTGCACGCGGCCGCTACTAGCAAATGAGCCGGCATTTTGCCCATGCGGTCGGCAAGAGCCATAGATACGGCCTCGGCAAAAATCAGGCCTCCGGTCGCATTCATGTTTTGTAGCATCCGCTGCGGGTCGACTTGCAACTGCGGCATCATTTCTGCCAAGTGATGCAGTGCGCCGCCGCTCAGGCGCAGAATTTCTGGCAAGGTTTCCCACTCTGCCTGCCACCCGCCCAGCGCGCGCTGTCCCTCTTGCGGCATTGCGGCAAGAACGGTGCTCACCAGGCCGGGTACACGCGTTGCCGCCGCCAGCACAATCGAGCACGTCACGGGATTGCGTTTGTGCGGCAGGGTCGAAGATCCACCGCGGCCCTCACCGCCGGGCTCCGCCAGTTCCGCAATTTCCGTTTGCGCCTGCAAGGAAATGTCGCGAGCGATTTTAGCCAGTATTCCCGTCAGAACTCCGCAAAATCCTGCCACTTCTGCGATGCGGTCGCGATGTACGTGCCAAGGCGCGGTTGGCAGGGTCAAGTGCAGTTCTTCTGCAAGGAACTTCGCGACTTTTGGCCCATCTCCCCGCAACGCGGCCAATGTGCCTACTGCGCCGCCGAATTGTAGCGCCAGGGCCCGCGGTTTGACCTCTTGTAGCCGAGTGTGCTGGCGCAAGATCGCATCGAGCCAACCTGCAACAACAAATCCGAAGGTCGTGGGCAGCGCCTGTTGCATCCAAGTGCGCGCCACCATCACGGTTTTGCGATGCACACGGGCGAGTTCCGCCAACGTGCTGCTCAACTGCGTCAGATCCTTTTCTACCAGTTCCAACGCGTCTCGCGATTGCAGAACAAAGCCCGTGTCGATGGCGTCCTGGCTGGTTGCCCCCCAGTGCACGAAGCGCGCGGCATCTTTGTCTTGCCGCGCAACCGCCTCCGTCAGCATCTTGATTAATGGAATGGCAAGATTCCCGGCCAGCGCCGCTTCTTTTGCAATCACGCGCAAATCAAACTGCGCTGACCCACACTGTTCCGCGATTTTTCTGGCGGCTCCCTCCGGAATTATGCTTGCACGGGCCTCGGCAGTTGCCAATGCTGCCTCAAAGCGCACCATGCCGTGCACGCGCGCTTCGTCAGAAAGTACGTCCTGCATCGCGCCGTAACTGAACAGATTGTCGTAGAGGGTCATCTGCCGGAAGAACTCCGCGCTGTCAGCAATCAAAGAAAACAGTCTCTTTTGCGCCCTGCAAGTGTACATCCCAAACGAGCGTTTTCCCCTGCGAGTCTTCCGTGCGAGCAATTAACGTTTGGCGGCGGGCCACCGGCACTCGCGCCAACACCGAGTCCGCATCATTGAGTGGCTCTCCGGGAAAATAAATCCGTGTGACCAACCGCTTCAGCAATCCGCGCATGAACACGGATACCGCAAGGTGTGGCGCTTGCCGCGTTTCCCCCGGGCCCGCCACGCCACCTGGTTTTATCGTAGAGAAACAAAATTCGCCGGCATCATTCACCGGCACACGCCCGAATCCCCAGAAGGGCTCCGTTGCCACCAAATCTGCCGCATCTTCAGGATGCCCATAGCGGCCCCCGGAATTCGCTTGCCAGATTTCCAGCACCGCGTCGGGCACCGGCTGGCCATCCCCGTCGAGCACACGACCGCGTATTTTGATCGCTTGTTGATCCTTTGCGCCTTCTGTAAGGTCGACGCGATCCAGCCAGGCGAACCCGATGCTGAAGAAAGGTCCCACGGTCTGCGAAGGTGTGGTCCGCCCGCTCATGCATTCTCCATCGGGGTTGCATTGCGCCCGCGCAAGATAATATCGAACCGGAATCCCAGTGCAACCTCGGGAGTAGTGGTCGCCCAATCGAAGTTCGAAATGAGGCTGTTCCGCGCGGCTTCGTCCGCCACGCTGTGAAAAATGGGATCGAACGCCAGCAGCGGATCTCCGGGAAAATACATTTGTGTTACCAAGCGGGTGGCAAAGGCCGGACCAAACAACGAAAAGTGGATATGCTGAGGGCGCCAGGCATTCGGATGATTCCGCCAGGGGTAAGCGCCGGGGCGAATAGTCACGAAGCGATACTCTCCCTGCTCATTCGTAAGAGTTTGTCCCACACCGGTGAAATTCGGATCGAGGGGGGCGTCGTGCTGGTCCCACTTGTGCCAATAGCGTCCCGCTGCATTCGCCTGCCAAATTTCCACCAGAGAATCACCAACCGGCCGCCCATCTTCGTCCATCACCCGGCCACTGACCACAATCCTCTGCCCGAGCGGCTCGCCTTTATGCTGCCGCGTCAGATCAAACGCCTGTGGCGCCACAATGTTCCTTGGAAAAGCCGGGCCCGTGATTTCCGACAGCGTGTCGGGAAGAGACACAAGAGGTTGCGTGGGTGCGCGCTTCACCGAGGAAACATACGCGGGATGCAGATATTCTGGCTGAGTTCCCGGCGCAGGCTTTCGGTATCCCTGCAGAGGCTTCACGCGATGCTCCTTAGCTAAACGCGTTCCAGTATGACCGAGATGCCTTGGCCTACTCCAATACACATGGTGCACAGCGCGTAGCGGCTATTCGTGCGCGCCAGCTGGTACACCGCAGCCGTCGCCAGCCGCGCACCACTGGCGCCAAGCGGGTGTCCGATGGCAATCGCCCCGCCATTTGGATTCACATGCGGCGCATCGTCTGGCAAGCCCAGTTCACGCAGCACCGCAAGCGCCTGTGCCGCAAACGCTTCGTTCAATTCGATCACGTCCATCTGGCCGATGGTCATTCCGGCCTTCCGCATCACCTTTTGACTGGCCGGCACCGGTCCCATGCCCATAATTCGCGGTGCCACTCCCGCGGCCGCGGCCGCAACCACGCGTGCCTTCGGTGTAAGCCCGAACTTCTTCACGGCCTCATCCGAAGCCAGCAGCAGTGCGCACGCCCCGTCATTCACCCCCGACGCATTTCCCGCGGTAACCGTGCCTTCTGGCTTCACAATACCCTTTAACTTCGCCAACCCTTCCAGCGTCGAATCCGGCCGTGGCTGTTCGTCCGCGCGAACCACCGTGGGGTCCCCTTTCTTCTGCGGAATGCTCACACTGACAATCTCTTCCGCCAACTTTCCGGACTTTACCGCCGCGGCAGTTCGCTGTTGACTGCGCAAGGCAAATGCATCCTGATCCGCTCGCGCAATCCGGTATTCCTCCGCGACAATTTCGGCAGTCTCGGGCATCGCGTCGGTTCCGTACTTCGCCTTCATCGCCGGATTCACAAAGCGCCAACCGATGGTGGTGTCTTCCATCTTCATCGAACGCGAAAACGCGCTATCTGCCTTGCCCATCACAAACGGCGCGCGCGACATACTTTCCACGCCGCCAGCAATCACCAAATCCAGTTCGCCGCTCTTGATTCCTCGCGATGCCACCGCCAGCGCATCCAGGCTTGACCCGCACAAGCGATTGACCGTGCTCCCGGGAATCTCCTTGGGCAGCCCAGACAGTAGCAGCGCCATTCGCGCTACGTTCCGGTTGTCTTCCCCAGCTTGGTTCGCGCAACCGTAAATCACATCATCGAGGGTATTCCAGTCAATCGTCGGATTGCGTTCCACCAGCGTTTTGATGGGAATGGCGGCGAGATCATCGGTTCTGACGCTGGAAAGGGCTCCGGCGTAGCGGCCGAATGGAGTACGAATCGCATCACAAATGTAGGCGTTAGTCATGACGTAAGAGGCAGTCCTCGCTTTAGTCTACCGTAAACGCACTGGCGAAAACCAAATCGCATGCAATGCCAAGCGCTCTTACGATAGACTCGCTCAGTGCCACTTTGACTGGCTACATTTCTCGTCAACCATGCTCATCCATCGAACTGAGATTCAAATTGAATGGGGCGATTGCGATCCCTTCGGTATCGTCTTTTTCCCCCGTTATTTCGAATATTTTGACGCTTGCACCAACGCGCTTTTTCACCACGCTCTGGGCATCAAAAAAGCGGAGATGCTGCGTCATTACAAAATCGCCGGGATTCCTTTGGTTCAGGCCAGTTGCAATTTCTTCGTACCTTCTTCTTTCGGAGACGTGGTGCGTGTCGATTCTTGCGTCACGCATTGGGGCAGCAGCAGCTTCTCGGTTCAGCACAAATTGTTCCGAGGCGAAACGCTCGCCGTGGAAGGCCTCGAGAAGCGCGTCTGGACGATTCGTTTGCCCGGCGATCCCCAGAAAGCAAAAGCCCAAGCCATTCCCCAGGAAGTGATCGACAAGTTTGGCAAGCCGTAGGGCCTGTCCTGTTTTATGGCTAAATTGCGCACGCAAGTTGGAATCATTGGCGCGGGGCCGGCCGGACTGACCCTAGCCCATTTGCTGCATCTGCAAGGCATCGAATCCATTGTGTTGGAACGCCACACGCGCGAGTACGTGGAGACACGCGTTCGCGCTGGCGTGCTGGAACAGGGCACCGTGGACATTTTGTGTGGATCGGGAGTGGGCGATCGTTTGATCCGGGAAGGGCTGCAGCACCGGGGAATTGAGTTGCGCTTCAGTGGCAAAGGCCATCGCATCGACTTTCAGGACCTGGTTGGGAAGTCCATTACCGTTTATGCGCAACAGGAAGTCGTTAAGGATTTAATCGCCGCCCGGCTCGCCTACCGCGCGCCCATCTATTTCGAAGCCGAAGCGGTGCGCATTGAGAATTATGACTCCGCTCCAATCATTCATTATCAATATCAAGGGCAAAGCCAAGAAATAGTCTGTGATTTTATTGCCGGATGCGACGGCTTCCACGGTATCTGCCGCCCGGCCGTTCCCGAAGAGCAATTGCAAATCCACGAACGCCATTACCCGTTTGCCTGGCTGGGCATTCTCGCGCAAGTGCCGCCTGCTTCCCACGAGCTGATTTACACCTATCACGAACGGGGATTCTCTTTGCTGAGCATGCGCTCCCCGGAAATTTCGCGACTCTATTTGCAATGCGCGCCTGACGAAGACATCCAGAATTGGCCGGACGACCGCATCTGGGACGAACTGCGCACCCGCATGGCCACGGACGATGGATTTGTCCTTCGGGACGGCCCCATTCTGCAGAAGGGCATTACGCCGATGCGCAGTTTCGTGGCTTCCCCGATGCAATTTGGCCAACTCTTTTTGTTGGGCGATGCCGCGCACATCGTGCCGCCAACCGGCGCTAAGGGACTGAATCTGGCGGTCGCGGACGTGCGTGTGCTGACGCGCGGTCTGGTCGAATTCTACAAGCAGGGCCATCGCGCGCCGCTTCGCCAATTTACCGACCGTTGCTTGCGCCGCGTGTGGAAGTGTCAGCGCTTTTCGTGGTGGATGACCTCGATGCTCCACCGCTTTCCTCAGGAAGATAGTTTCTCTCATCATCTGCATCTTGCCGAACTCGACTATGTCACCAGTTCGCGCGCCGCCTCCACCACGCTTGCCGAGAACTACGTAGGCCTTTCCTTCGATACGCCGGGCCTGTTCTGATTTTCCCGGCGGCTGGGTTTATGTGTTAAAACAATTGCATTGCAATTGGTGAACCGCCACACCTCATAAATTCGATCCGCCGCAGTTGGAACCCCGGAGGTATCCGACATGAAGAAAGTTTGTTTTGCTGTTTTGGCGCTATTTATTCTGGCAGTCACCACCACCGTCGCACAAGATGTGACCTATAATTTCGACCAGAGCGCCGATTTTTCCAAATTCAAAACCTACAAGTGGGTCAGCATCAAGAATGCGAAACAGGTCGACGACATCACTGCTCGACAACTCACCGCCGCTATCGATGCCGCGTTAGCCAAGAAAGGTCTGACCAAAACAGATGCCGATAATGCCGACCTCTACATCGCCTACCAGACCGCCATTGGTTCTCAAACGCAATGGAATGCCTACAGCACCGGTTGGGGTTATGGGCCCTACTGGGGTGGTATGGGCCGGACAGGTATGGCCACCGCCACTTCCGACACGATTTACGTGGGGCAACTCGACCTCGACATGTACGATTCGGCCACCAAACACCTGGTGTGGCGGGGCAAGGTCTCCAAGACGCTTGACCCCAATGCCAAACCCGACAAACGCCAAAAAAACATCGATAAATCGATCGAGAAGCTGCTGAAAAACTATCCGCCCAAGAAGAAGTGACCCGCCATCGAAGTTCGCCGAGCGACGAGTAACCTTTATGGTCGTGCCCCAGTCTGTCGGCTTGACCGAACCTATAGAGCGAGTTAAGGTTGCACCAGCAGATAACAGCAAAAGTTCCAAAGCCGACAAACTGAGGCCTACTTTTTGTCTCCAAAACTTGTACGCACTGTATGCCTGGCAGTCCTGCTTACGTCGCTTTTTAGCGGGTCGGCCGTCGAGGCGCAGCAAGCTTTCGTGTCCTCTACCGTTACTCATAATTCCCTCGCCGGTCACCCTTTCTCTGGCTGTCGTATTCTCTATCTGGGGTTTGTCGGTGCCTTGGAATCACCCGACGACCGATACTCGGGCATCGTTCAGATTCGCCAGACCCTGCAAGACAAAGGCTATTCCGACGTCTGCGCCAGGTCGTTCTCGCCGTACGCCTGGACCGAAGGGCGCGACTGGTTGCTGAAATATTTTCCCGCGCATGCAGGTGGCTTGACCGCCCAGGAGTTGGACAGCGCTCCCCGCGTGATTCTGCTTGGTCACAGCATGGGCGGCTGGGCCATGCTGGCCGTGGCTCGAGAACTACGCAGCCGCGATATTCCGGTGGAATTGACCATTCAGGTAGATAGCGTTGGAATTACCGATCACACCGTGCCGCGCAATGTGAAAGCCGCCGCGATCTTTCACGCCAATGATGTTTTGATGTTCATGACCACAAAGCATCTGCGCCGGGAGGATCCGGCCCACACTAAACTGGTCGCTGATGCGTTGGTGCCCAGCGCAGGACACATCTCGGTGACGCGCGACCCGCGCATCCGGGAACTGGTGATGGAGACGGTGCAGAGCCTGCGCAACACATTCGCGGCGCAGTCCACTCCCAACGGGACAGGAATGCTCCCGGAACCCGCCCGCGGTATCCAACAGAAATAACCAGCCTGATCAATGAACGGACGTGTATCGGGATTGGGGCGCAGCGCGCTGCGCCCCTTCCAGAATGCCCGCTTACCAGCCCGTGCGATACTGCCGGCTCAAGTATTGATTCGCTGCGGGAACGTTGGTCACCTGCATGTTGGCTCCATCGTAGGCGATTTTCTGGCCAGCCTTCAGCGCCACCACGCCCAGCAGCATCACTTCGGTGAGTTTGGCGGCATACTCAAACGGCGAATCCGTTTGCGTTTTGCCCTTGGCCGCATCCACCCAATTTAGCTCATGCGACTCCCCGGGGATCCTTGCCAACTTCTCCGGCGGTTTGCCCACGGAATCTTGCAACGACTGAGGCAGCAGCCGCGGGTGCGCTCCGTAGGTGTTATGCATCAGCTTGCCCTTGCTGCCTACTAGAATCGCGCCACCTTCCTTGATCAGTTCCTCGTTACCCAGTTCTACGGGCTTGGGGGGCATCAGTCCGCCGTCATACCACGTCAGTTTCACCGGCGGCATCGAACCGCGTGCTGGGAACTCATAAAAGATCAAGCTGCCACTCGGAAAGGAAGCGCCGTTGAACGGGGTGGAAACCGTTTCAATCGATGTGGGCAGGCCGAGGTTCAGCGCCCACATCGAGACATCCAACAGATGCGCACCCATATCGCCGATCGCGCCGCAGCCCCAATCGGTCCAGCCACGCCAGTTGAACGGGTGATAGATCGGATGGTACGGAACTTCCGGACCGACGCCGAGGAACAGGTTCCACGACAGCGTCTCCGGTATCGGATAATTTCCCGCCATGGCTGCGGCAAGTCGCGCATCCACTCCAGCCTGATCCCACTTCAGCGTGTCCAATGGCTCGACGGCCGCTTTCGGGCGCGGCACTCCCTGCGGCCAGAAGCCCACGGGCCGGTCGGTCCATACGTGAATTTCCCGTACTTCGCCAATCGCCCCGGACCAGATGTATTCCACCGCGGTGCGCGTGTCATCCAGCGAGCGCCCCTGGTTGCCCATTTGCGTGGCGACTTTCGTCTCTTGTGCCTTCTTGGCCAGTTTCCGTGCTTCATCCACTGACCAGCACAGCGGCTTCTGCACGTAAACGTGCTTCTTCAAATCCATGGACGCCAGCGCAATTGGTGCATGCATGTGGTCCGGTGTGGCCACCACGACGGCATCGATATCCTTCTGCTCGTCGAGCATCTTCCGATAGTCGGAATAGCGCTTGGCCTTGGGAATCAAATCATTCTTCAGGTGCAGAATCTCCGCCATCCGGGCCTTGGCCTTTTCCGGATCGACCTTCGGCGCTGGCTTGCCATTGGGAGCCGTGGCATCCGGATGATCGATATGCTGCTGCAAATTCGCGATGTCCGTGTCCAGGCGCGAGAGATTCTTGTCCGTGTACCCCCAATCCACATCGCACAAGGCCACCAGATTTTGGCTTGCCAGATTGATCAGGTTGCTCCGCCCCATCCCGCCCACGCCGACGCACGCGATATTCAGCAAGTCACTCGGCGGTGTAAATCCTCTTCCCAGCACATGGCGCGGTACGATGGTTACGGCTGCACCGGTGACCGCGGCATTGCGGATAAAGCTACGGCGTGACATCTCATCTTTTTCGTTCATTTTGGCGGACTCCTCCATTCCTCGGCATAATTGCGTAACGCAAAAAACGATTGCACCGTCAAGTTTCAACGATACAGGGCGAAAATAAATCCTGAACCAATCGGGAAGTCTGTGGCGAAGTTGGACAAACTGGCGGAACCTCGGACAAGAGCGACAGGCCCCCTGAAAAGAAATGATCAAACAGACAGTAGCGAGTTTGCCCGAGAACGTCAACGGCAGCCAACCAAAAGCAACAGGATTTGAAAAAGCTAAGAAGAATGTCCCAATTTGGTGAACCCCTCCCGGGATGAACAACTTTCCGCTCCCATCGGCAGAGCTCAAACACTTCCTTCCGTTTTGGTTCTGATTCTCAGACACAGAAAAGAGAGAACTTGCCGGAGCCTTTCTCTCCTTCTTCGGCCACCACCCAAAATCGGCACCACTGGAAACCCATTTGCTAATAAACAGTGGTCGAGGTGCTCTGCAACCGTGGAGCAAAGGAGAGCAAGCGCTCGCGTCCGACAAAACACTGCCGATAAAGATCTCATAAGCCATCCTGCCGTTTTCACGGAGGATTCCTGAGTCAGTCTTGCAGTCATGCGGCTATAACTGTGCAAACAAGAGGCTAACAGGCATGGGAGCCATTCGCGTTCTGGTGGTCGACGATTCCGTGGTTATTCGCAAGGTGCTTTCCGAAGCCCTCTCCGCTGATCCCGATATTGAAGTCGCTGGAACCGCCGCGGACGGAAGCATCGCGCTTTCCAAAATTCCTTTGCTTAACCCCGATTTGGTCACTCTCGATGTCGAAATGCCCGGGATGTCCGGACTGGATACGCTCATGGCCATCCGGAAAACCTATCCCCGACTGCCCGTCATCATGTTCAGCACGCTCACCGAGCGCGGCGCCGCAACGACTCTCGAAGCTCTTTCCCTGGGCGCCAGCGACTATGCCACCAAGCCCCAAAACACCGGCAGCGTCGATGGCACTCGCGCGCGCATCCGCTCCGATTTGATCCCCAAGGTAAAAGGACTGTGCCGCAAGGAAAAAACTCTGCCCGCACCGGCGAGCCCGCGCCCCGAACCTAGAAAAATTCCACTCGCGACGCCTGCGCCCTCCACCCAATCCGTCGAAGTCGTGGCCATCGGTACTTCCACCGGAGGCCCCAACGCCCTTGCGGCAGTGCTGCCGTTGCTGCCCGGGGACTTTCCCGTACCCATCGTGATCGTCCAGCACATGCCTCCTCTTTTCACGCGCCTGCTGGCAGAACGCCTGAATAAGCAGTCGGCCGTTTCGGTTCACGAAGGAAACGAAGGAGACGTCCTGCAACGTGGCCATGCCTTGATTGCACCGGGAGACTTCCACATGAAGCTCGCGCGCGAAGGCGCGGCCGTGCGCCTGGCCATGACGCAGGATCCGCCGCAGAATTCTTGCCGCCCCTCGGTAGACGTGCTTTTCGAATCCGTCGCCCAGGTCTATGGGCCGAAAGCTCTGGCGGTGGTGCTGACCGGAATGGGTTCCGATGGCGTGCGCGGCGCGCAGGTCATCACCGAAGCAGGCGGGCGGGTGATCGTCCAGGACGAAGCGACTTCAGTGGTTTGGGGCATGCCCGGCCAGGTGGCGGCGGCGGGATTGTCGGAAGGGCTATTTCCTCTGAATCAGATTGCTGGGGAACTCGAACGACGTACCAGCCGCTTTGCCGCTCTGCCCAGCTCGGGGCTTTCCCCGGGTCGCTCTTCGCTGCCGAGGCAACACTAACATGCACAACGGAAATCACCATGACGACTGAAGTGCTCAAGCCGCCAAACACAGAGGTCATCGAGAAAGGTGATGTTCAGGACCCTGCTTATTTAAGGATCCGCGACTTGGTCTATCAGACCAGTGGCATTTACCACTCCGAGGAAAAGCTCTACCTGCTTGCTGCCGCGTGCAAGCGACGCATGGCGGCGCTCGGCGGACCGATTACCACTGGCCGCGCTTATCTGGACCATTTGACCAACCCTTTGAAGCGCGAAGTCGAAAACCGCGAGTTGCTAAACCAAATCACCATTGGGGAGACTTGCCTGTTTCGCAGCCAAGCGCAGCTCAATGCGCTGCACAACGTGATTCTTCCCGAGATTGCCGCGGAGCGCAGCAAAATTGGCTTGAAGAAGCTGAAAGTCTGGAGTGCCGGCTGTTCCACCGGAGAAGAGCCGCACACCTTGGCCATGTTTTTGATGGAAGAGCAGGAGAAGTTGCTGGCAGGCTGGACGTTTGAAATTCAAGCCACCGACCTCAACGACAATTCCATTGTTACGGCCCGCGCCGGAATCTACGGCGACTACGCTTTGCGCAATACCCCCGACTTGTTCAAGAGGAAGTATTTCGTTCCGGCCGACGGCACGCGCTTGCGGGTCAAGGATGAAGTGAAAGCCAAAATCACTTTCAATCGCCTGAATCTCAACGACGACAGCCGCATGGTGTTCATGAAAGGCATGGACCTGATCTTCTGCTGCAATGTGCTGATCTATTTCGACAGCACTTCGAAGAAACGCGTGGTCCAGCATTTCTATTCGAACCTTATGCCGAACGGGTGCTTTTTCCTGGGCCAGGCCGAGTCTCTTTTTCAGGTCAGCGACCAGTTCCACTTGGTCCATTTGCCGGGCACCACGGTTTACCGAAAGCCTCCGGCGGAGGCTTTGAAAGTGGGGAAGCCATGAGTTCGGGACTGCGCGAAGGACTCAAGCGACGCATCGAGCGGCTACAATGTCTGCCGTCTTCGCCCGCGGTGTTACAGCCTTTGCTGGAATTGCTGCGTCAGCCCACCAACCGCATCAACGTAAAACGGGTGGTACAACTGGTTTCTTACGATAAGACCATTGCCGCGCAGTGTCTGCGGATTGCCAATTCCCCTCTCTATGGCCGCGTGCGCGAAACCGATTCAATTCACGCTGCCGTGGTCAGCCTGGGCATCCACCGCGTGGAAGACATTCTCTTGACCTGTTGCCTGCATCAATTCAGTGCCGGGGAACAGTGGGCCACCGATCCGGCTGTCTTTTGGCGTCACTCGCTGGGCTGTGCCGCGGTGAGCCGTGAACTTGCCGAGCGCATTGATTATTCCGATCCTGACCGGGCCTACCTGTCGGGCTTGCTCCACGACCTTGGGATTCTCGTCAATTCGCTGGCCTATCCCCAGGAATATGGCGCGGTACTCGCGGCAGCCGCCGCCAAGGGCGTACCGCTCGACGAGCAGGAGTTGCACGACCTGGAATTTACCCATTGCGAAAGCGGCCGGATCCTCGCCTCTCTTTGGAAACTACCCCTCGCCGTCAATGAAGTGATTGCCTTTCATCACCACCCGGCCAAGGCACCCGCCGGAAACCCCGTTGTGGCCCTGGTGCATATTGCGGACGTGCTTTGCCGTTTGCGGGGCTTGGGCTATGGCTACGAGGAGTGGCGCAGCGTCGATCTGGCCGGCGATCCGGCCTGGGAAATCTTGGCCAAACACTGCCCGCAGCTCGGCAAAATGGATCTGGCGCGTTTCACCATGGATTTGGACGCGTATGTGCCGCGCGTACAGGCTCTGGTGGAATCCGTATTCACAACCAAAACGGAACAGCCCGAAGTCGCTCCGTCCCACTAAAGTTTCCCGCAGACTCGCCGATACCTGAAATGACGTGCTCCTCGTGCGGTTATGCCCTCGTTTGGAGCACCGGATTCCGTCTGCGCCTCCTCCCAGGCACAGCACTGGGCAGGAACTGCGTAGTACTTTCTGTGTTTGCACTAAACACTGTGCCACTGCGGCGCAGTCCCGCCGTTCCTGGTCCGCCTAACTCTTGCCTTTTCAGCAGCAGTCTATCCTCGACTGTGGTGCCCTAAGCGCTCACTTGCCAACCTGTATGCGCAGGGAATCCGTTGCCCAGCAAAGAAACTGAAGTGCGGCTGGAACATTTGTCTCGGGTGTGATTGCGATGCCACAAAAAACGAACAGTGCAACTCGTCGAACTTCTCGGAGCAGCGGATTGCCGGCGCGCAAGGCCCGGGTGCCCGAAAAGCCCGGTAACGAGCGGGTCAGCATGCAACAAGGGCTGGCGCAAGCCTTCCTGACCTTCACCCAGGCCGCTGGGTCGCTCGAAAAGTCTTACACCTTGCTGCAAAACGAAGTGGAACGTCTTCGTAGCGAACTCAGCCGAGCCAATGCTGAATTGGATCAAAGTCTCCAGGAAAATGCCCGCGGGCGCGCCTTCTTGACGCAAGTCCTCGAAAACCTTCCTTGCGGAGTCGTCGTCCGCGGGCCCGATGGTCAATTGCGAGTCTTGAATTCCCAGGCGCGGCGCCTTCTGCAAATTCCCGCGGACTGGAACGAACGGGGCGCTACCCCGGCTCCGCAGCTGCTGGAAAAGCTCTTGGCCACCGCTGTCGCCGCGGAGCATCGCGAGCAGGAATGGACCGAGGAAACTACGCGCGGCCCGCACTTCCTGGGCATTTCGTGCGCGAATCTGGCCGGCAGCCCCGACAAGCCCGGTGACCCCATCTGGATTATCCGCGACATTACCGAGCAGAAGCGTTTGGCCGTGGAACGCGAGCGCACCCAACAATCCTTGGCCCTTGCGGAAATGACCACCCTCCTGGCCCACGAAATCCGCAATCCCCTGGGCAGTATGGAACTCTTCACCGGACTGCTCGAAGAGGCAGTGGCCAACAATCCGGAAACTCGCCAGTGGCTCAACCATCTTCGTGCTGGACTTCGCTCGCTCTCCGCCACGGTCAACAATGTCCTTCAGTTCCACGCGCAAGGCGGCTTGCAATTGCTTCCTCTGGACATTGACCGCATGCTCCGCGAGGTGGCGGAATTTCTCTTGCCCGTCGCGCGGCAACGTGGCCAACAGATCAAATACGCAAATTCCATTGGCGGTGTGGTGGTTCCGGCCGATGCGAACCGCCTGAAACAGGTGTTCCTCAATCTGGCCTTGAATGCTCTGCGCGCTATGCCTCCGGGCGGTGCCTTGCATTTCCAACTCGACTGGGCACCGCAATACCCCGGCGGACTGGTGCGCGCCACGGTGCAGGATGAAGGACGGGGCATCGCCCCCGAACTGCTGGAACGCATTTTCGAGCCGGGCTTTACCACTACACCAGGCAGCCCAGGACTCGGCTTGGCGGTTTGCAAAAAAATTGTCGAGCAGCATGCTGGCGCGATCGAGGTGCAAAGCAAGCTGAAGGAAGGCACGCGCTTCGCCGTGGTTCTTCCGGTGGCAGGAGAAAAAGCATGAAAGAAGTGCTGATTGTCGACGATGAGGCGGCCATGTTGGCGGCGCTCGAAGCCAATTTCAAGCGTCGTGGCTGGCAAGTGCGTAGCGCCAGCGGCGTCTCAGAAGCCCTGAGCGCGTTTCGGGTGGCGCCCAGCCGTCTGGTGATCACCGACATGCGTATGGCCGACGGCGACGGCCTGCAAGTGATGGAGGGAGTCCGCAAATACCTGCCAGAGACCCCCGTCATTCTGCTGACGGCGTACGGCACGGTGCCGGATGCCGTGCTGGCCATGCGCGGCGGGGCTTGCGACTACCTGCAAAAGCCTATTTCTTTCGAAGAACTGGAATCCACCGCGGAACGCTTTATCACTCACCAACCGGAAACACTGCTCGGTGGCCATGAAACCGAAGTGGTGGGCCCGTCGCTCGCTTTCCGCCGGGTGATCGAGCAAGCCAAAAAGGTGGCGCGCAGTGAAGTGGACATCTTGGTCGAAGCGGAAAGCGGCACGGGAAAGGAAGTCCTCGCGCGCCTGATTCATCAACACAGTCACCGCAGGAGTGGTCCGTTTGTGGCCGTGAACTGCTCCGCCTTTCCCGAGAACCTGCTGGAAAGCGAGTTGTTTGGCCACGTGCGTGGCGCGTTCACCGGAGCGCAGGCGAACAAAGCTGGAAAATTCGAGTTGGCTCATGGTGGAACCTTGCTGCTTGATGAAGTCGGCGATTTGCCGTTGTCTTTGCAGCCGAAGTTGCTGCGCGCGTTGCAGGAGCGCGAGATTGATCGCCTCGGGGACACTAAGCCGGTGTCCATCGATGTGCGCATCATTGCCACGACCAACCAGTCATTGCCACAGCAGGTCAAAGCCGGCAGCTTCCGCGCCGACCTCTTCTATCGTCTGCATGTGGTGCCTCTGACTATTCCTCCGCTCCGCGAGCGCCGCGAGGACATTCTCCCGCTCGCGCATCATTTCCTCCGCAAGTACGAGCCGCTCGAGTGCCGCGGCCTTTTCCGTATTGCTCCCGAACTTGCCGAACAGTTGCAAGCCTACGATTGGCCGGGCAATGTTCGTGAACTCGAGAACACCATCCGCCGCGAACTGGCCTTCGCCGTAGGAACCACGCTGGACGGTTGCGGCGGCCTGCTCGGCTGCGACCTGCAGGAGCAGCAAGAGACCGCGGGCGTGAAGCCCGGGGTCACCCTCCAGGAAATGGAGCGTCGGCTGCTCGAAGCTACCTTGGAAGCAACTGGCGGCAACCGCACTCGTGCGGCCGCGCTCATGGGCGTCAGCCTGCGCACGGTTCGCAACAAGATTCGTGAATTCGGTCTGCAACCCAGGAGGTTGTCATGAGTTGGATGGATACGCCCAATCTGTTGCTCTTGCAGCGCTACCTCGATCTTTCCTCGATGCGGCAAACCCTCGTGGCTACCAACCTCGCCAACGTGGATACCCCCGGCTATCACACCCGCGACGTGGATTTTCACGGCGAATTGGCGCGCGCCATGACCGGCGTCGCCGACGATGGCATGAGCCCATTCGTGATGCCGGTGCGCGGCTTGCTGGCGCGTCCTGACGGCAATAATGTCAGCGTCGACCGCGAATCCATGCTGCTGGCGGAAACCCAACTGCAGTTCAAAACCGCCACCGCTATTCTCAAGGCGGAGTTCGCGGAAATCAGCGCGGCGATCAAGGAGGGCCAGTAACCATGAATCTCTTCCGTGTTCTCGAAATCAGCGGTTCCGCTTTGCTGGCGGAACGCATTCGCGCCGAAATTACTGCAGCCAACTTGGCGAATGCCGAAACCACCAAAACCGAAGCAGGCGGTCCGTACCAACGCATGCACGTCATCTTTGGCGCGCGGCCCGTCCCGTTTGCCAGCTTCAACGGCATGTTGTTGGCCTCGCTCGCCGATCTTCATGCCGAAGATGTCAAAGTTATTAGCCTTACCGCCGATGCTACTCCGCCAGTGCGCCGCTATGAGCCAGGCCACCCCGATGCCGATGCGCAAGGCTACGTCTCCTATCCCGCCATTAATCCCGCGGAAGAAATGGTCAACCTGATGGGCGCGGCGCGCGCTTACGAAATGAACGCTTCCGCGGTCAGCGCCACGAAAAACATGATTCAGTCGGCCATCACCATCCTCAGCTGACCGACTGATGGGGAAAGGAGCACCCAGTTATGAGCAATCCGATTCAAGGAATGCCAGCCAGCCCAGACTACGGCGTTACCTCCTCGCTCTCTCACGGGCAAGGCGAAAACGGCGGCGAATTTGTCAAAACGTTGCAGGAAGCCATGTCGCAGGTCAGCCAATTACAAAATGAAGCCGATGCGCATGTGGGCGAGCTGCTGACCGGGAATAGCCAGGATGTGCATTCGGCCATGATTGCCGTGGAAAAAGCCAGCTTGGCTTTCGAAATGATGGTGCAGGTGCGCAACAAGATTGTGCAAGCGTATCAACAGGTTTCCGGAATGCAGTTCTGAGTGAGAAAAAGGCGGCGCATTTCTCCGATTAACGCATGGAAAAATTCCTGCAACAGATTTGGGCTTTTCTCCGGGGACTCACGCTACGCCAGCAAGTCTTGCTGGGTGGCAGCGCTGTGCTGGTTGTCGCGGTCTTGTGGGGCTTCGCGGCGTTTTTTTCCGCCGGTGACAGCAAGCCTCTGTACTCCGGCATGGCCCCTGCCGACGCGCAGATGTTGGTGCAGCGCCTCGCCAACCAGAACATTACGGCGACGCTTTCCACCGACGGCACCGCGGTGCTGGTTCGCGCTGACCAGCTGGACAAGGCCCGCTTGGCTTCCACCGCGCAAGGCCCCATCTCCAGCGGTCGCATGGGCTTCGAATTGTTCGATAAGCCCAACTGGTCGGGCAGCGATTTCTCGGAAAAAGTGAATTATCAGCGCGCGGTCGAGACCGAACTCGAGCGTACCATCCAAACCATGAATGGAGTCGACTCCGTTCGTGTGCACTTAGTGCTTCCTCGCGATTCGTTGTTCGCCGACCGCGAACGGCCCGCCAAAGCTTCTGTGGTCCTGAAGTTGCGCGGCACCCGACTCACCGACCAGGTCGCGCTCCCGGTGGCCAACCTCGTGGCCAGCTCTTGGGACGGTCTCTCTCCGCAAAACGTCACGGTGGTAACCACGGATGGGCAGATTCCCTCGCCGGGGCAGGGCCGGATGATTACCGGCACTGGTTCGGGCAATACCGATCTGGAAACCATACTTGCAGAGCGCCTGGTCCAAACGCTCTCCCCAATCATCGGGAGCGATCACATCAAATCGAGCATCACGATCGATTACGATCCGACTTCCGGCGAAAGCACCCAAGAACTCTATGATCCCAGCAATCCGGTGGTGCTCACCTCGCAAATTTCGCAGGAAACCGTGGGGGACCTGGAGCCCGCCGGCATCCCTGGCACGCCCAGCAACGCCCCAAACTCCCAGGCAAATGCCACGGCGGCTGCCCAGGCCAAGACCAGCACCACCACCCAGGGCATTCATAGCGAAAGCAAAACCTATGCGGTCAGCCACACCACCCGGCACTTGCTTGAGCCGCCGGGCCGTGTGAAACGGCTAGCGGCAGCGATTCTGGTGGACGATATCATCGAAACGAAAACGGAAAATGGCAAGACCCAGGAAACCCGCCGCAAGCGCACCCCCGAAGAACTGAAGCAGATCGAAGATTTGGCCAAGGCGGCCATTGGGTTCGATGCCCAACGCGGGGACATGTTCTCTCTGCAAAATATTTCCTTTGTGCAAACGCCTCCGGAAGTTGTTCCGCCGCTTGGCAAAATCCAAAAAATCTCGGTTTTTGCGGAGCGTTGGTCGGGCCTGCTGCGCTACGCCGCGCTCTTCTTGATCTTCTTGTTGGTCTACGCGCTGGTGCTGCGGCCCGTGCAAAAACAGGTGCTGGGCATGTTGCAGAATCCCCAGCACGCGCTCCCGAATTCCGCCATCGCTGGTGCGTTATCGGAAGGCACGGCTTCGGCCGGCGCAACAGCGGCTCTCCCCTTAGTGGAGATCCGCGAAGGACGCGCGCCGGAAGTGGCACAAACCATCCAGCTGAAGAAAGAGCTGGTCAACCACATCAAGGCCGACCCGGAAAGCGCCAGCCGCCTGGTGCAAAACTGGGTGCGTGAAACCGAACCGGCGCAGGGGCACAAGGAATGAAAGAGGAAATCGTCCTCGCCGGTAAGCGCAAAGCCGCCATCTTGCTGGTGCTGCTGGGCGATGAGGTGGCCGCCACAGTCTACAAGCATCTGCCCGACAACGAATTGCGCCAAGTCACCCAGGAAATTGCGGAACTCGAGTACATTTCCCCGGAGGTTGCAACTAAAGTTCTTCGCGAATATCACCGCCTGGCGTTAACCCAGGAATACCTCGCGCAAGGCGGGCAAGAATACGCCCGGAAATTGCTGGTCAAAGCCTTCGGCGAACAGGGCGCCAAAGAACTGTTGGAGGAAGTGGATCGCGCGCAAGAAGCCAGCGCGCAAAATCTGGACACCTTGCAGAAAGCCGATCCACAGCAACTCGCGAAATTTATCCAAGGGGAGCACCCGCAAACGATTGCATTGATCCTGGCGCACCTGAATTCCAAGGTGGCTCGCACGGTGCTGATGCTGCTACCCGAAAAAATCCGTAGCCAGGCGGTCAAGCGGCTGGCGCAAATGCAGCAATTTTCCCCGGAAATGGTCAAGAAGATTGCCCTGGTGCTCAATAAACGCTTGCTCACACTCGGCGCGCAGAGCCAGCGCGCCTACGGCGGCGTCAAAACCGTCGCGGAATTGCTCAATCAGATCGATCAGGATGCTACCGCAGCGATCCTCGAAACCATCGAGCAGGATAACGCCCAGCTGGCCACCACCATTCGCAACCTCATGTTCACTTTCGAAGATTTCCTCGAAGTGCCGGATGCCGGCATCCGCGAACTGCTCGCGCAAGTCGACAAAAAATCGCTGGCCATGGCGTTGAAGGGCGCTTCCGAGGATCTCAAGAATCACATCTTCAAATGTATGTCTTCGCGCGCCGTCGAAATGCTCAAAGAAGACATGGACGTGCTCGGGCCGATCCGCTCGAAAGAAGTACGCACCGCGCAAACCGAAATTGTCAACATTGCGCGGCGCTTGGAAGGTGAGGGCAAGCTCACGCTGAAACAAGAGCAGGAGGATTCCTATGTCGTCTGAGGCTGCTCTTCATGAAGAAGCCTCGGCGCCCGGCGTGCCTTTTCAGTATGCGCCCACTTCCGATCTTGCCGACGCTTCCAATGGTGAAAACGCGGGCATCTGGAGTTCGCCGAATCCCATTTCCAAAGCACAGGCGGAAAAGCAGGAGAAAGCGGCGCATGAACGTGGTTTGGTCGAAGGCGAAAATCGCGCCAAGGCTTCTTTCGAGGCGCGCCTTATCGCTTGCCAGCAGCAGGTTGGCAGAGCCGTGGAAGCTTTCCGCGAGGAACGGGACGAGTACTTCAATCGCATCGAGCCGGAAGTGGTGCAACTCGCGTTAGCCATCGCCCGCAAGATCCTTCACCGGGAATCGCAAATCGATCCGCTGCTGTTGACCGGGCTGGTGCACGTTGCCCTCGAAAAGCTCGATGCCGGCACGCGCGTGCGCTTGAAAGTCCATCCCGCCGACACCCATTTCTGGAATGAATTCTTCGCGCGTTCCGCCAGTCCGCTGGCCCCGGAACTTTCCGGCGATCCCTCGCTGCAACATGGGGAATGCATCATCGAAACCGAAGTGGGCAGCACGCAAATCAGTCTGGAGACGCAACTGAAGGAAATTGAGCAGGGCTTTTTCGACCTGCTGGAGCAGCGGCCCAAGGTGCGTTGATGGCTGAGCCACGCAGCCTCAAACCGTATCTTCGCCGGCTCGCCGATTTCTCCACGCTTCGTTGGACCGGACGCGTCACCAAAGCCGTTGGCCAATTGGTCGAATCCGAAGGTCCTTTCTGCAGCGTGGGAGAAGGCTGCGCGATCCTCACGGAAGACGGGAAAATCTATAGCGGAGAAATCGTTGGCTTCCGCGGCAAATCCGTCCTCAGCATGCCCCTGGAACGGCCCAGCGGGATTCGCTTTGGCGATCGCATTGTCACCCGCGGCACGATGCCGTCGCTGCGGGTTGGTCCGGCACTGCTCGGCCGTGTGATCAATGGCAGCGGAAAGCCTCTCGACGATCTCCCGAATTACCGCGCCAAGGAATACTGGCCGTTGCAAGGCGATCCACCGCAACCGCTGGAGCGCTCACCCATTCGCGATCCCCTGGGCTGCGGCATTCGGGCCATTGATGGACTGCTGACCTGCGGCCGCGGTCAGCGTGTCGGCATTTTTGGCGGCAGCGGCGTAGGCAAAAGCACATTAATTGGCATGATGACGCGCGGCACTAGCGCGGATCTCACCGTCCTCGCCCTCGTCGGAGAGCGTGGCCGCGAGGTCCGCGAATTTCTGGAGGAGTCCATCGGCAAGCAAGGCCTGGCGCGCTCGGTGGTGTTGGTGTCGACTTCGGATCAATCCCCGCTTTTGCGGATTCGCGCGGCCCTGGCGGCCACTACCGTTGCGGAATATTTTGCCGCGCAAGGCAAGCACGTTTTACTGGTCGTCGATTCGCTCACGCGGTTTGCCATGGCTCAGCGCGAAATCGGCTTGGCCGCTGGCGAACCTCCCACCGCCAAGGGGTATACTCCTTCTGTCTTTACTTTGCTCGCGCGTCTGATTGAGCGCGCCGGGAATTTTGGCTCGGGTAGCATCACCGCTTTCTATACCGTGCTGATGGAAGGCGACGATCAGCAAGATCCTTTGGTCGACGCGGTGCGCGCGCTGCTCGACGGCCATGTCATGCTCGACCGCAAGCTCAACGCCCGCGGCCATTATCCGCCGATCGCGGTGCTCGACAGCCTCAGCCGTCTGATGACTGCCGTCTGCGCTCCACTCCATCTGCAGAAAGCGCGGCGCCTTCGCGAACTGCTGGCCGCGTATGCGGTCAGCGAGGATCTGGTCCGCATTGGCGCCTACCAGAAAGGTTCAGACGCTATTCTCGATCAGGCTCTCGCGGCGCTTCCCGCCATTACCCGTTATTTGCAACAGCGCAAAGACGAACTTGCCCCCATGGAAGAATCGCTTACGGCCTTGCTGGCCCTGCCGGGGTGACCATGTCATTTCGCTTTCGTCTTCAGACCCTTCTTCGGTTGCAGCGCAGTTTGGAACATCAGGAAGAGAACCGGTTGCACGCCTGTGTTGCGCGTATCGCCGGTTTGCAAACGGATCTTCGCGCTTGGGAAGAGGCTCGCCTTCAGCGACGCTCCAAGGTCTGGACGGACTTACAAGAAGGCCAACCCGTAGCTGTGCTGCAGTGCTCCAGCTTGTGGGAAGCGCGGGCTCATCTGCACGAAAACGAGCTTCGCCATCAACTTGATCTTGCTGAACAAGCGCGCCAGGAGCAGCTGAAACTCTATCGCGCGGCGCGCCAGAAACGAGAAATCCTGGAAAGTCTGAAAGAGCGTCAGGAAACCGCTTATACTTCCGAATTTCTTCGCCGCGTCCAGCAAGATTTAGATGAAGCGCATCTGATGCGTTCGATCTATCGCAAAGACCATTAATTCTTGCCGCCTGCGTGGGCAAACTTTGCCTTTTGGGTCTGCCCCGTTTTTGATCTTTTTTGTCGGCCCGGCTTCGCTGTCCCTCAAGTTCTTGAAAGTTCGGCCGATAAAGATTCCTCACCCGCTTGCCCTATTGGTAGTCCAGGTGCATTCCGTCCTGCGGAGCATGACTGGAGCACCATGCAACCGGCTGCCATCGTAATGACCCTTGGTTCGACGGCTACTGTGTCGGCAGCAAGCCTGTCTACGGACAAGCCCGGGCCGAACGTGGCCACATTCGCGCAAGCCTTCGCCGAAAAAATGACAGCTGCGCAGGCGCCTGCGACAAAGCCAGAGATCACCACGACGGTCGCGGCGAAACTAGCCCCAAACATCCAGAACGCAACCCCCATCACTCGAATCACTTCGAAGAAAGTTGCCGCAGCCACGAACACGCTCAGCGCCCCGGTTCCTCAGGTCGATGTAACTTCCTTGGCTAACGTAATGGTTCCGATTCCCGCAAATATTCCCAACGCTCCGGTCGACACCCCGCAGACGCCCGCAAGCCCCGTAGCTTCTGACAACTCCAGCGTTGCCCCTAGCGTCGCTCCAGCAGAGATGCCATCCACTATCCCAGTTGCTCAACCGAAGCCAGCGCCCACCTCTACGCCTGCGCCCACGCCGACGCCGCAAAACGTGTCTCCGCCACACACAGCATCCATGACCAACGAGCCCGCAGGGTTCGTAGCTCCAACCCCACAAATGGCCTTGCCCACACCCACTCTGTCGGCACAACAACTCTCGTCGCCCGACGTCTCGGCTGCTCCTCCAATCGCAGAAGCGCAACCCTCCGCGCAGCAGACACAGCCTTCGACCAGCCCGGTTGCTCTGAACTCGGGCGTCTCCGTCGCACCGGTTGCGGCACCAACAGCGGTGCCCGCACCCAACGGAGATTCTTCCAACGTGCCCGCGATTATTTCGAGCGTTGGCGCATCTCCCGTCCCGCCGGATTCAGCGGCACCCGCACCCGCACGAGCGGCTGTGCCCGCGCCGCCACTCCCACTGGTTTCCCCAACGCCGACACAGCCGACCAACACTACCAAGCCCGAAATGGCCCCCGTCCCGAATCCGGCTCCGGTAGAACTACCGCAAGCCCCCGTGTCATCAGCGCAACCTTCGCTGTTTCGTGCCGTCGCGTCCACCGCAAAGCCAACCGTGGCATCTTCTTCACACAGCGCTGCACAAGTGCATCCTTCCGCTCCGAAAGTCGCGACGGCAGCGATCCAACCCGTCAACGCAACCGTTGGCAAAGTCACGGTAAGTTCTGCCCATGCACCTAGCGCGAAAGCTTCGCAGCCAGCGGCAGACGCCGAAAACAGCGGCGCAGCGAACCGACGCGATGATCTCGAGCAGAAACCTGCAAATTCACGCCCCACGCAAACTACCGATTCCGAGAAACCGTCTTCCAGCGAAACCCCGGCGACGGTGATCGATTCGAAAATGAGCAATCCTGCGCCACCCGCCGTTTCGCCCGCGCCTCAAACGGCCATCGCCGCAGCGGCACCCGCAGTCTCCGTGCCGCCAGGCAGCACAAACGCCTCTTCGCTATCAACTCCGGTTGCCACCAACGGCGTCCCTCTGCCCGCGGCGATCGGCCCAGGTGCGGAACCATCCCCCGCCAAACCTCCGACGCCGGTGGATTCTCCCGCCGATACCACCACCCATTCCCCGCAAAATCCATCCGTGGCCGATTCCCCGGGCACTCCCGGCGTAACCGGAGCGCAAATCGCGGGCAACAATGCGCAGTCCGAGATTCACGTGGCCATGCAAGCCGACAAGCTTGGCTCGGTGGAACTGCATGCGCGCGTTACCGGCGAGCAGGTCGGCGCCGCCATCGTTGTTGACAAAAAAGAAGCGCACACCGCTCTTGCCGTCGAACTACCCACGTTGCGCCAAGCGCTGGCGGAGAGAAATTTTCGTGTGGAGCATGTCTGGCTGACGCAAAGCTCGCTTCATTCCACCGCTGGAGACTCAGGCAACACCGCCGACCAGCGCCCGCGCTCGTCAGCCTCAGCGAACTTGCGCAGCATGTCTCAGAACGAGGAAGCTTCGCCGCGCTTGCCGGCCTTTCCGGCGGAAGGTTCCAGCGGCATTTACGACGACCAGGGCCACCTCAGCGTACGAGCTTGATCAAGGAGAACTGCAGCATGAACATCCAAAGCCTGTTTTTGCCTAACAACCAAGCGCATGCCGCGGATAGCAGCACCAACACCAACAACACCAACAGCACGACCAGTTCATCGACCACCTCAACGACGCAACTCACTGGCAACGACTTCATCACCCTGCTTACCGCTCAGCTGCAAGCCCAGGATCCCCTTGACCCCATGGACCCCAATCAGATGGTCGACGAACTTACCGAGATGAATTCTCTCCAGGAACTGATCGGCATCAAGCAGGACCTCGACTCCATGCTCGGCGGTACCGCAACCACCAGTGGCACTGGCTCTTCCGGCAATATCGCTGCGGCGAACGCCGCGGTCAACGCTTACACCCACGCAGGCGCACTCAACCCCGCGCATCAGGACTTTGTCATCCAACAAAAACTCTTCCCGGCGCAAACGTCGGCCAACTCGTAACTCCAGGAGAACCTCATGCCGTCATTTTCTATTCCGCTGTCAGGACTGAACACCAGCTCGACCGATTTGTCGGTCATTGCCAACAACCTGGCGAACCTAAATACCGTCGGTTTCAAGGGGCAGACCGCGCAATTTCAGGACCTGTTTTACCAACAACTGGGCACCAGCGGCGACGGCAGTGCGATCCAAGTCGGCGTTGGCTCTTCGGTTGCCGGCATTGAGTCGGATTTGACCCAGGGCAGCATTCAAAGCACCGGGAATGACACCGACGTTGCCATTCAGGGCGACGGATATTTTATTGTGAATAAAAGTGGCGACGTGCTCTACACCCGCAGTGGCGATTTCTCCCTCAATTCCAGCGGAAACCTGATGACCCAAGATGGCGCCGTCGTCGAGGGCTACCAGGCCGTCGATGGCGTCATTCCCGCGAATGCTACGCTGGGCGCGATTTCCATTCCCACGGGATTAATCAATCCCCCCAAAGCCACCACCGAAATGCAACTCGCGCTGAACCTCGATGCCAGCGGTGGCACCGGCACTGTTGCGGCTAGCCAGCAGACCGGAACGGGCATCACCGCCGCCGCTACCCTGGAGACGGGTACGCAACTGTCTTTCACCGACGGCACCAACACATTCAACTACACCGCGGCCGCCGGCGATACTCTGGCCAACCTGGTAACCGACATCAATGACAATCCCAATTTCACCGCGTCCCTGTCCGGAAACAATCTGGTGATCAACGCGAACAGCGGCAACGCCATCACCTTTAATACCAACACGCTTACGGATACCACTGGAGACCTTACGGAAACCTTTGGTCCCACGGGAACCAATACCCCAGCCGGCACGTTCAGCACCTCGATCGTCGCTTATGACGCGCTTGGTACCAGTCACGTGCTCACTTTAAATTTCACCAAGACCGCCGCCAACACCTGGACTTACGAAATCACCGTGCCCGCTGCCGACCTTGCTGCCGGGGGAAATCCCGTGGTAGGGCAGGGAACCCTGACTTTTAATGGCGCTGGTCAACTGGTGACTCCGGCGGCAGACGTTACCGGTTTAACTATCTCCAACCTGGCGGATGGCGCAAGCCCGCTGACCCTCGCTTGGAATCTCTACAATGCCAACGGTAGCGGTCTGGTCACCCAACTTGCCGGATCGTCCACCACTTCGTCGACCCAGCAAGATGGCTACGCCAGCGGTTCTCTCAACAGCTTCACCATCGGCGACGATGGCGTCATTCAAGGCATCTTTAGCAATGGGCAAACCAGTTCGCTCGGGCAGATCGCCTTGGCCACTTTTTCCAATGAACAAGGATTAGTCCGCAATGGTTCGAACGAATTCCTGGCCAGCTTGGCTTCCGGCGCCGCCAACATCGGTCAACCCGGCACCGGTGGGCGCGGCTCCTTGAGCGGCGGCTCTCTCGAACAATCCAACGTCGATATCGCCACACAATTCGCGCAACTCATCTTGGCCGAACGCGACTACCAGGCCAACGCCAAAGCACTCACTACCTTTGACGAAGTCACACAAACCGCGATCGGCCTCATCACCTAATCGCTGCAAGGGCAGGGAAGAGTCCTGGCGGACCCGGGGCTCTTCCTCGCTCTAAGAAATTCTTCATGAAACATTTCCAAGCCTGTCGCCACTGTTTCACTGTGAACCTGTGATCGCTGCACGTTTCCTTCTCCCGATTTCGTAACCCTGCGAATCCCTTGGATTTACAAGGGTTTTTCGCACGCACACCACACGCAAAGCCGCCCTCTTTCGGTGATCGAATTGCACCTGTCTCTTTGCTATGGCTGAGAAAGCTCCAGCGGTTACCGCGCCTCCCCCGGTCACTGTCACAACCGTTCCCCCTCCTCCCGTTATCGTGCAGCGCAAATCTTCTTTCACTACCATTGCGTTGATTGCCACGATTGCTGTGGTTGGTGGCGGTGGTGGGGTTTGGTACATCCAATCCAGCAGTCACGCCGATGCGGCTTCGACGACTGCTGCCCAAAAAACGTCCGAGACGGTCGTACACCTCGACGGCTTTACCGTTAATCTCGCCGATCCCGAGGATAACCACTTTCTCCGCGTCACCATGGATTTGGCCATCGACCATCTCCCTCTTCCCTTGGAACGCGATAAGCCCAATTCCGGCCTGCCGATGGCGCGCATGCGAGACTCGATCCTTTCTGTTCTCACCGTGGGTAAAGCCGATGTGCTGCTCACGCCGGAAGGCAAGCAGCAACTCAAGAAGAATCTCTTGGACGCGTTGAATCGCGATAATCCGGAACTGGGTGTGCGCGAAATCTATTTCACGGAATTCCTGGTGCAGCGGTGAACCATGGCCAGCATGCCCATAGCCGTAACCGCCAAAAAAAACGAGTATCCCGAGGAATTGTGGGAACAGGCCAGCTTGCTTCCTTGTGTTCTCAGTGTCGATGTGCCACTGAAGGAATTTACCGTGCGGGATCTTCTGCGCATGGAACCCGGCAGCATCGTGGAATCCAGAAACGTCAATGGCGCGGACGTTCCGGTGTTTGTCAATGCGCGATTGATTGGTTGGGCGGAGTTTGAAGTGGTCGGTCAGCGCCTTGCGGTGCGCCTGACGGAACTGATCTGAAGGAGATGGCCATGTGGACTATCGCTGCGCCAGAGTTGGCTGCCGTTCCTCCCAGGAGCACTGCGGGTATTTTCAAGGCGCTTTGGGACAGCATCGCCGCCACGTTGCGCAAGGTTCGCGTGCAGAAAAAGCCGCGGGCGCTGCGTTTGGAGGAAACTTTGCCCCTCGGCGAACGCCGGTTCCTCGCGGTGGTGCGCTGGCGCAACGAAAAACTGCTTATCGGTGTCACCCCGCAAACGATCAGTCTGCTTGGCGCTCCCTCGAACCTTGAGCCGTCGCCTGGCTTTGCTTGGGAAGAGGATCGCAGCGAATGAGCCGTCTCTTCTCTCACGGGACATCCCGCTGGCTTTGGCTGGCGACACGCGTAAGCTTGTTTTTCCTGCTTGCGTTGCCGGTGTCGGCGGCCGCGCCGCAAAAAACGGTCTTGCAGCTTCCCGGTCTGACCGTGCGCACGGAATCTACGCCAGTTACCATCCTGATTCTTCTTACCTTGTTGACCCTGCTTCCCGCCCTTCTCCTCAGCATGACTCCGTTCGTGCGTATCTTGATTATTTTCCATTTCCTGCGTCAGGCGCTGGGCACGCAAACGGCGCCCACTAATCAGACGCTGATCGGTTTGTCGCTGTTTTTGACCTACTTCCTGATGCAGCCGGTGTTGCTCGATGTGCAGCGCGGCGCGATTCAGCCGTACGAAAACGGTCGCATCACTGTGTGGCAGGCGCTCGACCGCGGCGCCGTGCCGTTGCGGCACTTTATGCTCAATTACACCCGCGAAAAGGATTTGGCGCTGTTTCTCGAAATGAGCAAGCAGCCGCGTCCCGCCACACCGGACGATCTGCCCATGAACATTGTGGTTCCCGCGTACATTCTCTCGGAACTCAAAACCGGATTTCAGATTGGCGCGGTGTTGTTTCTTCCGTTTTTGGTGATCGACCTGGTGACCGCCTCGATTACCACCTCGGTCGGCATGTTCCAGTTGCCTCCGGTGGTCATTTCGACGCCGTTGAAGATTTTGCTGTTTGTGGTCGCCGACGGCTGGAACCTGGTGGTTGGTTCCATGCTGCGCAGTTTTCGCGTGTGAAGGAGAAGCATGACTCCCGAACAAGTCGTCGCATTGAGCCGGCAAACCATTGAAGCCGCTTTTTGGGTGGCGGCGCCGATTCTGTTGTCCGCGATGCTAGTGGGTTTGCTCATTAACATTGGCCAGGTGCTGACCTCCATCCAAGACACTACCGTTTCTACGGTGCCTCGCCTGACCGCTGTCGGCATCCTGATTTTCTTGCTCGCGCCGTGGATCTTGCATCACCTCTTGGCCTTCACGCGCATGCTGTTTTCGGATTTTCGTTTGTACACGCAGTAAGGGGGAACCGTGCTAGGCAGTGCTCTCGAACCTATGATGCTTCGTGGCGCGGCGATTGCCTTTCGTGTCGGCAGTGCTTTCACGTTTGCCCCTTTTTTCGGCAGTGCGGCCATTCCCGCGCGTCTTAAAGCTGTGCTGGTGTTGCTGTGCACCGCGCTGCTTTATCCGCAAATCCCGATCCGCCTCAGTCTCACTACCCCTTGGGACTTGACGCAACTGGTGCTCAGCGAAGTTCTGCTGGGTTTGCTGATGGGTTTGTGCCTGCAGCTGGCTTTCGAATCGGTGCAACTGGCGGGACAACTCGGCGGCTTTCAGATGTCTTTCTCGCTGGTCAATGTGTTGGACCCGCAAACCAATGTGGACACCCCGGTGCTCGCCAATTTTGAGCAGATGGTGGCCTTGCTGCTCTTCCTGCAGATGAATGTGCATCACTGGATTCTTCGCGCCCTGCAGCGCAGTTTCGAACGCGTGCCGCCCGGCACGGTTTCCTTCTCAATTGCGCAGGTGCATGCCCTGTTTCATGCCGCGGGGGCCATGTGGGTTGCTGGGTTGCAACTGGCGGCGCCGTTGATGCTGGCTACCATCGTAATTGATGTGACGGTGGGTTTTGTCAGCAAGGCCGCGCCGCAGATTCCCGTGCTCTTCTTGAGCATCCCGATCAAAACCTTATTGGGATTTGCGGTTTTGGCGCTCTCTTTGAGTTTGTGGCCGTCCTTTTTTGAGAAGCAATTTGCTCACGCGCTCGATTGGAGTTGGCGCCTGCTGGAACTGGCGAAGTGAGGCGCACGTCGCATGCCCGATAACCGCACGGAAAAGGCTACACCGCGCCGGCGCACGAAAGCGCGGGAACATGGCCAGGTATTGCGCAGCCGCGATCTGGTTTCCGCACTGACGCTGTTCGGTTTGGTGCTGGTTTTGGCTTGGCGCCCGGAACTGAGCATTGCCCGCTGGCAAATTTACTTCCGGCAGGTCCTGGACTGGGCCTGTACGACGCATGTGGATGGTGGTCTCCCTCTGCTCAGCATGACCGCGACCACCGTGCTTGTTTGGGCCGGACCCTTTTTGGCGGTCACCTTCGTGGTGGCCGTGGTCGCCACCCTGTCGCAAGGCGCGCCTACCTTTGCGCCCGAAGCGCTTGCTCCCAACGCCAACCGCTTGAATCCCGCCAACAATCTCCAGCAGTTGTTCTCGCTCGCGGGGATCAGCCGGGTGTTGCGTTCGCTCTTGCCCACCAGCGTGATCGTGTATTTGGCTTTGAGTTTGATCCTTTCGCAGGCTTCGGCCATTCTCCATGCCACCCGGTTGAATCCTCGCGCGTGCATCGCTTTGGTGGCTTCGCTCTGTTACGGCTTGGCTTGGCGGACGGTGATCGTTTATCTGGCGTGGTCCGGCCTCGATTACTTCCTGCAGTGGCAGACCTACGAAAAATCCTTGCGCATGACCAAGCAGGAAGTGCGCGATGAAAATAAGGAAAACGAAGGGAATCCCGAAGTGCGCCTGCGCATCCGCCGCTTACGCCGCGAAATGGTCCGGAAATCCCTCCAGCAGCGCATGCAAAAGGCCACCGCGGTGGTGACCAACCCAACCCACTACGCGGTCGCTCTCGAATATCGTCCACTCACCATGGCGGCCCCGGTGGTGGTGGCCAAGGGACAGAATTTCCTGGCGCAGAAAATTAAAGAACTGGCCCGCTGGAACGAGATTCCCATCATCGAAAACCCGCCCTTGGCCCAAGCGCTTTACAAAGCTGCCGAAGTCGGCCAGATGATTCCGCCGAAGCTGTATGCCGCGGTTGCGGAAATTCTGGCCTTCCTCTATCGCGCGCAAATGCGTATGCGAACCGCTGAGATGCAAGGAGTGTGAACCCCGTTATGACTGCGCCAACCAAGCTGCTGTCCGGAAAAAGCGTTACCGAATGGCTCATCCCCGTCGCTGCGGTCGCGCTGGTGTTTGTCATGCTCGTGCCGGTGCCGGCCATCCTTCTCGATGTTCTCCTGGCGCTCAGCATCACTCTCGGTGTGCTGGTGCTGCTTTCGTCGTTGTACATCCTGCGCCCGGTGCAGTTCTCGGTTTTCCCCACGCTGTTGCTGTTGCTCACGCTTTTCCGGATTTCGCTCAATATTGCCAGCAGCCGGCGCATATTGCTGCACGGCAGCGAGGGCATGTCCGCCGCCGGAACGGTGATCCAAGCCTTTGGGCAATTCGTAGTGGGCGGCAATTACGTGGTGGGCTTCGTGATCTTCCTGGCGTTGATTGCCATTCAGTATCTGGTCATTAACCATGGCGCGGTGCGTACTGCGGAAGTGGCCGCGCGTTTCACTCTGGATGCCATGCCCGGCAAGCAAATGGCCATCGACGCGGAACTGAATGCCGGAATGATCGATGAGCATCAGGCCCGCGCGCGCCGCGAAACCATTGGCAAAGAAGCGGAATTTTATGGGGCGATGGATGGCGCGGCTCGTTTCAGTCAACGCGATGCCTTGGCCACCATCCTCATTACGGCCATCAACATCATTGCCGGATTCCTTATTGGCGTCTTTCAACTCAACATCCCTTTAACCGAAGCGGCCAAAACCTATACAGTCCTCACCGTCGGCGATGGTTTGGTCACCATGATTCCTTCGCTGCTGGTTTCCGTGGCCGGTGGCATTGTGGTTACGCGTACCTCGAGTGAAACCACCGTAGGCGTCGAATTTGGCCGGCAATTGTTTGGGCGGCGCCTGCCTCTGCGGATTGCTTCGGGAGTAATGTTGCTGCTGGGATTAATTCCAGGGCTGCCGAAATTCTCCTTCTTCTTGATGGCCGCGCTCGCTGCCTATCTTTCTTCCCGCGCCAAAGCGACTGGCCCCGAAGAAGTGAAAACGCCGGAAGTCGTGAAAGACAAGAAAAAGCCGGATTCCCAGCAGCAGGTCGATGCTTTGCTCAAGCTCGACGAACTCAGTCTGGAAGTGGGCTACGCGCTGGTTTCCCTGGTCGATCAGGCGCAAGGCGGCCAATTGCTCCAGCGCATTCGCGCTTTACGCAAGCATTTGGCGTTGCAGTTGGGTTTTCTGGTGCCTTCTGTGCATATCACCGACAATTTGAAACTCAAGCCGCGCGAATATGTGGTTCTTCTGCGTGGCGTCGAAGTGGCCCGCTGGGAAATGCAAGCAGAACGTTTGTTGGCCATCAGTTCTGATCCGGGCGCGGCGCCCATGGAGGGTTTAGCCACGCAGGAACCGGCCTTTGGCGCCTCGGCGTTGTGGATTGGTTCCGGCCAGCAGGAGCAGGCGCTAGCCAATGGCTACGCGGTCGTCGACCAGACTTCCGTTTTGGCCACGCATCTTGCGGAAATCGTTCGCCAATATGCGCACGAGTTGCTGACACGCCAGGAAACCAAGCGGCTGCTCGACGCTTTGGCGGAGTCACAACCGAAACTCGTCGATGAACTGGTGCCTCGCCTGCTCACCCTCGGGGAAGTGCAGAAGGTGCTCCAGCAACTCCTGCGGGAACAGGTCTCCATCCGCGATCTCACCAGCATTCTCGAGGCGCTGCTCGACACCGCTCCCGCCAACAAGACCCAAGTGGCGCTGGTGGAAGCGGCGCGGCAATCTTTGGGACGCGCGCTGGTGCAGCCGCTGTTATCCGAGGATCGCAAGCTCAAAGTACTTACTCTGGACCCGCGCATTGAACAGGAGTTTCAGCGCCAAGTCGACCCGCAAACGCCTGGCGAAAAAGCCGGCGCGGTGAGCGGACCGCTCCGCCAAATTCTCGAAGGGATGCAGAAGCTTGTGGGCGACAAGGTGGTCCTCAGCTCCAGCATTCTTCTGTGCAACAGCCCTTCGCGGTATCACCTGCGCCGTCTGCTGGAGCCGTTTCTTCCCCGCATCGTGGTGCTTTCTCCCGCGGAAATTCCTCCGACTGTCTCCGTGCAGGCCTTGGGGGTGGTGCGATGAACCGTTTCACTCGAAATCTTACGGTAGCAAGGATGTGACCTATGCTGACGACCAGTGCGAAACCCGATGACACCGCCACCGCCGGCGATTCCGCGGAACGCGAACGCCTGCTCCGGGAAAATCTTCCGGAAGTGCGCTATATCGCGCGGCGCATCCACGACCGCTTGCCCCCGCATGT
Source organism: Candidatus Sulfotelmatobacter sp. (assembly GCA_035524015.1). Classification (GTDB taxonomy): domain Bacteria; phylum Acidobacteriota; class Terriglobia; order Acidiferrales; family UBA7541; genus Acidiferrum. The sequence continues at coordinate 62,273 of DATKPS010000024.1, forward strand.
GCCTTTCGACGATTTGCTCCATGCCGGGATCCTCGGCCTGATCGACGCCATCGACAAATTTGATCCCAGCCGTAATGTGCAGCTGAAGTCCTATGCGCGCTTCCGCATTCGCGGCGCCATTCTCGATAGCTTGCGGCAGATGGATTGGAGTCCGCGGGCTTTGCGGCGCCAGGCTCGCCGCATTGAAGACGCGCAACGCGCTTTGGGCGCTACGCTTGGTCGCGCTCCCAACGAATCGGAAATCGCCGCGCACTTGGGCATGGCGCTCGAGGATTATCAGCGGCTGCTCGGCGAATTGCGCGGTCTTGATCTGGGCAGCCTCTATGCCGGCCCGGAAGAAGACGAAGTGGAAAAGGCGCATCCTTCCTTGACCACCCAGGAAGAAGAAGATCCCTTCACGCAGTGCTTGCGCTCGGAAATGCGCACGCTGCTTGCCGAGGCCATCGAGGAACTCGGCGAAAAAGAACGCCACGTGCTCGGCCTGTATTACCTCGAAGAACTCACCATGAAGGAAGTAGGCGCGATTCTCGATCTTGGCGAGTCGCGCGTTTCGCAGATTCATACTGCCGCGATCCTGCGTCTGCGCAGCCGCCTGCGCGAGAAGCTCGAAGCGCAGCGTCAGGCCACCGCCGCAGTGCCTGCGCACAAGCGTCCGGTGTAAGGCGGAGCCATGCGCAAGATTCTCACTCAGGAAGAAATTGATGCGCTGTTTAGCGCCGCGAAAGATTCTCCCGATCCCGCGGCGGCGCAACGCCGGCGGGTACAGACCTGCGACTTGCGCAAGCTTGGCACATTGAATGCCGAGCAGGTTCGTGTGGCCACCACCCTCCATGAAACTTTTGCGCGCCGGCTGGGCAATTCGCTGGGGGCTTACTTGCGTGTTGGTTTCGAGATGAATCTGGTTTCCGTCGAGCAGATTCTCTACTCCGAGTTTCTCACCCGTCTTCCTGATCTCACCTACCTCGCATCCTTGCGGGTTATGCCCATTGATGCCACCGCCACGCTGCAGGCCGACCTCTCCCTGGTGTTTCCGATTGTCGATCTGGTTCTCGGTGGATCCGGGGAAGACCCCATCGAGCCGCGCGAGCTAACCGAAATTGAAGAGCAAATCTTCGAAACGGTGGCGCGGTTGCTGGCTCGTGATCTGCAAACCACTTGGGCTCCGGTGCTGGATATTTCCATTGAGTTCGATCAGCGCCAGCAGCACGCGCAGATTCAAGGGCTCATGCTTCCGGTGGAAAAAGTGCTGTCGCTTACCTTCGAAATTCGTCTGCCCGACTCTCGCGGTACGTTGAATCTGGCCTTTCCCGCGGTAGTTGCCAACGCCTTGATGCGCAAGCTCTCCGAACAGTGGTCGCACCTCGAGCGCATTCCCTCGCGCGAGACCCAGCAGCAGCTGCGCACCCGTTTGCTGGAAAGCCGTTTTGCCGCCGATTTGAGCCTACCGCCCAGTCTTTTGAGCATCCGCGAAATCGTGGCGCTCGAGCCCGGCAAAGTGCTGGTTTTGCCCCGGCGTGTTCAGGAACCGTCGCAGCTGAACATTGCGGGCAGGCCGATGTTTCGCGCTTTTCCGATTGGCCACGGCTCGTCTCGCGGCGCGCGCGTTGAACGCCGCGTTCCTTTGCGCGCCTATTTGAAAGGGGAAGGACGTTCATGACTACGCCAGCGACCGTTGCTCTTGATTCTTTTGTCCAGATTTGGAAAGCGGCTTTTGCAAAGGTCCTTACGCAATTGGGCGCTGCCCAGGTCACCACCCCGGATGGCGATCCGTCCACGCTGAAACTGGCTTCCGCGGAAGAGCCCGAATGGCTGGCCGTCCGTTTCCAGGGCGGTGGCTGTCTCCAGGGACTGCTGCAATGGAGCGCGCAAAAAACCGTTGCGGTGCAATGCGCGCAGCTGCTGATGTCCGAGCCCGTCGACGCGGCCGCGGAATTTACGGCAACGCACCTCGACGGCTACCTGGAGTTTATTCGGCAGGTGGCTGGAGAGGTCGCGGTGGCGTGGAAAAACATGCAAGGGAGCCCCGCGGAATTGGTACACCAGGCCGAAGCGCCCGGTGATTTCGCCTCGCAAGCAGCCACGGCGGTGCTCCTCGACAGTGACAAGTGCAAAGGACTGGCCCTTCGTCTCGATGTGGATGAGCAACTTCTCGCTTCCATTTCGCAGACGCCCGAGGAAAGTGCCACATCGGAACCAGCCGCTGTCGAAACGGCCGCGAGCGAGTCCGATTCGGCGCTGCCTTCCAACCTCAATCTCATTCTCGATGTGCAGCTCGACGCGACCATCCGCTTTGGGGAACGCGAAATGCTCTTAAAGGATGTGTTTGCTCTTATGCCGGGAGCGGTGGTGGAACTGAATAAATTGGTGAATGAGCCTGCCGATCTGCTCGTCGCTGGCCGTCTGGTTGCTCGGGGAGAGGTTGTGGTGGTCGATGGCAATTTCGGGTTGCGCGTGAAAGAAGTGGTCAGCCCGGCACAACGCGTGATGGCACTTTCTCTCGGATAGGGGACTCGCATGCCGATTTCGTTAGCAACGCCCACACTTCGTTCGAATGAGCCGTCTGCCTCGCGCTTCTCGCTGAAATCCGCATCGTTCTCTTGGAAAAATCTCATCATTCGTTGCGCTTCCCCGGCATGTTCTTTGCGTCTAAAGGTGCAGCCGGCGCTGCTTACTCGTTTCCGCGGCATCTGGTTCCAGGATCTTTGGTATCACGAGCCCGCGTGTCTCACCGAAGTTCTTGCTGATGCGGTCAAGCAGCTCCTTCCCAGCGTGGTGCCGCCTCGGCTGCGTGCCCACCGCTTGCCCTTGGGGCTGTTGCTGATTGAACGCGGCGCGATCACTCCGGAACAGTTGCGCGAAGCATTACGCCTGCAACGGACCGTAGGCGGCGGCAAACTTGGCTACTGGTTACGGCAAATCACCAGTCTTGATGACGAGCAGTTGTGTGCCGCATTGGGCCAGCAGTGGGGCTGCCCGGTGTTTCCGTTGGATGCTCGCACCTTCACGCCTTTCGATGATGCGCTGCCTTATCCGCTGCTCGCTGCGGCAAAGGCCATTCCCGTTCATTCTACCCATCATGGCCGGCAACGTCATATTGCGTTTTCCGAGCGCATTGACCATACCCTGCTCTATGCCCTGGAAGAAATCCTCGAATGCCGCACGTTTCCGTGTGTTGCTCGCGAGTCGGTCATTGTGGAGCTGCTGGAACAAATCCGTCGCCGCTTCCCGCGCCAGGAGATCTACTTTGATTCTGTGCGCGATCCCGCGGAAATGGCCGCCACCATTTGCAGTTACGCGGCGCAGATGGATACGCGCCAAATTAAAGTGGTTCCCGCCGGTGGCCACTTGTGGGTCGGGCTGTTCCGGAACAATGTGCGCCGCGACCTGCTCTTTCGCGGACCTGCTCCCTCTCCTACGCTACTTCCACTGCTGACCGAGCAAATTAAAGCCGGTTCAGAAATTGCCGATATTCGAAAGGATGGCGTCGTGGGCGCCGTTGGACCCGTATGACTCAATCTGCTATCACTTCTGGCGCTAAACCTGGCGGCCGTCCCAGCCCTTTTGAAGAACAGTTACAGCAGCGGCGCAAAAACCGCTTGATGGGTTATCTCCATAAAGGGCTGCCCACGCTGCCCGCGTACCTCCTGGATCTGAACGCGCTGCTGAGCAGTGCCATGGTGGACTTGAAGAAAGTTGGCCGCATCATTCGCACCGATCCCAGCTTAACGGCGCAGGTCTTGCGTTTGTGCAACTCCGCGCTCTTCGGTCTGCGGCGTCGCGTGCTCAGCATTGAACAAGCGGCGGTCTTGCTTGGTACCGAACGGCTCCGCACGCTGGTGCTGACCTGCGCGGTCATGCAATTTGCCGGAAAACATGTGCCGGTCAAGTCGCTCCTTGGCTTTTGGGAGCACAGCTTTCTTGCGGCATTACTCAGCGAACGCGTGGCCCGCTTTGTCGACTATCCGGAAAAAGAACAAGCCTATCTGGGCGGGCTCTTGCACGATATCGGGCAACTGCCGCTGTGGATGCTGGTGATGGAAGAAGCGCATCGCCAGCGCGAGCTTCCCCCGGACAATTGGCCGGACAATATTCCCGTGGAACGCGAATTTTTCGGCATGGACCACGGTAAAGTCGGACGCTGGCTGGCGGTTTCCTGGAACTTCATGCCTTCGTTCATGGACGTTTTCGAACACCACCACCACCCCGAAAACGCGCAACACGATCCGTATCTCGTCGCTATCGTTTCCGCGGTCGATCAGTTCCTGCAAGCGCAAGCTCTCGCGGAACTGGAAACTCCCGCGCAACCCGAACCCGCCGAAGTGCTTGCCGCTCCACCGGAACCTGCCGTGATTCAGGCCACGGAAGCTCCGGCTTATCTCGCGCAATGTTTCTCCGCGCTCTCTCCCGAGGAGCACTTGGAAATTTTGGAAACTTTGCGGACCGAATACATTCACGTTCTCCCTCTCGTCCAACTGGGCATTGCCGCCGTTGCGCCTGCCGGCGCTACCGAATCCATTTCTATTCAGGAGAAAAAACTGTGAAGAAACTGCGAGTACTCATTGTGGATGATTCCTCGGTCATGCGAAAAATTGTGGAGCGATCGCTGCGCCAGGCCGGGCTCGAACTCGAAGAAGTTCGCGAAGCGGGCAATGGCGCGGAAGCTCTTGCGGAAGTGCAGAATTCCACCTTCGATCTCATTCTGAGTGACATCAATATGCCGGCCATGGACGGGCTGGAGTTTCTTCGCGGCCTCGCGAATCTGCCCAACGCCAAAGGTGTGCCGGTGGTCATGATCACCACTGAGGGCAGCGAGGCCCGCGTCGTCGAAGCGCTTTCTGTGGGGGCCAAAGGCTATATTCGCAAGCCCTTCACGCCGGAGCAGGTCAAAGAGCGTGTGACGCCGCTTCTTGGGGGTGCCCAATGACTACGACAACCAATCACCTTAGCCAGCTCGTACCGCCGGATCCTCATTGGAAGGGTATTCTCGAGTGCGCGGCCATCGAAGTGTTCAGCATGATGGCCGGCGTCACCCTCACCACCTTCGAACAACCGCCCGCAGAGCCCCACGGCGATCGTACCGCCATGGTGGGTCTGGCGGGGCCGCTGTGTGGCATGATCACCATTCGTTGCACTTCCCCTGCCGCCGCGAAGCTTGCCAATCAGATGCTCGGGGAAGATGCTGCGTCCAACCCCTCGGTGATGGCCGATGCTATGGGCGAGCTATGCAACATGGTCGCAGGTAACTTCAAATCGAAAATTACCAATCTTGCCGACAATTGTCTGCTTTCGGTGCCTACCGTGATTTGGGGGGAAGACTACGTGGTGCAGACCATTGCGCCCAACGAAGGCTTTCAAGTGGCTCTTTCGTTGGAGGGCGAGGCGGTGTGGTTTACGCTCGTCATTCACACTTGAGTTCGTGCCGCTTTTCCCGTTTCTCCCGGCAATCTTTGCCCAGCGCTTCTTCGCACTCGGCAGAGATTGCCGGAACTGTTTCTCGCCCGTGTCTCGCTGTCTTTCTTCGCTTCTAACTCGTTGATTCGGCTTCCTCTCTGGTCTTAACAATTTTCTCATTTGGTCTTTGCCGTGCTCTGTCCCGCCGGTGGAGATGGCAGATGGACAGCGGATTTTACTCAGCGTTTACCGGATTCTCTGCGCGATTGGATGAACTCGACTTGTTGGCGAATAATCTGGCGAATACCAATACTCCGGGCTATAAAGCGCAATATTCGTTTTACCGCGCGCTGCCTGCCTGGCTGCAAGCTTCGCTGACCACGCCGCTCAACACCGCGGTAAATCGCTATGGCGTCCTGGCTGGTTCCCACTTGGATCTTACGGTCGGCACCATCGAAACCACCGGCAACCCTACGGACCTGGCGCTCGAAAGCAGCGGCTTCTTCAATGTGCAAACCAAGAACGGTTTGCGTTACACCCGTGCCGGAAATTTCCAGTTGAATACCCAGCGCCAATTAGTTACCCCGCAAGGCGATCTTGTCCTCGGCGAAGCCGGCCCGATCCAGATTCCGACCGGAGTTCCTACGATTAGTGCGGATGGCACCGTGAGCGCGGATGGCGCGATGGTCGCCAAGGTCAAATTGACTGACTTTGCTGCCGACACCCCGCTGACCGCCGAAGGCAGCAATTATCTGGTGGCTCCCGCCAACGCCGGCAAGCCCGCGGCGAATCCGCAGGTACGTCAAGGCGCGCTGGAAACCTCCAACGCCGACCCGGTGGGCTCGGCGGTTTCCTTGATCGACGTGCAGCGCACCGCGCAAATGATGGAAAAGGCTTTGTCGATTTTTCATAACGAATTCAATAAGACCGCGGCGCAAGATTTGTCGCGGATCTAACCACTCTCTCGAAGGAGCTGACTCATGTATCGAGCGCTTTATACCGCGGCGACGGGAATGGAAACGCAGCAGCTAAATCTCGAGAATGTCGCCAATAATCTGGCCAACGCGAACACTACCGGTTTTCGCCGCCGCCGCATTCAGTTTCAGGATCTGCTGTATCAGAATATCGTTCAGCCCGGCGCGGCCTCAACCCAACAAACCACTTTCCCCGCCGGTTTGCAGATTGGGCTCGGCTCCAAATCCGCTGCTTCCGAAATCATCCAGCAGCAAGGGGATATCACCAGCACCGGCAATTCCTTCGATCTTTGCATCCAGGGCCAGGGCTTCTTCCAGGTGCAGTTGCCCAGCGGGGAACTCGCTTATACCCGCGATGGCTCCTTCAGCCTGGATCCCACTGGCATCATCGTCACTTCCGATGGATACCAAGTGCAGCCGGCCATCACCATTCCTCCCAGCGCCACCAACGTCACTATTGGTTCGGACGGCACCGTCAGTGTGCAGTTGCCGGGACAACAACAGGCGCAGCAGGTTGGCACTATTCAACTCGCCACCTTTGCCAATCCCGCGGGACTCACCAGCATGGGCCAGAACCTCTTCCTCGAAACTACCGCGTCGGGCAATCCTATTGTCGGCACGCCCGGTGGCAGTGAAGGTCTTGGCACCATCCTGCAAGGTTCCCTGGAAGATTCCAATGTCGATATCGTCAGCGAATTCGTGAACATGATCCTGGCGCAACGTTCGTATGAAGCGAATTCCCGTGTCGTCAAGGCTGCCGATGAGATGTTCCAGACTATCAATAGCCTGACCTCGTGAGGAGACTCTCGATGAAGTGGCTGAAACCCACGCTTGTTCTGCTGACCGTCCTCCTCCCTGCAACACCCGCGCAGGCCGGTCCTCCTCCCGAGCACGCCCTTGCCAAAACGCGTTTGTGGCTGGCGCTGTGCGATGCCGCTGCGGAACGCGGCGTACCGTGTCCCCAAAACGTCCGGCCGGAAGAGGTCCAGTGGGCCATCCCCGCAGACTCGCTCCGCGCCGATGCGCGGTTGCAGTTGCAATCTGTGCAACTGGATCCACTCCTTCACGAAATTCGCTTTCGTCTGCGCTTTGCCAATCAACCCAGCACCCCTTCGTTCGCAGTCTGGTGCCCGCTTCGTGCGGACCCCGCGTTTCTTGGCGCTTCCCTGGCTCGCCATTTGTCCTCGCCGCGTGCCGCGACGGTGCCGCCGCAGGCCGCGCTCGTCAGCATACGCCGCCCCGCTATCCTCCATCTTCATTCAGAAAATTCCGAGGCCACCTTACGCGTTCGCGTCCTGCAATCCGGAGAACTGGGCGATCTCGTTCGCGTGCGCGTTGTAAGCAATGGGCATACCCTCATCGCTCGAGTGGCCGGCCCGGATTATCTCGATGCGGTGTTCTAGGAACAACCCTATGCGAACTATCCTCGAACCAATCGGCGTTCTCCTCACCACAGCTCTTTTTCTGTTCCCCGCTAGTGCTTGGCCGCATCCCAAGAAGGAAAAGGCGCCGGCGACTTCCACGGTTTACGATGAGTATCTCGCCCGGGTGCGCGCAATGAATCCGGCATCGCCGGTTACCGTCGGCAGCTTATGGGTCGATTCTGGGCCTCTGGCCATGCTCGCAGCGGATTACAAAGCGCGCCGTCCCGGCGATCTCATCACCATCCACTTGGCGGACAACTTCACCGCGGCCACCGCCGGAGAAAATAACCAGTCTCGCCAATTTGCCGCGCAGTCCGCGGTTACCGCGCTGTTCGGCCCGCTGGCTGCCAACAACAAAATGCAAAATCTCCTCAACGCCAACTCCAGCAACAGTCTTGATGGCAAAGGCCAGTCCACCATGAGTTCCAACGTCAGCTTGAACCTCGCGGCCCAGGTCATGGAGACGCTACCCAATGGCGTGCTGGTGATACAGGCGGCCCGCGATATTACTCTCGGCAACGATCGCCAGACCGTTTACTTGCGCGGTTTGGTTCGTCCCGGCGATCTCGCCTCTGATAATTCCATCGCCTCCGCTCTCATTTCCGATCTGCAAGTCGAAATCAAGGGCAAAGGCGCGGTGGCCGATGCTTCGCGTCAGTCCAACATCATTGTCCGCACCCTGTTGCACTTCTTGAGTTTTTAATCCCATGCGCAAGCTAAACCCATTCGCTGAGATTCACCCCATCGGCCGACTCCTCTGGTTCCGCGGCATGCTCTCCATCGGCCTGGCCTTGTTGCTGCTCGAGTCCGCTATTCCTTCGTTTGGACTGCCCGAAGAACCTGCTGCGCCGGTGAAACGCGTGGCACGCTTGAAAGACATCTCCGACATCGAAGGCATTCGCGACAATCAGTTGATTGGCTATGGGCTGGTTGTCGGTTTAGCTGGCACCGGAGACAAGCAACAAACCATCTTCTCGGTGCAGACCCTCAGCAATATGCTGCAAGCGGTCGGCCTCAATGTGCAAAACCAAGTCTCCACCATTCAGGTTCGGAACATTGCCGGGGTCTTTGTTACTGCCACGCTTCCGCCGTTCGCCCGCCCCGGCCTGCATATCGATGTGACCGTCTCTTCCATTGGTGACGCCAAGAGCCTCGCCGGAGGCACCTTGCTCTTAACTCCGTTGCGTGCTGCCGACGGCTATGTCTATGCCGCCGCACAAGGTCCGCTGATCATCGGCGGCTACAGTGCCGGAACCGCTACGAATACCAAAGTCGTCAATCACCCCACCGTTGGCCGCATTCCCGATGGCGCACTGGTCGAACGCGACAGTTCCGTCAAGCTCGACAATTTTCGCGTGCTCTCGGTGCTCTTGCGCGATCCCGATTTTGCCACTGCCGAAGAAGCCAGCCATGCCATCAATCAGGATTTGGGCATGACTCTGGCCCATGTGGTCGATAGCCGCCGCATCGAAATTTCCGATTACCGCGCTTCCGGCCTGGATCTTCCGGCGCTGCTCGCCAAAATCGGCGAAGTCACCGTTCACACCAAGCCGCCCGCCAAGGTGGTGGTGAATGAGCGTACCGGCACGGTCGTCATGGGCGGCAATGTCACCGTCAGCGCGTGCGCCATCCTTCATGGCAATCTCTCCATTCAGGTGTCCACAGAGTTCCAGGTCTCCCAACCGACACCTTATTCCAAGGGGGAAACGAAAGTCGTTCCAGAGACCGCCGTGCAAGCCCAGGAATCTCCCCTACAAACGGTCCATCTGAAAGAAGGTGCTACGGTCGAGGAGTTGATCCGTGGTCTGCAAACCATGGGAGCCTCCGCGCGAGATGTTGTCGCCATCCTGCAGGCCATCAAGCAAGCAGGTGCGCTCAACGCAGACCTGGAGGTTTTGTGAGGCCTACCTTTCCAACCTGGAACAGCGATCCGCCTTCTGCAACAACCGCGAACACCTTCTCCTTGCTCCCCTCCATTCCAAAACGGCCCTCGACCGTGCAAGAACAGAAATTGCGCCGTGCGGCCACTGAATTCGAGTCCATTCTGATCTCCACCTTCTGGAAATCCATGAAGGAATCGTTCGCCCTGGACGATGACGACTCCTCGGACCCAGGTGGCTCGACCTTCGAGGATATGGGCATCCAGTCCATGTCCCAGGCCCTGAGCAAAGCCGGCGGTTTCGGTTTTGGCCGCTTGATAATGCAGCACTTACAGCCTTACGTGGAAGGAGCAGACTCCGCCCAAAGAGCACCGGAAACACGGTAATGTTGCCGGCCGTTTTGCCGATATCCCTCATTGAGGACCAAAACGCAACGGTTTGACATTAAAGTTTTCTCAAACTCTGCCGATTGGTCCTTTAGTCGCTCTAACTTTTCTGGAAGTTCTGGCGGCTCACGGAGGACTCCACCATGAAGATTGACCCCAGGATTTATTCCACTGGCGACGCACAAAACGAGCCGGTCTCTAACGCCAAAAAGGGCTCTGCGTCCGGTGCCAGTTCCAAAGCCGCGAGCATCTCCAGCTCCTCCTCCGGCGATACGCTGCAGATCTCCAGCCGCCACGCCGAGGTGCAGCAGCTGACCGCGCAATTGGCCAATGTTCCTGAGGTGCGCACCCCGAAGGTCGCTCCCTTGAAGGCCGCGGTGCAGCAGAATACGTATCAGCCCGATAGCGGCAAGATTGCGGACGCCATGCTGGCCGATCAGACCAGCAAGAGCGCCAAAGCCTGAAAGGCTTAGGAGTGCGTTGGCATGAACGATCTGGGACCAGCTCCGGCAGCGCCCTTGCAGCCACTGCGTCCCGGAGATCGCGACCCGCGCGAGCGTCAACGCTACGTTGCTCCGCCGAAGAGCTCCCCAGTTTCTCCGCCTCGCGATCCCGACACGGAATCCGTTGCGGATCTTGAAAAGGGAGACGATTTACATCAACTGGATGAACGAGCTTAACTCATGAACGACAAAAACCTCACGTACCTGGAATTGCTGGAACAACGCATTGCACTGTTCGACTCACTCTCCGCGAGCCTCCTGGCGGCGCGTTCGGCCATGGTCGCCGTGGATATCGATGGCCTGGAATCGGGCATCGCGCAACAGCGCGAGATTTGCGCCAACATCGCCAAGCTCGACGAGCAGATCGAGCGCCTGCAATATCAATGCGCGGCGCACCTTCGCATGCACGGTGGCGAGGAGCCGCTGGCCAATACCAGCGAACTCGAAGAGGTCTTACACCGTTTGCATCAAGCGCAATCTCGCGTCAAAGAACTGAATGCCGCTCACCAAGCGCTGCTCAAGCGTTCCCGCCGCACTGTCACCGCACTTCTGAATTCCTTGCACACCTTCGAAGGCACCTATAAACGAACCGCTGTCCAACCGGGCGCGCTTTCCGCGGATCCGCCCGAAAAGGTCTAAATCGTGGGTACTCTCACTGCCAGCTTGAATACCGCCCTCTCTTCGATGCTTGCGCAGCAGGGGGCCATCGACACCGCCACCAACAATATCGCCAATGTCGATACTCCCGGGTATTCCCGCCAGGTGGCCAATCTGGAAGAGTCGCCCACCATTCAGGAAGGCGATCTGACCTACGGCACCGGTGTGCAGCTCGCCAGCGTTACCAGTCTTCGCGACGCCGTTCTCGATGTGCGCACCAATCAGGAAACCGCGCAGCAGGGACAATTGAATGCCTTTATCGGTGCAGGCCAGCAGGTGCAAGCGCTCTTCAACGAAACTTCGGGCACTGGACTACAGTCCTCCCTGACCGCTTTCTTCAACAGTTTTTCGGATCTCGCTTCCGATCCCAGCGACCCCACCACGCGCCAAAACGTTCTGACGGCCGCACAGAACCTGACCGGAGCGATCAATCAGACCTCTAGCAATCTCAGCACGCTGCAAACCAACGCGGACCTTTCCGTGCAACAGTCCGTCAGCCAGATCAACAGCCTGACCTCGCAAATCGCTCAGGTGAACCAGGAAGTGGTGGAAGCCACGCAAAACGGCCAGAATCCCGGCCCGGCCGAAGATCAGCGCCAACAACTCATCAATCAGCTGTCCAACTATATCGGTGTTTCCGAAACGGATGCGGGTGACGGCAGCCTCACCTTATCCACCGCAAATGGCTCGGCCTTGGTAGTTGGCAATCAGAGCTTCGCGCTGAGCACGCAGACCAACGCCAATGGCTTTCAGGACATTTATTCGAATGGGCAGAACATCACTTCTCAAATCAGCGGCGGTTCGCTTGCCGGAAACATTCAGATTCGCGATCAGGAAATTCCCGCATTTCAGAATTCGCTCGATACCCTTGCTTACGATCTCACCACCGCGGTCAACAAGCAGAATCAGGCGGGCTACGACTTGCACGGCGATCCGGGAGGCGACATTTTCACTCCCCTCACGCAAGTCCAGGGCGCTGCTGCCAACATGGGCGTGGTCATGACCGATCCCGACCTCATCGCTGCGAGTGGCACAGCCGGAACCGTTACCGATGGCGTCAGCTCCAGCAGTGGCGACAACACCAACGCCAACGCCTTATACGCGCTGCAGAACAGCAACATGGTCGACGGCCAAACTCCCATTTCCTACTACTCGGGCATGGTCTTCAAAATAGGCAACGATGTTTCGACCGCCCAGACCAACGAGCAGGCCGGCAGCCAAGCTCTTCAGCAGTTGCAAAATCTACAGGGCGGCGTCTCCGGCGTGGACATCAACCAGGAAGCCGCCAACTTGGTGCAGTTCCAGAACGCCTATCAGGCCGCTGCGCAGGTCGTCACCGTCATTAACAGTCTTCTCGAAACCACCATCAATATGATGGATACGGCGACGGTATGAGCATCCGATTGAATCCGAATCTTCTTCCTGATCTCCTGGCCGGCATTGAGCAAAGCCAGCAAAACGAAACCACCGCTTCCCAGGAATTGGCCAGCGGCCGTTCGGTCAACGAGCCGTCCGACGATCCGGCGGCCGCCGCCGCGATTGTCTTTAATCACAACCAAGCCAGCCAGGACGCGCAATTTCTGCAGAACATCAGCAACCTCCAAGGCCGTTTCCAGGTTGCAGACTCCACTCTCAGTAACGTCGTTACCTCCGTCACCCAGGCCATTACCATCGGCACGGAAGGCGCCAACGGCACTCTCAGCCCGTCCGAGCGTCAGGCTTTAGCTGCTCAGGTGCAGGGGATACTCACGCAAGTCATGGGTCTAGCAAACACCACCTACCAGGGCGCCTATCTCTTCGGTGGAACCAGCGTCACCACCCAGCCTTTTGCTGTGGACGCCACCACCGGCGCGATCACCTACAACGGCAACGACCAGACCACCACCGTTCAGCTGACTGACGGTAACTCCATCACTGCCAATGTGCCCGGCGACCAATTGTTTCAGAACCCCGGCGGCAGCATCCTGGGCGCTTTGCAGGATCTCTACACTGCTCTCAATACCAGCAGCGACAATATGGGCAATGCGGTCACTGAACTTGGCAGCGCGCTCAGCCAGCTCGATACCCAGCGCGTCACCTACGGCAATGCTTTGAACCAGATCAATCTCAGCGAGTCCTTCCTGAACCAGGATCAGCTGAACGTTGCGCAACAGGAGAATGATCTAGAAGGGGCAGATGTGACGCAAGCGGCTACGGCGTTCTCCCAGGCTCAGCTGGCCAATCAAGCGGCCATCAGTGCCACCAGCCAGGTTCTCAACCAGAAAAATCTTCTCGATTATCTCGCCTGACACCGCGGGAACTTCCTCGCGCCCCAAAACAGTGCTCATGCTCTCGTAGGGTTCGCGCAAAACCCTTCGCTAGTCGACCAGCGAACCCGCGTTCACGTCGCACTCGGTTGAGACGGGTATCGCGCTTGCTTCCTGACTTCCATCCCAAGCTGGATTACTTTGATTAGTCTCGTTCGTCTGCTACGGCCTACCGCATGCGTTGGAGCGCGTCGCACCAGTGCGACGCGGCGTTCACCTGCACGCGCTTTTCTGCCAAGCTTGCGCGCTGCACCAGCAGCGTCACCCGCACCTGTTCCATGGTCTTCTGAAGTTCCAGCAGTTGTGCCTTGTAGAGATCCAGCTGCTCGGCAATCTCCGGCCGTGACTGCCGGAGTTCCGCGGAACGCGTAATTACCGGTTCCATTTCCGACAATAGGGCCTGAAGCGCCCGGACATCTTTCGCCCCAAAAGACGCGCTGCCACGCAGCACACCCTGTGCGTTCTCCAATTCCTTCGCGAGGCGCTTGTTGATGCTTTCCACTTTTTGCCTGAGACCGTCGTTCATCACCCGCTCCATCTCCGAGACGACTGGGGCGTCTCCAGCTCGGGCATCTCTCCCGTCCCGATGGCGCCTCGCATCTTTGGCATTGATGCTTGCGTCCGCTCGACGGGTTGCGGATCCGGCACGGTACCGTCAATCTTGGCCCAAGCCGCGCGCACCCGGGTAATCATGGACACCGCTTCCCGAAACGTCTCTTGGGAGCACGTCAAGCTGCCCTTTAGGATCAACCCACGCGCTACCTTGTAGAAGTTTTCCAGATTGCGAGCCGGCTCGCCGCCCCGCTCGAAATCGAGCACGCCTTGCAGTTCGCTGATGACCAGGAGCGCATGGTTGACGGCGGCGACCCGTTTTTCCACGTCGCCGGCGGCAACGGCCTGCACGGCGCGGTGTAGGTCTCGCACGATGGTGTCGTACAGCGCCACCACCTGACCAACTCGCGAAGCCCCGATAGCCGCCGAGTGATGATATGCCAGCGCAGTGTCCTTGGCGTTCATGACGACAGGCTCGCGAGCTGCTGACTCGTTTGACTTTCCAGCAAGGGCAATTCCTGCAACGTGACGTTTACCTGCGAATACACCTGGGTCAATTCCTGCTCCTGGGTGGTCAACGCTGCTTGCAAATCATTGATCTGCTGGGTGAGGTCCGTTGAGGTGCTGGAAATCCCCTGCGCATCCAGCGCCAGCATCCCGGTGCTGGGTGCGTTGATGGATTGCACCACGTTGTCCATCTGTTGCGCAAAACCCGTGGTGGCATTCTGAAAGAAGTTCACCACGGCCGTCGGATTACTGTCCAGCGCCGCCGACAACGTATTGTTGTCCACGGTCAAGGTACCGTCGTCGTTCATGTTGACGCCCATACTGGCCAGGTTGACCATGCCGCTGTTTCCGGTCACGGAATAGGAAACGGCGCTCAACAGCATGCTTTGCACTTGACGCAGCGTATTGTCGCCTTCCAACGGCCCGCCACTGCTCGTCGAGGTAACGTCGAACTGATTGTTGATTTCCGTGGTCACCGTATTGTAAGCGCTCACAAAATTGTTAATGGCGCTGGTGATCTGTGAGTTGTCCGGCTGCACCGACAGATCTACCGGGCTGCTCGATGTCCCGCCCAGATTCAACGTGACTCCGGGGATGACATTGCTCACCGTGTTACTGGCGCTGCTGACCGGGATGCCGTCCACGGTCAAGTTGGCGTTGACGCCTTTCGTTCCCAGATTGAAGTTTGCGGTGTCGGTATTCCCGCTGGAGTCTTGATAGCTCAGGCTGCCGGTCACCGTGAGGGCTCCGGAAGCTCCTGAAGTGTTGCTGACCAACGCCAGCCGCGCGCCGTTCGCGTCTTGCACTACCGTCGCCGTTACTCCCAAATTCGATTGGGAGTTGATGTAACTGGCGATGCCGCTCAACGTGGTGGTGTTGTCGCTGGCGTCGATCGGAACATTCACGGCGGTCCCGCCATCCACCGCTATCGACAGACTGCCGCTCACCGTTGTGCTGTCCGAGGGCACCTCATCGGAATAGTACGACGACGTTGTCGCTAAATTGCTTACCGTGATGGTGTGCGTGCCCGTGGATGCCGTGCTATCCGCGGTTCCGCTGATCACCCCGGAGTCCGACGACGTCACCGTTTGCGCCGCCAGGGCCCCCAGGGGATCGCTGAGCGCTTGCAACGCTGTGTCCAGCGACGACATGTCCGATTCGATGGTGGACAGTTCCGTGGTTTGCGAGTCGAGTGTGGACTGTTGCGACTGCAGCGAGGTAATCACCGCTTCTTGATCGGCCACGGCGTACTGCACAAACTCTTGCACGTCGATTCCTTGGCCCAGTCCTGCGCCGCTGGTATTCGTGCTTCCGGAACTGGAATTCGACGAACTCAGCGCATCCGTCAGGGACGACAGGGGATTCACCGATGATGTCGACATGCCCGCTCTCCTTTACGCCTTTACTTCCACGTGCGGCCCAGCTTTGGATTGTTCTTCCTCAACGTATTCGTCGATCCCCTGGTCCAAATCCCGAATCGATTTCGGCGGTATTTCCAGGATCTCCGCGCCGGACTTCGCATCGGATACCACGTAATAGATGCGTCCGTTGCTGTCCCGCCGGAAGGTCACGTCGGTTTGCCGCTGCACTGGGGCTACCACCGCCGCGCCCGCCGCCGCGGTAGCGTTGTCAATGGTGCTGGCGGTCGAAGATTGTGTCGATACGCGCTCGCTTTTTGCCTGTACCGCGGGCGCGCTAGGCGGTTCTATAGGCATCCCTTGGTTTTGATCCGGAGTGATTTTCATAATCTCCTCCTGACAGCGGTAAGGGCGGAATCCCCGAGGGGATCCCGCCCGCCGTATGAGTTGCCGTCACCACAGCACGTACTACTGGAGCAGCTTCAGGATGCTCTGCTGCGCCGAGTTTGCTTGCGCCAACGCCGAGATACCGGATTGTTCGAGGATGCTGTACTCGGACAAGTTGGTCACTTGTTGCGGAACGTTGGCGGCCATGATCTGGTCTTCCGCGGAGGTCAGGTTCTGCACCTGTGCGCTTTCCACGTTGCTGGCTGCCTGTAGCCGGTTGATGCCCGCACCGATGTTGCCTCTCATCGCCGCGATGTTGGAGATTGCAGTGTTGATCTGCGTCAGTGCCGCCTCGGCACCCGCCTGGGTTTCCAGCGTATTCTGTGTGATGTCCACGCCGCCGATGTTGTTGGCAGCGAGCGCACCGATGCTCACGTTGATGGTGTTCGTGCCGATCGAAGTCGAGTCGCTGAGGAACACGGACAAACCACTCTGCGTGACTGGGGTTTGCGGGTTCACCGGCTGGCCGCCGAGGTCGGCTTGCAACGTCGCGTTCGAGGTCGAGTCCATGGCGATGTCGCCATTGTTTCCGAGATCTTGGACGGTTAGAAGTTGCGTGCTGCCCACGGTCTGCAGGCTGGCGCGCAGGTCCGTGGCGTTGCCACTGGAATCCGTGCCGGAGTTGATCTGGTTCATCAGGTCGCCTACCGTGGTGGTTCCAGCGGTGGTGTCGAAGGTGTAGGTTTTGCCGCCCACATCCAGCACCAGAGGTTCCGCATTGCCCGCGTTTCCTTCAACCGAGTCCAACACCGTTCCTGTCCCGCCGGCGCTGAAGTCCGTGGCGAATTGCAGTTCGTTGGTGTTCGCTTGCGTGTCCACCGGGGAAGCCATAGCCACTGTGCCGGCGCCCTGCAGGGTGGTCAACACGGTGCCTGAACTGGATCCGTCCAAAGCGATGTCGCCGCGGTTCTGCAGGTCCGTAACCACGAACTTCCCACTTTGCACCGTGGCTTCCAGCCCTGTATTCGAGGTGTTGATCGCGTTCATCAACGTGCCCAGCGTCTCGTTGGCCGCCGTCGCAAAAGTCTCCTTTTGCCCGCCGACGTCGATGACTAACTGGCCAGCGGTGGCGCCCAACGACGAGGTGGCACTCAACGTTGACGTAGTCTGGCTCTGCAACGAGTTGGCCGAGGAGCCCTGGAAAATCGCCGTACCGTTGAACGTGGTGTTCGCGCCGATACTCGAAATTTCCGCCTTGATCTGCGTGTATTCTGCGTCCAACGCCGTGCGCTGCGTCCCGTTATCGCCGTTCAACGTGCCGTTGGCCGATTCGGTCGCCAGGGTTACGGCGCGGTTGAGAAGTGTAGTGACCTGAGCCAACGCGCCATCGGCCGTCTGCAACATCCCAACGCCGTTGTTCGCGTTTGCCTGCGACTGGTTCAACGCAGTGATGTTGGCCTGCATTCCGTTCGCAATGGCCAACCCTGCCGCGTCGTCCGCACCGCTATTGATTCGCGAACCGGAAGAGAGCTGGTACAGAGTGTTCTGCAAATTGTTCTGCGTATTTTGCAGTTGGTTCTGCGCCTCCAGGGCCGCGATGTTATTCAGAAGACTGATTGCCATGTTAAAGGCTCCTTTCGTTGCTTTTTCTTCCGTTTGGCGTCCGAGGAGCCTTTAGGTGCGAGGGGCTCAAACCCTCTAAGTCCGGCTGGCTCGCACGTCGCTACGGATCAGCCAACGTGTTCTTTCCCTATATCGGCTTTTGCAAGAAAGGCTTTACCTCCCTCCACCGCGCAACTTAAGAATCCTTTAATGAAACGCCCTTTCTCCTGCCTTCTCTTCGCTTTTCTTTAGCTCCTGGCCCTCTTCCCAACTCCCATAACAGTTCACCAGGACATGCTGCAAGAAATAGCTCTGCGGTTTCGTCGTCGCGTCCTGCCTCATCTTTTCTTTTAACAGTTCGCCGAGCGTCACGCTCCCTCTGTGGATCAAGCGCTCTGCCGCTTCGTTCAAAGAGCTCGCGATTTCTGGCCATTGCTTTCCTTCACGCCCTCGCCCGTTCAGAAACGCATCTCGCCGCAGCAAAATTCCCCTGCATCCGAGCCACGCCCCGGCCTCCAGTTCATCCACGGAATCACTCACCAAGACCACATTCGACGCGCGTAATGCTTGCTCCGCCATCATGCGCTTCAGCAATTCCGAGTACGGCAACTGGTCCTGGCTCCACGTATACACCCGCTCGATCCTTCCGCCGGCCAACGCCACTTCCAATCGCATCCTTTGTATTCTTTGCTGATTCTCGTTCGCCGACCCATTCCTGCCAATCTCTTCTCGAACCACAGCCAGCACCGTGTAGCCGCAGTCTCTCAGCAGTCGCAATCCCTTCAGCGCCCCGGGCAAAAACTCAAAAGCGCTGGGCGATCCGCGCCTCGTACGCCAGGCAATCACCCCATCAAACCCTACAATAGCCGCCCGCTCGTTCTGCCCCCGCATCTTGGCTCTCCTGACTATCCGCGAACTACAGGTTCATTCCGGCACTGCGATCCCATTTCGGTGCAACCGCAGCATTCCCACGGCCTCATCCCTCTTCCTTTCACTCATGCCACTCGACTTCCGCTGTTCCGTCGCCGCCCACGCTCACCGCCTGTCTTTTTCTGCACGCCACAATCCAAAAGTTGCACCACCCTCCAACCCTTCTATTGAACTTCTTTAACCGTGTGCCGATATCCCTCGTGGAGGCATGCAAGCCTTCGGCAAGGACGCGCAAAGGTCTGGAGCTATGATTCGCCTGACTCGCCTCAACAATCAGCCGCTCGTCGTTAACTCCGACCTCATTAAATGTGTGGAGAATGCTCCAGACACCGTGCTCACGCTGGTCACCGGCGAAAAAATCATCGTCCGCGAAAGCACCGAGCAGGTGCTTCAACGCGTGATCGAGTTTCGCCGCGCCATCCTTGCCGGCTTGACCCTCAATCCCAACGAGCCGAACGCGGCCACCGTCGCGCCAGCTCCTCCGATTGAGGGCTCCGGTTCAACCTGAGGACGCTATGGACAAGAGCACCCTGATGGGTGTGGCCCTGGCTATCGGTGGCATTCTTCTCGGTTTGATGTTGGAAGGTGGGCACCTCGCCCAAATCGTCCAACCGACCGCGGCCATGATCGTCTTCGGCGGCACTCTTGGCGCCGTGATGATTCAATTTCCTTTACGGGTCATTTTTGCCGCTTCCCGGAGTCTCCTGCAGGTTTTCGTCGACAACTCCAAAGATCCCAATCAACTGATCAACGAGATCGTTGGTTATGCCCAGAAAGCTCGCCGCGAGGGCATCATCTCCCTCGATAACGATCTCGCCACCATCCAGGATCCCTTCCTCAAAAAAAGCCTGATGCTCGCCGTCGATGGCACCGAGCCTCAGGAAATCCGCAAAATGATGGAACTCGAACTCGACAACCAAAGCGAGCACGAAGAGCATCTCCCGCGGGTCTTCGAATCCGCCGGAGGTTTTGCTCCCACCATCGGCATCATTGGTGCCGTGCTCGGGCTCATCCAGGTGATGCAGCATCTCGATGACATCAGCGAAGTCGGGAAGGGCATTGCCGTGGCTTTCGTTGCCACCATCTACGGCGTTGGCTCCGCCAATCTTTTTTTTCTTCCCGCTTCCGGCAAAATCAAAATCCGCATCCGCCAGGAGCAGATCCTTCGCGAGATGATGCTCGAAGGCGTGATTTCCATTCTCGAAGGCATGAACCCTCGCATGCTCGAAACCAAACTCCGCGGCTTCTTCGCCGAAGCCAATCGCGACGGCTCTCATCTTGCCGCCAAATCCTCATGAGCCGCCGCCCCAAGTCGCAGCAGCATGTCAGCCACGAGCGCTGGCTGGTCAGCTACGCGGACTTCATCACCCTTCTGTTTGCCTTCTTCGTGGTCCTTTATTCTTCCTCCCAGGTCGACAAGCGCAGAGTCGGCCGCCTCGCTCTGGCCATCCAAGTCGCTTTCCAGGAACTTGGCGTCTTCGATACCTCCAACACCAAAATCCCTCTCAGCGAAACCGAAGCGATCCCCTTCACCAGCATTCAGGCCGTCGATAACGTTCAGCGTACGGGCGACATGCAACGTTTCGTGCAGCCCATGAAAGGGGTCCTCGGCCCCGCGGCCGCCAACGCCTCGCTAAGCGATGTTCAATCCCAACTGGAAAAGGCTCTTGCTCCAGAAATCAAAGACCGTTTTGTGGACGTCCAGATGCGCAAGGAAGGAGTCGTAGTCAGCTTGCGCGAGATGGGTTTCTACGACAGCGGCTCCGCCACCATGCTTCCCTCGGCTATGAACGCGGTCGATCGTCTCGCTGCGGTGATCGCTCCTCGCGGCGAAAGCCTTCGCATTGAAGGCCACACCGACAATGTCCCTATTCACAACGCGCATTTCCCGTCGAACTGGGAACTCTCCACCGCGCGCGCCACCGAGCTGGTTCAGCTCTTCATCTACCGCTACCACGTGATGCCTTCGCGGCTCTCCGCGGCCGGCTACGCCGAATTCCACCCCGTCGCCGACAATGCCACCGCCGACGGTCGTTCCCACAACCGCCGTATCGATATCGTCATTCTCAATCCCGTTTTAGTCGAACGTTCTCCCATCCTCTCCCCCGGTCCGGCGGTCAATCCGCTTTACGGTCCGGCCAACAGCACGCCCACTCCGAGTTCCGGTGCCCGCCCCCCGGGCCGTTGATTAACCTGTATCACCGTACCTGCCCAATGTTGACTCCTTGGTAGCGTACTTTGATACTTAACTTACCCCCTTCCAGAATGTGTGTAATCGTCATGCGCCTACTTGTGGCCGAGGTCGATACCGCTCTGGCGGAGTTCCTCAAATCCCGTTTTCAGCAGGAAAATTTCGCGGTCCACGTGTTATCCCACTCTGATCAATTCGCCGGACTCCCCGACAGCCCCAATTTCGATTTGATCCTTCTGGACAGCAACCTTCCCGGGCTTCCCGCCGCTGATCCCCTGCACGTTCCGCACCGCCGCTGGCCAGACACGCCGCTGATTCTTCTCCTTGCCGACACCACCGTGGAGCAGCGCATCCGTGCCCTGAACGCCGGTGCCGACGACGTTCTGGTGAAGCCTTTCGCCGTTGCGGAACTGGTCGCACGGGTCCACGCGGTTTTGCGTCGCCACAATCGGCCGACTCACGATGAGTTTGTTTTTGAGGATCTTCAAGTCAACCGCGTGTCTCACGAGGTGCGTCGCGCAGGCCGGCCCATCGAACTTAGCCCCAAGGAGTACGCCTTACTTGAATTCCTTCTGCGCCAGCCCGGCCGTCCGGTCCCCCGCAATACCATCGTCGAAGAAGTGTGGCGCGTGCACGGCGACGCGGTCACCAACGTCGTCGATGTCTACATCAACTATCTCCGCCGCAAGATCGATGCCGGCTCCGATCATCCCCTGATCCGCACGGTCCGCGGCGTAGGCTACCAGATCGGCGGCAACCATTATCATCGCTAGCCCGTAGCACAGACTTTAGTCTGTGAATCTTCGCTGCGAAGCTGCCGCCCAGAACGAAGATTTGTTTTGTTGGGGTGTCGTAAACGGCTGAAGAGTCCGCGGAAAAAAATTGTCATTTCGAGCGAAGCGAGAAACCTGCTTTCGCGAAAATCCAAGAGAAAGCGGCTCAGGCCCGGAAGGTTTCTCCCAAAACCGTGTATTCCGAGCGGAGCGAGGAGTCCCTCTTCTTCTTGCCGTCTACTTCACGGCAAATACAAATCCAACAAATAAACTTCCTCACTGCTGATATCCCGCACCAGCAACGGTGATCCGTCCGGCGCCATCCCCGTCCAGGCCCCAAATTCTCCGTAATACCGTCGAATTTCCTGCGTTCGCACCACCGGCTCAATTCGCAAATCCGACAACCGCAGCCGGTTAAATCCGGGGTCGCTCACCGCCATGGTATCGAACATCACGCTCTTGCTGTCTTTAGCCCATTCCATATACCCAATTGGTCCCAAGTCTTTCGCGACCTCGGTCCACTTCTGCGTGCCAAAATCATAGAGCATTAGCCCGATATTGTTCGCGTGCGCTGCCAACAGGTACTTTCCATCGGGCGACCATCGCGGATAACAGATCCCGTCCGTATCCGGCAGAGGTGTCACCGTGCGCGACGCCACATCCAGCAACTGGATCGAGCACATGTTCCGATCTCCCTCTATACGCCGCTGCCCAAACGCCAGTTTCGTTCCGTCCGGCGACCACGTCGGGTCCATATCGTACAACGCGCCGCTCGACAACTGTTCCGCCGGCCCTCCTGTCGCAGGCACCAAATACAAATTCCAAGGATGTCCCGGCCGCGATCCCGAGAACGCGATGCGCGTTCCATCCGGCGACCAATGAGGCAACGCGACTCGCAGCGACGGTCCGCTCAGTTGTGCCGCTTCCGTCCCATCCGCCTTGGCGCGCCACAGCGTTTCTTCCGGATAACGCACGTACACCAATTGTCTGCCGTCCCGCGAAAACTCCACGTCCCCCGCCGATATCGCCGAAAGGAACGGAACAAATTGTTGTGTATGCAGGTCGTAGCGTACCAATTCCGCTCGCGGCTGGGCCGCGGTGACGATCAGTTTCTTGCCGTCGAGCACCGGCACGCCCATATAGAAGTTCGGCGGCACGCTGGTAAGCTGTACCGGTTGTGCAGCGCTCCGTTGCCAGAACGAAGTCCGCTCGCGCTGTGCCCAAATCTTGCTCCCTCCCCGCAAGGTCGTCTGGAACAGGTAATATCGCCCGTCCGCCGTCCAGTCTCCGCAGCAGCGCACCGGATAATCCGTCATTTCGGTCAGGATTTCGTGAGGATTGCTACCATCGATTCCCGCTTCCCATATGGTGAAGTCTGTCATCAGCCGCCCATTCACTGTGAATCGAATGCGTCGCCCGTCCGGCGAAAAGCGAATAAAGGATACATATCCCGGAGCAGTCAGCAGCTTGTGTTGGTGCGAGCCGTCTGCGTCCGCCAACACGATGCTGCGGCCTTCGGCAATCATGAGTTTCCCTTGGGGTGCCCAGGTCACATCTTGTCCAACCATCCCGTCGATGTCTTGGAGAGACCCCGTTCCCATGTCCATCATTTTCAGCCGGTAAGGCCCTTTCATTTCGCTGGTTGGCGTTCCGATCGCCAGCTTCGTACTGTCCTGGCTGACATCCCCCAAATACAATCCTGGGCTTGAGGAGTCCAGCGTTACCGGCGAGCCACCCATCATCGGCACGCGAAGTAACGCCACGCGTCCTTCCAGCCGTTCGTTGAAATACACGTTTGTCCCGCGTGCATGCACGCGCACCTTGGGAATTCCGTCAAAGGTGATCTGCGTGGAGTCGATCACGTGCGGCACCGGCTGCGGGGTCCGCAAAGCCATCACCACCGCTCCTATGGCCGCCGCCGCGACCAGTCCGGCAATCCCCAGCAGCCTTCCCTTTATCTTTCGCCCCGGCCCCTCCTCGGCCACCGCCGCTTGCGCCGGAAACGCCACCAACTCCCCGTTATTTACCAACTGCACCGGAGCCAGAAAGCGATAGCCCCGGCGAGGAACTGTCTCAATAAATACCGGCACGTCCGCCGAGTCCCCCAGAACCTCCCTCAGCCGTTTAATCGCTGTATTTAAGCTGGTATCGAAGTCCACAAAGGTGTCCGCCGGCCACAGTGCTTTGTGCAACTCTTCCCGGGTCACCAGCCCGCCTGCGGATTCCAAGAGCTTCCGCAGCACCAGGAAGGGCTGCTCTTGCAGCCGGAGCTTCACTCCGTTCCGTCGCAGTTCCCCCGACCAGGCATCCAGTTCGAAGGTACCGAAGCGGTAGCGCGCTCGGGTTCGCCATTCCTGAGCAACTTGTGAAGTCCCTGACATAGCCCCCTTGCCTGATATAAAGACGACGGAAACGTCGAAAAATTTCGCTATTGCTCGTGTCAGAACTTCCCGCAATCGCAACTTCTTCCAGCGCTTGCCGTGTCAGCTAGGTTCCAGACCCCCGTCAGAGCCCAACCATGGACCTGTTCCCCCGGTTCCCCCACCTTCGGCTCACCGCAACCCGCGGCCGAGGGGCTTTTCATGAATGCAGCAAGCATCCGGGCCATCCTGGTTACGATCCTGACCTGCCTTTCCTTCTCAACATGGGAAACGGATGCCAAGCCTCCCGTGTTCCCCAAATCCAATGCCCTGCACATGGACGTTTACCACGGCTACCTCCTCGTCGTCGACGCCAGCATCGGTCCACTCCACGGCCTGCGGTTCCTCCTAGACACCGGAGCGACGCACACCACGATCGACCGTAAGTTAGCCCAAAAGCTGGGGTTGGCCCTCCGCCCAGACGAACTCATCAGCTTCGACAAGATCGTGCGCATTGATTCCGCTCGATTACCCGAACTTTCCTATGGCCCCGAATACTTCTCCGATGTTCCGGTAGTCGTTCAGGATATGCGCTACTTCCTAACCATTGGCCTACGGGTAGACGGCATTATCGGTTGGGATCTGCTGAAGACTGGCAGCTTTCGCCTCGATTTGGCTAAAAAGCAGGTCTCTTTTGGCCCAACTTCACCCCTCTCGGGATCCTCGGTTCCCCTTCAGCCGGAAGCTCTGTTCTTGACCGTTCAGGTCGATCTGGATGGCCAGCCTGTCTCGATGATTGCCGACACCGGTTTGTTTGGCACCGCCCTTTACGAAGGCGCGGTGGAAAACGCCCGGGAAAGTTACAACGTCCTGGGTCGTGCGATGGGCCAAAGTGTCGGAGGCGCGGTGAAATCCAAAAGCGTGCTCGTACCGCGCCTGCGTTTAGGGAACCAGGATCTCGACCGCGAAGTGCAACTCGTCGAGCGCCCGGCCTCCAATCCCTTGCCCCGCATCGCCGGCTACCTCGGCATCTCTGCCCTCGACGCAAAACAAATCTCCTTCGACTTCGAGCACAATCAACTCCGCTGGTCCAAAAAATAGAAGTGATTTTCGGGTTAGTGTGAGGGATGAAAGAGTTCGTGGAACGGTGGTCGGTAAGTGGAATTTAAGTGCTGCCTCCCAACAACACTTTTCTGCGCCCGATCCCAACCACCTCTCCCGTCTCTGTTGTAAACTAATCTTCCCACCTCTGCCGCATCCCAACGCGGAGTTCCCCATGACCGAAGAACGCAAACACGCGATACTATTCGCGGCTACACTGCTTTGTGCCCGCAAATTGATGGACATGGAATCAGATAAGCGCAGCCCAACCAAGCTGTACATTGTGGAGCGCGCAATTTCGCAAGCGGCTTTTATTCTGGAAAGAATCGATGCGAAATGGCCCAAAACGGAATGAAGTTCCGATAGGAAACTCGCCCCTGCGCCTGACTGCTTATCCCCATCTTGCCCGCAGCAGCGCGCCCTGCGACCATCGGAATCCGTTCACTGATCCGGGTCAACGCTGTTGCGCCGTAACGTCCAATTCGTGAAGTCGTTAGCGATGGCCACCAAGCCTCGCACCAACAGCAATGCAAACACGGTGCAACCGACAATCTGTCCGCCCGTGGTAATGACGAAATCCATGTTCACTCCCTTACCCGTTTCGCCCCTAAGTAATGCAATTCCTCGGCCAGCAAATCTCCGACGCTCCGAGTTCTTCCTGGGCGATTCGGGTAAGGCCACTCTGTCCTTCTTTCACAGTCGGAGCGTCGTTCTCACTCTTACCACACATGCACTATGTCGATGTGACACAAATCACACCTGTTTTGGGAAATGCTGGTGGACCACTTCCGCCTTTACGGACCGCTGTCCGTATAGAAGAACGGGCCGCCTTCTCTCTGGGTCAGGTCAGAGGAAGAGCGGCCCGCTTGTGCTGGATAAGTGTGGGCGCTAAGGAAAATCGCGATTACCTGTGACCACCTCCTCCGAATCCACCTCCGCCTCCACCGTGGAATCCGCCCCCACCGAACCCTCCGCCGTGGAAACCGCCGCCGGTAGAGGCGCGGAACCCGCCTCCACCACCATGGAACCCTCCGCCATGGAATCCACCTCCATGCCCAAGGAATCCGCGCGAACCCATCGCTATGCCACCTTCGGACCGCGTTGCGTAGTGCACTCCATGTCCATAGTTCGTCGGATTCCCATAATGTTCACCGGGACCCCAGTGCCCCGGATCAGGACCGAACCGATGCGGGTAATGCACGGGGTAATATCCACCATATCCGCCGTATCCATATCCGCCAAAACCCCAGAACGGCGCCCCGAATGCGCACCACGGCGAATAAAAGCCCCACCCAAACGGGCTGAAGAAAATTCCGTCCCACGGCATAAAGGTGTACGCGTCAAACCACGGATCCCAATACCATCCGTCGCCATACCACCCGTAGCCGCCATTGGCGTACGTCGGAGCGTAGTCGGCGTTAGCCTCCGCCAAATATGACGAACGCAGGCTCGTCCACCGATACAAATTCTCGGCTTCCACTTCTTTCTTATCGAACTTGGTGGTCTTCAACTTGTCCGTCGCTGTCAAATCCACCATGTGGCCGGCTTTGACCTTCAGGTCCTTGCGCCCGTCCTTAACGATGGCCTCGCCGTCCAGCACGCGTACGACGTGCAAATTCTCATTGAAATCGTACAGTCCCGTCTTGACCAGTTGCGTTTCCCGGCCATCCTCCACGATGGCCAACATATTCTCTGGATGAATTTCCACTACTTCCACGGTTGCCTCGCCCGTATCCAGCGACATTTGTGTGTTCGTTAAACTGGTGCTGATCATTCGCGCGGAGCTCTCGTCGCCCAAACGCACGAACACTCCTGGAGTGAGAAGGACCTCGGCTTTTCCGGTATCAGTCGAAATGATTTCTCCCGGTGTCAGTTCCACTTTGCCGATGGATTGACTTCCGAGCGTTTGCGAACCTGCCACCACTTGTCCCTCGACGTAATTGATCGTGCCGGGTCGCGCTGGCCCCGGATTATCCGCACGTATCGGAAGTGCGGACAAAAGCGTCCCAAACAAAATCAGTGTTGCGAATCTCAATGAGTGTTTCACGGCGCGCCCCCTTGCACTGCGCGGTGTTCTTTACATCCCGAACACACACTCCTTAAGGCAAGTCCCGTACCGAATGCTTCCCCAGAAATTCCACATCGACTAAATGGCTGCGTTTTCTGTCATCGAACCACGTAATTTCCGCAGGTCGCCGTCGCCCGCCAACCAGGGCTATTACCCCGTTTCCGTGATCCTTGATTTCACACTTGTAAAGAAATCGACCGAAACAAATTCAGACTGCGCTACAGTTGCTCCCGTACGGCAGAGGAGTCTCCTATGAAAGCGATGTTCTTAGTGGCGATTGGCTTCTGGCTCTTCTGTGCCGCGCGTACGCCAGCGCAGAAAATGCCCGAAGGTATCTGGGAAGGCTATGACGGTGAGTGGCTGCACGTCTCACAACAGTTGATTGCGTTGGCCGAGGCCACGCCGCCCGAAAAATTCTCTTGGCGCCCCGCTCCGGGAGTGCGCTCGACCAGCGAAGTGTATATGCACATCGTCATGGCTAACTTCTACTTGTTGAGTGTCACCGGGCCGAAAATGCCTGCGGACCTCAAAGAAGACGCGGAGAAAACGGTGACTTCAAAAGCCGAAGTCATCAGCTGGCTGAAGCGCTCTCTCGACGCCGTGAAGCAAGCGCACTTGGCCGAAACCCCGCAAGACCTTCAGCGCAAGGTCCACATCGTCGATCGCGATGCCACTGTCGACGGCATGTACCTGCGCATTATCGTCCACGCCAACGAGCACATGGGCCAGCTTATCGCCTACGCGCGCATGACTGGCGTGGTCCCACCGTGGTCCAAACCATAAAACTACGCCACAAAAGAAAACGGGCGCCGCGATTTCTCGCAGCGCCCGCGGAAGGGAATTGCTCTCTGTGACTAGCGCATCCCGGTGCTGCCGGTCGCGCTAGCGGATCTGGCGTTTGGGTCCAGGCTCAGCAATCCTTCTGTAGCGGAAATGGCCACGATCGAGCCATCGTGACGCGTCCACACCGCCGGGAAGTAGCTCTGCGACAGCGGATCATCCATCTTCTGCCAGGTCTTGCCGCCGTCGAAGGAAGCCACCAGCCCGTGCTTCTGCAGCGCCGCCACCAACGCGGTGCCGTTGCCCGCTACCGACTGGAAGGAAAGTTCGCGCACATCCTGGCGAACCCACGTCTTGCCCGCATCGTGAGTGCCATAGAGGCCGAGATTCGTGGTGATGAACAGGGAAGAATCGTCAATGCGGTGAATGCGCAGATTGCCCGCATTTGCGAACGCCAGTTCCTGTGCATCCCAAGTAGCGCCCTGATCGGCCGAATAGATCAGGTTCTTGTCGACGATCGCCCACACTGCCGTGCCATCCGCGGAAACTTCCACGGATTGCGCCAGCCGGCGCGCCAGCGGATCCTTACCGTCGACTTTCCAGGTTTTGCCTTCATTGGTGGAAATCAGTACGCCGCCGGTTGTAGCCGCGTACCAGGCGTCATGCCCGAAGGCCATATCGTTGACGAGGAAGGCGCAGAGCGTGGGGACAGGCTTCTTTGCCACAGGCGTTCTGGCCGCGGTCTTCTTGCCTTTGGTGGTGGTGGCTTTTGCCGCCGCCGGGGTAACTGCATCGGGTTCGAACAGGCCGGCTCGCTCCCACTTTTTGGTGGTTTCGCTGTACTTGGACCAGCCGCCGTTGGTGCGCGTAGCCCACCAGCCCTCGGGCGTTGCGTACACGTGCCGCACTTCGGCGCGCCTCAGCCCAGGGCCCAGCGTCGTCCAGGAATCGCCGCCATCTTTCGTGGCGATAAACGCATTCTCGTCGAAGGTCAGCACCACCAGCGCGCTGCCCGGATGATCGCGGTCAACCGCCACATCTTCAATGTGCATGTGATGGAAGCCCACGTTGGCAGACACGAACGTCTCGCCGGCGTCGTTGCTGATCTGCACGCCTTCGCGCTCTGTGCCGATGATCAGCTTCTTCGGATTGTTCTTGTCGATGATCATCGCGTTGATGATCCAATCGCCCGGAGTGACGCGACGAAAATCTTTCTCGTTCACGGTCTTCCACAAGCCGCTGGTGGTTCCTGCATACAGCGTGTTGGGATCCGTGGGATCCATGCGGATCAATTGCGTGCGTCGAAACACATTCGGAATGCTCTTGTACTTCACCCAGTCCGTGCCGGCGTCCAAGCTGTGATAAATGCCCGAGCAGGCCACCGCGTGCACATTTTCGCTGTTCGCGGGGTCTACGATAATGTTCATCACGTCGGAGTCATCGATCATGCCCTTTACCACCGGAAACCAGTTCTTCCCGCCGTCGGTGGTCTTCCAGGGCAAGTGATAGGTGCCGGCGTAAATGATGTTGTTGTCCTTGGGGTCAAACGCCAGGGAGTCAAAACGATTCAGGTCCGGATGATGTTCCGGAGTAATGCGCACCCAGCTCGCGCCTTCGTCCGCCGAGCGGTAAACGCCCGTCAGCGAGCCGGCAAGCAGCAGCTTCGGGTCCGTCGGCGATTGCGCCAGCGCGCGTACGGTTTCGTGCGCCAAACCAATCAGGTTCCAGGTGTGGCCGCCGTCATCGCTGCGGTACACGCCTCCGCCGCCGGAATACAGGGTCCAGCTGCTGGCATACAACCGATTCGAATCGCGCGGGTCCACGATGATGTGGGTGATCACATCGTCCTGTCCCGTGCCGATCCGGCTGATCATCTGCCAACGCCCGCCTTCGTCCGTTGAGGTGAAGACATGGCCATCGGAGGTGCCCATAAATAGATGGTTTGCGTTATTCGGGTCGGCCGCCAAAGAGATCACCGTGCCGCCCGGAGGCCCGGCTTGCCGCCAAACCTGAGCCGTAATGGAACTCGCGGAGACCGCAGCGACAAACGCCGCTAGCCCCAAACTGAAAAGTGCTCGTTTCATATGCATCCGATTCTCCCCTAAGGGCAGGTAAGCCCACAAGAAGGAAGTCTACGTACTGAGGATAAAGAAAGGTGCTGGCCGAAAGGCCAGAATGGGTGCAAGTAGGTTCCGTACTAGTACTATATGGGTACGACAGCCTTACACGACTACGCTAACAATTCTATGGCAACTTCTTTCCTTTTGCGGTGTTCTACTCCTTGGGAAGCTTTTACGGGCATTGCCAGCAGCTTTCCGAGGCCCGGAACCGGAAGTGGGCCTTTCAGGGGAAATGGTTATGAAAGCTCTTGGGAAGCACTGGAGCTCAGGTGCTGTAGTATCCACATTTGCCACTCTTCTTTTTCTAGTGGCGCCTTCGCTGCGTGCGCAAGAACAGCCTGTCCGTGTGGAACAGCCCGAAGCTGCACCGCAAGGACAAATGCAGACCGATCCCAACGCCACGAATTTGCCTGCGGTCGACGACAACATCACCGATGACGAATCGCACAACCCACCCTCTCGCGTCGCGCGCATCAGCTTTATTGACGGCTCCGTTTCGCTGCAGCCCGGCGGCGAAGGGGATTGGGGATTGGCGCAACGCAACCGCCCGGTCACGATTGGCGACAAAATCTGGGTCGATAAAGATTCTCGCGCGGAACTGCAAGCCGGACAGATTGCCATTCACCTTGGCAGCATGACCGCGCTCTCCTTCCTCAATTTGGATCAAAACATCACGCAGATCCGTATGCCCGAAGGCCGCGTTAATTTTCGCGTGCGCGAAATTCGCCAGGGCGAGAACTACGAATTAGACACTCCGAACTTAGCGTTCACTGTGAAGGAAGCCGGGGCGTTCCGCATCGACGTGAACGAAAATGGCGATTTCACCAGTGTCACTGCAATTCGCGGCGCTGGCGAAATTGCCGCTTCCGGCCAAATCTACCCGGTGAAGGCGGGCGAACGCGTTGACGTAACCGGTGCCGATGGCAGCGTGAAAGTGTCTACGGGACCCGCTGCCGCACCCGATACGCTGGACCAGTGGGCACAGCAACGCGATCTCTCCGAGGAAAATTCGGCTTCTTCGCAGTATGTGAATCGCGACACCGTTGGCTACAGCGACCTCGACGACTACGGCACCTGGAAGCAAGACGACACCTACGGCAACGTCTGGTATCCAAATAATGTTGGGCCCGATTGGGCCCCTTACAGCGACGGCAACTGGGCCTATGTAGCCCCTTGGGGTTGGAGTTGGGTTGGTTATGAACCCTGGGGTTTTGCTCCGTACCACTATGGCCGCTGGGTGTATGCGGGCGGCTACTGGGGTTGGGCTCCCGGTCCGATTTACGCCTCTCCGTTTTACGGCCCGGCGTTCGTCGGCTGGCTCGGCGGATTCGGCTTTGGATTTGGTTTTGGCTTCGGCTGGTTTCCGCTTGGTTGGGGTGAGCCCTTCCATCCCTGGTATCACTGCGGGTATGGCTACTGGCGCGGCATCAACGTCCACAACGCTTATTTCCACAACGGGTTTGGCGGGCCCGGCGCGTACCACAATTTCAATTATGCCTACGCCCACAACATTCACGCGGTCACCACTGCATCGCATAACGCCTTCGTGAATGGGCAGGCCATTAACCGCAGTTCACAACATCTTACCGAAGCATCCTTGCGCAGCGCCCAAGTGACCAATAGCCTTCATGCCACTCCGACGCGCACTAGCGCGCTGGGCGCTGCCAACATCAATAACCACGTGGCCACTCCTTCGCACAGCGTGGATAGCCGCTCGGTCATGGCGCGCACTACACCTTCCGCCTCGGCTTCTCACTCTGCGGTCCACACAATGAATGCGTCCAATTACAGCGGCCGCGCCAACGGTACCGCCACGGCCCATTCCATGTCGTCCAATGAAAACGGTCTCAGCTCAAGCCGCCGCTCGGAACTCTCGAACAGCCGTCCTCCTTACGCCACGCAACCCGGCGCGCGCTCGAACGGCGCCAGCAATTCCGTACGCTCCTGGAGCGCACAGGGTAATCGCACCGATTCGGGCCGTGCACCGCAAGGATTCGGCAGCTCCAACTCCACGCATCCGACAAATTCCTGGAGCGCTGCGGCGCGCAATGCCAATCGTCCACCTTACGCAGGCTCTCGAAATTATTCCTCCAATCGGCCCTCTTCTTCTTACAACGCTGGCCGGTCTTATAATGGTGGCCGGTCCTACTCTCCTCCGTCTTACAACGGCAACCGCGGCTATTCCGCGCCCCGTTCCTATAACTCCGCGCCGCGTTCTTCTTCGGCTCCCCACTACTCGGCCCCGCACTACTCTGCTCCGCATAGCTCGGGTGGCGGCGGTGCTTCGCACAGTAGCGGTGGGGGAGGTTTCCACGGTGGCGGTGGTGGCGGCAGTCACGGAGGAGGAGGCGGCCATCACTAGTTGAATTTCCTGATCATCCCCTGGCCCGCTCCTGCAATTCGGGAGCGGGCTTTTTTTTTACCGTGCTTCTTTCGCGACTCGCCCCCCGCTTCCTACAACTCTTTCACTGCCCCCGTGTTACACATAATGATGGCGGTCCACCAGGTCATTCCCCCACCAGCCGGGGACGTTCTTGCATGAAAACACAAGCCGTGACTGGGTACCGCGTGAAGAGTTTTTCATCGCCTTCGCATCTTTCGATATTCGGAATTTCTGCGCGAACACGATGAGATTTGTTGAGAATTGTCAGGAGAGATGAGGTATGAAGACTCGCGTACAGCACTGGCTGCTTTTGTGCACTGCTCTTGTTGTTCTGGTAATGCTGGCTCCCAATCGCGCGCTGGCCGATGGCGATGATCCGCCTTCCCGCGTTGCCCGCCTCAGTTTCGTCGACGGCCAAGTCTCCTTCAGTCCTTCCGGCACCGATGATTGGGTCGGCGCGGAAGTGAATCGGCCGGTGACCACCGGAGACAAGTTGTGGACCGACCAAAACAGCCGCGCCGAACTGCACATCGGCTCCGCGGTAATTCGTCTGGGCGATCAGACCGGTTTTTCTTTCCTGAACCTCGATGATCACATGACGCAAATTCGCCTGACTGAAGGCACCATCGCCCTTCGCGTGCGGCGCTTGGATCCGCAGGAGTCCCTGGAAGTGGACACGCCCAATCTCGCGTTGACTATCGTTCGCCCCGGTAACTATCGCGTCAACGTGAATGAAGCCGGCGACACCAGCATCATCAACGTTCGCGGTGGCGATGGCGAGGTCACCGGCGGCGGTTCTTCCTATAGTGTCCATCCCGATCAGCAAGGCATTTTCACCGGGACCGACCAAGTCAACGCCGATATCGAACCGTTGCCAGACTTAGACAGTTTCGATTCCTGGTGCGACGAGCGCGATCTGCGCGAGGATCATTCCGTCGCGAAACGCTACGTTTCCGACGACGTGATTGGCTACGAGGACCTCGATGACTACGGCGGCTGGCGTCCGGTAGCGGATTACGGCACGGTGTGGTTCCCGCATGTCGCCGTCGTCGGCTGGGCTCCTTACCGCTTTGGCCACTGGATTTGGGTTTCTCCTTGGGGCTGGACGTGGGTCGACAACGCGCCCTGGGGCTTTGCGCCATTTCATTATGGCCGCTGGGTGTTTGTCGGCGGCGCCTGGGGCTGGGTACCTTGTCCGCCTCCAGTGGTAGCCGTAGCGTATGTTCGACCGGTGTATGCGCCTGCCTTGGTGGCCTGGGTTGGTGGGCCTCATTTTGCTGCGGGCTTTGGCTTTGCCGCGGGTGGCGTTGCCGTTGGCGTGAATGTGGGCTGGTTTCCGCTCGGGCCACGGGAGGTGTTCGTACCCTCCTATCCGGTCAGCCGCACCTACGTCAACAATGTGAATATTTCCAATACCACCGTGAATCAGACGGTGATCAACAACTACTACAACACCACCGTCGTCAACAAGAACGTCACCGTGAACAACGTCCACTACATGAATCAGGGTGTTCCCGGCGCGGTTACCGCTACTTCGCCTCATGCCTTCACCTCCGCTCAGCCCATCGGGCGCAACTTGGTCGCGGTCAACGCGCATGAAGTGGCCACGGCTCCCGCGGCGGTGCAAGGACCCGCCGTGGTGCCTCCCAAGCAAGCGGTGCTCGGAGGTGGCTCTCCTAGCAACGTGCATCCTCCCGCTGCGATTCAAAACCGCGCGGTGGTTGCCAAGACCACTCCTCCTCCGCCGCCTCCTTCCTTTGCAGCACGCCAGGCCGCCATCCAGAATAATCAAGGCCGCCCGCTTTCCACCACGCAGGTCCATCAGCTGCAAGCAGCGCAGCCACACGCTGCCGTCTCTCAGCAGGTGCGCGTTGCTCCCCCGGCCAGCCCGGGCGTCCCCCACTACACTGCAGTGGGCAGCAAGCCCACCAACGAGCCGGGCCCATTGAATACCAATCGACCGGTCAACAACGGCTCGCGTGGAAACGACGCTGCCGGCCAGTCCTCGAATACTCGTGCTTATGCCGATCGTCCGCCCACTTCGCGTCCCAACACCACCAACGTGAATCAGCAACTTGAGCAGAAGCATCAACAGCAGATTCAACAACTGCAGCAGAAGCAGGATCAGGAATATCAGAAGCTGCAACAGAAGCAGACCCAGGAACAGCAGAACGCCCAGAATCGCAATCCCCAAGAGCAAACCCAGGTTCAACAAAAACAACAACAGGAATTACAAGACCTGCAGCAGAAACACCAGCAGCAACAACAAAACCTCAAGCAGAAGCAGGAAGCGGACCACGCCAAGGCTTACAAGGAATCCGCTAAGCCTAAGAACGAGGAAAAGTCCCACAAGTAACCGCGACTGCCCGCCGTCTGCGGTCATTGCGTTTTTCAGCAGGTGGGGGCTTGAGCCCCCACGCAACCTTCACAAAATGAGGCGGGCTTTAGCCTCTCAAGACTCCGCGTTCGCCTTTTTCCGCAACCTCGAACATCCGGCCCTGACCAAGAACCGTAAGCCGGCCGCCGCGCTGCGCCGCTGCATTGCTCTGTGATATCTTGAAATTAGTTTCTATGTCGACTGCGTCCGTTTCTTCCGAACTATTTCGCCGGGTCATGGGCAGTTTTCCTACCGGCATTACCGTCATCACCGCCGCGCGCGAGCCGGGCGAGGTCCATGGGATGACCGCCAACTCGCTTACCTCGGTTTCCCTCGATCCTCTATTGATTCTCGTGTGCGTCGATCAGAACGCGCGTCTGCTCAGCTATTTGAAATCGCAGCTCCGCTTCGGCGTGAACATTCTGAAGGATACTCAGCAGCAGGTCTCCCGGCTCTTTGCTAAGCCCCAGCAGGACCCCGCGGAAGAAGCGCGACTGGGCATTCGTTTCCGCTGGACCGACACCGGCATCCCGCTGCTCGAGGATGCTTTGGCGCACATGGCCTGCAACGTCGTGGCGCAACACACTTCTGGCGACCACACTATTTTTGTTGCGGAAGTCGAGAGTTTAGAGCTGAAGGACGGGGAGCCGCTGGTCTATCACCGCGGGAAGTACCGCACTTTGCATCTGTAAGAAGCGAGCGCCAGCAGCGCAAAACCGCTGGTACCAACGCAAAATATCTAGCGTTCGGAACTGCCGCTGGGCCGCGCCGGTTCGGCGGAATCGCCCAGTTCTTTGCGATGGCTTTTCACTTCGCGCAGTGCATAGATGGGCTTGTTCTGCGATTCATAATAGGTGCGCGAACTGATTTCGCCCAACAGCCCCATAGAAATAAACTGAATACCGCTGAGGAACAGCACCGTAGCCAGCAGCATCAGCGGTCCGTGTTCGGCGATGATGTCGACGTGGAACATCAGCTTCTTCGCCACCAGGAATCCGCCCACCAACAATCCCGTGCCCGTCCCTGCCAAGCCCAGCAGTCCGAAAAATTGCAGCGGTCGCGTGGAATAGTCGAGCAGGAATTTCACCATGATTAAATCGAAGAACACCCGAATGGTTCGCCCGATGCCGTAATTGGACTTGCCGCTCTTCCGCTCCGGGTTGGAAATGGGAACTTCAGCAATCCGCGCGCCTGTGGAACTCGCCAACGCCGGAATGAAACGGTGCAACTCGCCGTACAACTGAATTTCCTGCAGAATCTCTTTGCGATAAGCTTTGAAAGTCGTGCCAAAATCGTGCAAATCGATGCCGGATAGTTTGGCCATCAGCCAGTTGGCCACCCGGCTTGGCAAACGGCGCATCAACCAATGGTCGCGGCGTTGCGCGCGCCAGCCACTGACCAGGTCGAATCCTTCTTCAATCTTTTCCAGGAACCGCGGTATCTCCTCGGGATCGTGCTGCAAATCGCCGTCCATGGAGATCACCACTTCGCCGCGAGCAAAATCGAATCCCGCCTTCAGCGCGGGAGTCTGCCCAAAGTTGCGGCGCAGGCGCACCACGTTCACGCGCCGGTCGTGCTCGTAAATCTCGGATAACACTCGGTAGGAATTGTCCTTGCTCCCATCGTCCACAAACACCATTTCGTAGGGCTCGCCGATCGAGTCCATCACTTCCGTGATTTTCATGTACAACGTCGGGATGTTTTCCTGCTCGTTGTAGAACGGCACAACGACGGAATACCGGATGGGTGTTTCGCTTCGCATACTGCGCCTTCCCGAGCCTTTCTACTGCTTTCCCAGTAACAATGGATGCCCGAATCGCTGCTACGGTCGACTTGTTGTTGGATGCTGACCCGCGCGCCCCGGCCACCTTTTAGGCCAAATCCCCTATCAATTGATAGCTTATCAGGCGGATACCCTGTGTGGCGACAAGTTTTCTCACCGCAGGGTCGGTCAGAATATCCAATTCCACTTGCCGGGATTCCTGCAATCGCGTGGCGGAACGCCGCAGGCTTTCGTCCACATAGCCCGGATGGCACATCAATTCCGTTGTGCCTTGTGGCAGATTCTTCAGCAGGCTTTCCACCCCTTCGCGAGTGAGCACCCCGGTCTGCGCAATGCCGCAGAAATGGTCGCAAGTCGCCAGTCCGGCATGGTCCGCCATTTCTCGTGCATCCCGCGCCAGCAGCTTCAATCCCCGAGCCTGTACCCCCTGCTTCAACACCACCCCTGCCTTCTGCTCTCTGCCGGAAGACAAGAGTGCTCGTAACTTCGACTCTTCGTGCGACACGCGAATCGCGCGGATTCCATGCTTTTTTGCCAGCCTTAACGCCACTTCAAACAGCCCCGGCAACATCTGCACATGTTTATGTCCATCGAGATGCGTCGGCGTGATTCGCGAATCGCGGATCTTACGGATCTGCGCGTCCCATTCGTGCTCCACCTCTTCCAGATTCAGGCTACGGCTGGCGATGCGCAGAAGCAGGCTTTCCGGTCCGCCTTCCAGCTCACCGGCGTCGTTCAGTAGTCCTCGCACGTCCTCCGGTTTGGCCGTGGGCGGGCCATCACTCAGGTTCAAATGCACGCCCACGCCCAGTTCCGGATTAGTACGGGCTATTTCCAGCGCGGAGCCAAACGACGGACCGCTTGCCAGCAGGGAAGTGCTGGTGACCAGCCCTTTGCGGTGCGCCTCCGCAATTCCTCGATTGACCCCCTCGGTCCACCCCAAGTCGTCTGCGTTAACAATCAAATTCTTCACAGGCCGCGTCGCTCCTGTCCCTTAGGACAGATACTCTTTCGTTGGTGTTGTGGCGATCGTACCATTGACCGCATTTCCATCTAACTTTAGCATGGCCTGTTAGAGGCCAGGATGTCTGTTAACTTGCGCGAATTGAAGCAAGTAGGGGCAAAATATCGCGAAAAGCGCCGCGGTAAGCGCATGAATTCGCGAGTGCAGATCCGTCTGGAATGGGACGGTGAGGGCGGCAAGCGTCATTCCATTGAGGCTTGCACGCGCATCGTTAACCCCTACGGCTGCATGGTCGTGCTCACCGATTCGCTGCCCCTCGAACAGCGTCTGGCCCTTACCAATCTTGCTACACAGGCCAGCAATGCCGCTGTGGTTGTTTGGAAAGGGAACGAACAGCCGGAAGGCTGGGAATATGGCGTCGAACTCATCGCGCCGGATATGGATTTCTGGGGGCTGGAACTGTGACTATTCTGCCTAAACCGAATCTGCCGCCCGCTCCGGCAAAAGCGGCCACCGCGGGGGCCCCACAAGTCAAGCGCGCCGCCAATAGCGCTCGTCCGCAGACGAACGAAGAACGGCGCCGCGCGCAACGTGTCTTGCTGCGCATGCCCATCCTCATCCATTTGCCCGGCAAGGCCAACCCGCTGCACGGATTCACCCACACCGTCAGCGCCAGCGGCGCCATGATCATCCTGCCCGAAGGTTTATCTCAGGGCACCAAGCTTTCCATCGAAAATCCCAAAACGCAAAAGAAGGTGGAAGCGCACGTCGTCCGCCCGCCGCAAATGAACCCCGAAGGCTCCCTAATCCCCATCGAATT
>DATKPS010000025.1:0-3365 GCA_035524015.1 Candidatus Sulfotelmatobacter sp.
TCGCGAAAGATCGAAGGCGAACTGATCATCGTGCCGATCCGCAGTGGGGTCGGCGATTTGAATTCCCTATACACGTTGAATCCCGTTGGTTCCGTGCTCTGGGACTTTATGACGGAAAAGCACACCGTGGGCGAGATGGTGAACCGCGTGTGCGACGAATTTGAAGTGACGGAAGCGCAAGCAGAGCAGGACATTGAGACATTTCTCGATTCGCTGCTGGAAGAAAAGCTGGTGCTTTCGGTGGCGTAAGCAGAAAGAAAGGCAAGGCCAGTGGTCGAGACCGCAACCTACGGTGACTTTTCGAGCCTCCTGCACGAGCGCTTTGGGGGCCGGCGTGTGCCCGTAGAGGTGTCGATCGAAGTAACGCACCGCTGCCCACTGGAATGCCAACACTGCTACAACAACCTGCCGATGAGCGACACGGCGGCGCGCAAAGAGGAACTGACCTTCGACGAGCATGTGCGCCTTCTGGACCAACTGGTGGAGGCGGGTTGTTTGTGGCTGCTCTATACCGGCGGGGAGATATTCGCGCGCAAGGACTTCCTGGATATTTACACCGAAGCGAAGAAGCGCGGTTTCCTGATCACGCTATTCACCAACGGCACGATGATTACGCCGAAGGTCGCGGACCATTTGGCCAAATATCGGCCGTTCAACGTCGAGATCACGCTGTATGGTGCGACGCGCGAGACCTATGAGGCCTTGACACGGATCCCGGGATCGTTTGATCGCTGCATGAGGGGAATTGCGCTGCTGCTCGAACGGGGCTTGCCGTTGAAACTCAAAACCGTTCCCACCTCCCTGAACGTTCATGAAGTTTACGAAATGAAGCGGTTCGCCGAGCAGGAGCTTGGCGTGGAATTCAAGTTTGACCCGCTGGTGAATCCGCGCACGGACTGCTCGCAGAGTCCGCTGGCGGTGCGGTTGACTCCAGAGCAGGCGATCGCGCTGGAGTTTCGCGATGCGGTTCGCCGGTCCGAGTATCTGCGTCTGGTGGAATCCGAGCTTGCCGCCAATCTGCCGGTGCCCACCAAGCGCTACACCTGCGGCGGCGGGCATAACGGTTGTGCGATCGACCCGAAAGGCAAGATGACGATCTGCGTGTTGTCGCATCGCGATGGCTACAACCTCCGCGAAGGGTCCTTCCAGGAAGGCTGGGAGGGACGCCTGAAGCAAATCCGGGCGACCCGGACCACCCGCGAAACGATTTGCACCAACTGCCGCATCCGGACGCTGTGCAGCATGTGCGCGGCAAATGGCGAGCTTGAAGGTGGCGACCCAGAAAAGCCGGTGGATTTTCTATGCCAGGTGGCGCACCTGCGCGCGTTCGCCCTGGGCATTCAAGTGCCCGAACACGGCGACTGTACTTGCTGCCCGGGCGGCCAGCAACACGAAGAGCTGCGCGCGGCCGCAGAGCGCATCAACAAGGATTCCTCCACAGCGACAAATGTTGTGCGTTTGCCGCTAGCAAGCTCGAACTCTTCTCTTCCTGTTCTGAATTCCTCTGGAGGTTGCTCGGCCGGGGGCTGTACTGCCTGCGGCACACGTTAGTAAGACCGCCCCTGATAGGACAGAAAGCGTAATGAAAGAAAGACCAAAACCCGAGAGCACCGGCAAGCTCGCCTACCAACCGCCCCAGGTGGTCCGTGTGAGTTTGCGGCCCGAAGAGGCCGTCCTCGGACATTGCAAAGTGGCCGGCATTACCGGACCGATCTCGGGTTCGTGCAGAACCAGCTTCTGCAGAACCTTCGGGTCGTGATAACCGGCAAGGATAGACCATGACGGACGCCAATGCGAAACGGTCAAGCAAAACCAACCAGGCCACTCGCTTCACCCTCGCGATTGGCGGCTTTTCTTTTGGACTTTGGTGCGCAGCGGACCTGTCGGCCGCAATCGATCCAGAACACCGGCCTTTCGTCCTTCCCTCGGATGGGCAACAGGGCTGCCACTTCGAGCTCGATATTGCATGGACGGCTGACTTGGCGATGCCGGCGGACCGGCCGTCGTTCTGCTCGGGTGGATTGTGGTCCGCGTATACCTCGGAAACGGGAACAAAGTTTTACTTCTCGAGCCCGGCGGTGGGTAACGCGCCCTACAAGGCGGCGTGGTTCGATCCTTCGTTTGAACGCGGACATGTGGTGCTGAATCGCGCGCTGTTTCCAAAGAGCGTTACGGTGTTTCCTTTGGAGTATCCGCTGGATGAACTAGTGATGATGCATCGCCTGGCGCTTGGCGAAGGTGTGGAAGTGCACGCGCTCGGTTTAGCCGATCACGACGGCAGCGGCTATTTGTTCCTTGGCCATTCCGGCGCCGGAAAAAGCACCACGGCACGCCTGTGGATGGCGCAACCAGGCGTGCAGCTGCTGAGCGACGACCGCATCATTCTGCGGAAACACGACGGCAAGTTCTGGATGTATGGCACGCCGTGGCACGGGGACGCCGGAGTCGCTTCACCGGAACGCGCGCAGCTCTCTGCCGTTTTTCTGCTGGAGCAGGCGCCGGCGAATGATGTGACTCCACTGGCCCCTGCAAAGGCCGCAGCCGAACTATTTGCCCGGGCATTTGTGCCCCATTACCTGCAAAACGGGATTCAATTCAGTTTGGGTTTTTTGGATCAGCTCACTCGCTCCGTGCCCTGTTCCATCCTGCGCTTTACGCCAACCCCTAGCGCAGTGGAGGCGGTTCGTTATGCGCGTGTCTGAACCCCAGGTCCGTGAGGATTCGCGATTGTTCGAAGAGTTGTGCGAAGCATTGTTGCGGCGCGGAAACGCTGTGCAATTTCGGGTGAGCGGCGCAAGCATGCAGCCCAACGTAAACGACGGCGACGACGTATTGGTGGCGCCCGTGAAGTCGGAAGAGCTGCGTCGCGGGGATGTAGTTTTGGCACGGAATGAAGATGGCCTTCGCGTTCACCGCGTAGATTGGTTTGACGCCGCAAGCGGCGAGACCATCCTTCGTAGCGACACGGGACTCGATGTGGATCCTGCTTCGGAGTACATCTTCGGGAAAGTGGTCGCTTTAAGACGTGGCGCTGAAGAGCAGCGGTTCACAAAAACGCAGACTCGCCTGGTGCATCCGCTGAACATTTTGCTTCGTCGAGCACAGGCTGCAATCAAGCTGCGTCTGCGCCGGCTGACGCTGTTCTCCCTTGCGGCGATTCTGAGCTTTCTGGCGTACGCCGGCTTGTGTGCGCCTCCGGCTCATGCGCAAACCGCCGACTTACAACTCACCCAAACGGTATCGGCAACGGCCGTAGCGGCGGGTTCCACGTTCACCTACACGGACGTGGTCAAAAACAACACATCGTCGGCAACCGTCACCGCCAACACCATCACCGTGTACATGCAAACACCGGCCAATACCAC
>DATKPS010000026.1:0-8050 GCA_035524015.1 Candidatus Sulfotelmatobacter sp.
TGCTTTGCAAGCAGGGGGTCAGGGGTTCGAATCCCCTCACGTCCACCAAAATCCTAGGGTCCAGCCCGGACACATGGGTAACACAACGTACCTAAGACGTAAGTAACACTTTCGGCCCGAACGGATTTTCGAACGGTTTAAGCACTCACGAAATCGAAATATTTGAGAGCATTAAGCCCCCGCTCTTTCCTCTGACCGTGTTTGAGCTAACCGTGCAGCACTCCCAATAACCACAACCCGCTCGCACCTGCGCTTGGCCTCCGCCCTTTCTCCGGTTATTCTTCCCCATGTAACCGGAGAGCGCCTCCGATTATCTAACGTTTCGGAGCCATTCTCCGCTTTACTAGAAGCTTTGCGGGCCTCGACGATTTTCGCCAACACGGCATTCGCCTAACAGGCTGGCTCCCAAGGAGGAAATGGACATGCGCGTTTTTCTCACCGGCGCGACCGGCTTCATCGGTTCCGCCATTATTCCGGAGCTTATCAAATCGGGCCATCAAGTCCTCGGACTGGCGCGCTCGGATGCGGGCGCCCAGGCGCTTACTACCGCCGGGGCCCAGGTGCACCGTGGGAGCCTGGAAGACCCGCAGAGCCTGCGCGGCGGGGCGGCCAACTCCGATGGGGTGATCCATTGCGCTTTCGATCACAGCGCGTTCGGTAACGACATCTCAAAATTCGTGGAGGTCTGCGAAAAGGACCAGCGTGCCATCGAAGCTCTCGGAGACGCACTCGCGGGATCAGACCGCCCCTTGTTGATCACCTCTGGAACTGGTATGGGTAACGCCGCACCTGGCCAACTCGCGACGGAAGATCATTTCGATCCTAACCACCCAAATCCTCGCAGACTTTCCGAAGTCGCAGGAGCTGCCGTCGCCACGCGTGGCGTCAATGTGTCGGTGGTGCGTCTTCCCCAGGTCCACGACACCGTCAAACAAGGCCTCATCACCCGTGCGATCCACCTGGCCCGCGAAAAGGGACTCTCTGCATACATTGGCGAAGGGCTCAACCGCTGGCCTGCGGCTCATGTTCGCGATGTAGCCCAACTCTACAGGCTCGCGCTAGAAAAAGCGGAAGCGGGCAGCAGGTACAACGCGGTCGCGGAAGAGGGGATTCGGGTGCGAGAGATCGCGGAAGCCATCGGGAAAGGCCTGAAGTTACCTGTGGTCAGCCTCTCTCCGCAGGAAGCGCAAGCTCACTTCGGCTGGCTCGCTCTGTTCGTAGGCTTCGACATGCCCGCGTCGAGTGCGCAAACCCAAAAATCGCTGGGATGGCACCCGACCGGGCCCGCGCTCCTCACCGATCTCAAGAATATGCGTTATTCCTAAAATGCCATCACGACCACGCATCTAAGCATGAAGTCTCCGGTGGTATGGCACTTTAACGACTTTCCATCGTATTAGGAGGATCCAAGTTATATGGCCACGGCAAAGAGAATCGCATTGGTGACCGGTGCGAATAAGGGCATCGGCCTCGAAATCGCTCGCAATCTCGCCAGAGCTGGATGCATCGTGCTCCTCGGCGCGCGTAATGTGGAACGCGGTAAGCACGCTGTCCGGCAACTTCAGCAGACGGGGCTTAGCGATGTTCACTTCATCGAAATCGACGTCACTAACCAGCACACCATCACCGCCGCAGCTCAACACATCGAAAGCCACTACGGACATCTGGATATCCTTCTCAACAACGCCGGCGTCAACCTGCGCGGCGATGGACTGCCCGGCGCTGCCGATGTGAATACGGTACAAAAAATCTTCGACACCAACTTCTTCGGCGCCCTTCGTGTCGCCCAAACCATGTTGCCGCTGCTGCGGAAATCCCCGGCCGGCCGCATCGTAAACGTCTCCAGCGGCCTCGGTTCGCTGACCTTCAACACCGATCCTTCCTGGTCGGGCTATAACACCAAGTTCATCGGCTACAACGCATCCAAGACCGCTTTGAACATGCTCACCGTGCAACTCGCCTACGAACTCCGCGGCACCAAAATAAAGGTCAACTCCGCTAACCCCGGATATACCAAGACCGACCTGAACAACAACCAGGGAATCCAGCCGGTCGAGGTTGGCGCCATGGAAGCAACGCGCCTCGCCCTACTCGATGACGATGGCCCAACCGGTCAGTCATCTTCCAAAGACGGTCCCGACCCCTGGTAACTCACCGCGCCTACTCGCCCAGAATCCGGCGCGCCGCTCGCATCCTTACGCGTTCGTTCCCCCATCAATCGTCAGGTTCGCTCCCGTGATCTGCGAAGCCGCCGGGGGCGGCCCTGACCACTCCACTTCGAACAAATGTACTGTTTCGGGCCCTTTCGTCATCTTATACAAGGCTACTTGAGGTATAACCGCATATGCCCAATTACACCAAAGACAAAGCCGCCATCGCTCGCCTCTCTCCAGAGCAGTTCCGCGTTACCCAGCAAAGCGCCACGGAACGCCCATTTCAAAACGAGTTTTGGAACCATGAGGAACCCGGCATTTACGTCGACATCGTCTCCGGCGAACCCCTGTTTTCCTCCCTCGATAAGTTTGAAAGCGGCTGCGGCTGGCCCAGTTTCACTAAGCCTCT
The DNA here is from genome assembly GCA_035524015.1 of Candidatus Sulfotelmatobacter sp. Taxonomy (GTDB): domain Bacteria; phylum Acidobacteriota; class Terriglobia; order Acidiferrales; family UBA7541; genus Acidiferrum. The sequence goes on from DATKPS010000026.1 coordinate 2,563, forward strand.
CGAGGCGCAAAACGTCGAGGAACACACCGACTCCAGCCACGGCATGATTCGCACCGAAGTGCGCTCCACCCACGCCGACAGCCATTTGGGTCATGTCTTCGACGACGGCCCACGCGACAAAGGCGGTTTGCGCTACTGCATTAACTCCGCCTCCCTTCGCTTCATTCCCCTCGACGAACTCGAAAGCGAAGGCTACGGCCAATATCGTAAACTCTTCGAATCCGCACACAAGGAGTAACACTCACATGTCATCAGAAGAACGAGCCATTCTCGCCGGCGGATGCTTTTGGGGGATGCAAGATTTGATCCGCCGTTATCCCGGCGTCCTTCATACCCGCGTCGGCTATAGCGGCGGCGATGTTCCGAATGCCACCTATCGCCACCACGGCTCCCACGCCGAAGCCATCGAAATTATTTTCGATCCCCAGAAGCTCAGTTACCGCAAGCTCCTGGAATTTTTCTTCCAGATTCACGACCCTACCACCAAGAATCGCCAAGGCAACGACACCGGCGCCAGTTATCGCTCTGGCATCTTTTACACCAACGACGAGCAAAAGCGCATCGCCGAGGAAACCATCGCCGACGTAAACGCGTCGGGCCTGTGGCCCGGTAAAGTTGTGACCGAAGTAAAGCCCGCCGGCGATTTCTGGGAAGCCGAGCCCGAGCATCAGGATTATCTCCAGCGCTATCCCGGCGGCTACACCTGCCACTATGTCCGGCCCAACTGGGCCCTTCCTGCCCAAGCAGCCCAAGCCCAAAAATCCGCAAAGTAACAACCCTGTAGGCTTCAGCCTGTCAGCCCACAAAACAATCGGGTCATTCCGAACGCAGCGAAAAATCTCTCTTCGAGCCTCGCATCTTGGGAATGTCCCACATGGTGGTTTTGCATGTGGCGTCGATCTCTCCCCACCAACTCCACCGCGATAAAGAGCGATTTTGTCATCCTGAGCACAGCGAAGGATCTCAACTCTACGTCTACCCTCGTGGAAGTTTTTGGCACCGGTCGTCCGAACTTCAGTATCTGTGTGAAAACTTGCATTTTTCGGCAGGGTACGGCTTCACACTTTGCGGGAAAAATCGGTTTTCGGGAGGCGCGGGCTTCAGCCCCCGCGTAAGTCGCACGCAAATAACTAGGGCTTTGGCCCCTGAAGACTCCTCGCCCACCCTTTCCGCAACCTGCGAACCTAGGAGACCTTCTCCAGCTTCGCCAAGAACACCCTTCATTCATCGCCCAGCGCCGCCGCTCCCTCTTTCAATCGGCAACCGCTGGTCCTGACCCTCATCATCTGTTCCGCCAAATTCAAAACGCGTGCCGCCGCCTGCTCGGTCGTCAAACCTCTCGCGTGAATATTCGAAATCACATTCCGCTCCGCATCCGTCTGGGAATGGCCTGGCTCGTAAGCCATATACGCCGACAGACTCTCCGCCGTCGCCAGGCCCGGTCGCTCTCCAATCAGCAGCACCGCGACCCGCGGCCGCAGCAGTTCGCCAATCTCATTAAGAATCCCCACGCGGCAATGACGAATCACAAACACCTGCCCCATCTTCCATTGCCGTTGTCGAACGCCTTCCTCAAGTAAACGCAGCAACGCGGGCACTTGCGCCGCCACCGCCGAAACCGACAAACCATCGCCAATCGCTATCTGCAGATCATTTCCGACCGAACACCGTCTCAGCAACTCCGCTCGTGCCTGCTCTTTGAACTGACGGCCCAGCTCCGGCCGCAACAAGTATTCGTCCTTCGTCGCAGCCTTCGTGAACACTTCAAACAGCTTCCACTTTTCCACCAGCGCTCCGCCAAACGTTTCCTCGCATCGCAATTCATCGCACACCGCATCCCGCGCGGCAGCGTGAGCTTCCCGCAGCTCCAATTGCGTGCCCGTGCGATACGCCGCGCCAGCCCGGCCAACCAGCAACCGTGCGGGTGTCCGCGCGCGGATTTTGCGCACAATCTCCGGTAACTCGCCGCTCACCAGATCAGTGCCGTCTTTATCCTTCATTTAGCGCATGCCTTCCAGCGAAGTTTCCAGCGTCTGCAGCAGCTGTCGCCGCGCCGGGGCATCCACCATCGCTGGCTCCCCTTCGCGATAAATGCCCGCGCCTTCCAGCCAACTCAGAAATTCCGGAGCTGGACGCAGCTTCAATAACCGTCGCACGGCCAGCCCGTCGTGGTAGCTGGTCGACTGATAATTCAGCATCACGTCATCGGAACACGGCACACCCATAAAGTAGTTGCATCCCGCGGCGCCCAACAACAGCAGCAAGTTGTCCGCGGAATTCTGGTCCGCAGCGGCATGATTCGTGTAGCAAACGTCGCAGCCCATCGGCAGACCCAGTAGCTTGCCCATGAAATGGTCTTCCAGACCCGCGCGGATGATCTGCCGTTCGTCATAAAGATATTCGGGGCCGATAAAGCCCACTACGCTATTCACCAAAAATGGTTCAAACGCCCGAGCAACACCATAGGCTCGTGCCTCTAGCGTAAGCTGGTCGACGCCGTGGTGCGCTTCCGCCGATAGCGCGCTTCCCTGCCCGGTTTCGAAGTACATCGCGTTTGTGCCCTTCCACGCCACGTCCCGCTGTGCATGATGTTCCAGCACCCGCTCACGCCCCTCTTTGAGCGTCGCCAGCGAAATCCCAAAGCTGCGGTTTGCCGCTTCTGTTCCTGCGATCGACTGAAACAACAGATCCACCGGCGCTCCGCGTTCCATCGCCGCAAGCTGCGTGCTGATATGCCCAAGGCAACAGGTTTGCGTCGGCACTTTGTAGACTTCCACCAGATGCTCCAGCACGCGCAGAATTCCCTCCACCGTCTCCACGCCATCCGACGCCGGATTTACTCCGATCACCGCATCTCCGCATCCGTAAAGCAGCCCTTCGAACGCCGAAAGCAGAATCCCGCCCAGGTCGTCCACAGGATGATTTGGCTGAACGCGAATGCCCAGCACTCCCCGTTCGCCCATCGTGTTCCGGCAACGCGTCACGTTGCGGATTTTCGCTGCCGCCAACACCAGGTCCTTATTGCTCATGAGTTTTGCTGCGGCCGCTGCAATTTCCGGAATAATCGCGCCTTGCGCCTGCCGCAAATCGGATTCGCTCGTCGCGTCGTCAAGCAAATATTCGCGAAATTCCCCCACCGTTAAGTTTTTGATGGATTGAAAACCGTTTTGATCGAAGCTTTCCAGAATCAGCCGGCTCACTTCATCCGCATCCGGGTCGATCACCGGTTCCCGCACAATTTCATCTAGTGTAATATCCGCAAGCTTGCGTTTCGCAGCCACCCGCTCCCGTTCCGACCGCGCCGCAATTCCCGCCAACTGGTCGCCAGACTTCTCCTCATTCGCCTTGGCAAACACCTCACGAAGGTCGCCGAATACAAATCGCTCGGACATGAAACTCCGCCCCGAATCAACAATTGTCGGGCGAAATGAAAGTAGCACAGTTTTTAACCACGCAAACCAAAACGCAGCCGCTCCGCTGATTTTGGGGGGAACGGCCTTTGGAGTGCGGCAGCCCAGCTGCCGCCGGTTTGCCATTGCAGCAACGCCAGCCCACAACCAGCGGCTGCCCTGCAGCCGCCTTTTCACAACGCAGCCCGCACAACCCCTAACTTCGCCTAATCCCGCGACATCCGCTTCAAAAACTCCCCGTGCTCTGCGCCGGCGGCTCTTTCTTCGCCGACTCTTCCACCTGCTGCAAAATCTTCTGTAGATCCGCCCTCGAAAAATACCGGCCATTCACAATCACCGCACCAATCTTTTGCGTGTTGCGAATATCTACCAGCGGATTCGCCTCCAGAAACACTAAATCCGCCAGTTTGCCCTTCTCAATCGTCCCCAACCGGTCTTCCATGTGAAAGAAAATTGCCGGATTCAAGGTTGCCGTCTGCAGTGCCTCCAGCGGCGTGAACCCGGCGGCCACAAACCGTTGTAACTCCTCGTGCAAGCTGAATCCCGGAAAAATGTACACTCCCGGCGGCGTATCCGTTCCCGCCAGGAATGGCACCCCGGCTTTGTGCAGCAGCCCCACCACTTCCAGCTCCTTCTCGATGAACTTCTTCCGCGTCTCCAGATCGTCCCCGTTAAATTCCTGCTTCACTTCTTCGCTGAAGTTTCTCCACGTATGTTCTTTCCAGTACGCCGGAACATATTTTGCCCGCGTGTCCTTACTAAAATCGGTCACATCGATCAGGTTGCCGCCGCGTTCCCATACCAGCGTCGGACATTGCCACGTCTGATTCTTAGCCAGTAGGGCCGCCAGCGTCGCAGCGCGTCCTGAATCGTAGCTCGCCAGAAACTTTGTTTCCGTCTTCCCGCCCTTCAGGAACTCATCCTCCAGCGGCGAACTTCCCTCAAAAATCCCAATCAGGTGCTCGAAGCTGTGCATCCCCGCGTCCGATAATTCGCTCGCACGCACCGAATCCGGTACGTGCCCTTCGAAGGGAATCTCCTGTCTTCGCGCTTCATCCGCAATTGCAAACACCGCATCGCGCGGCAGCAGCGATTGCAACTTGATGAAATCCGCCCCGCTCTGCTTCAAATCGATCACCGCCCGCCTTCCATCCTCTGGTGTCGCAATCGCCCGGGAACTGGGGAAGCGCGGCTTCGGTCCATCCAGCATCGGTCCCGCGGTCATGATCCGCGGCCCCAGCAGGCGTCCCTCCTCGATCTCATTCCTCCACGCTTGCACCGTTTCCAGATCGCTGCCCATATCGCGCACGCCGGTAATTCCGTTGGCCACCAGCAGCGGCAACGTAATTTCGTCCGCTCGCGGGAACCAGTCCCCAAACGCCAAATGCACGTGCATGTCCCACAACCCAGGAATCAAGTACCCGCCCCGCGCATTCACGATCGTCGGTGCATTCCTCGGGTAACGTGTGTCTTTCCGTGATCCCACCGCGGTAATGCGGTTCTTGTCGATCACCACAATTTGATCGGGATGAATTTCGCCGCTGCGCACGTCCACGATGTTCACGTCGGTGATCACCGTGGTGTCTTGCAACGACCAATACTGCGCTGCCGCCCGCTGTACTCCGCAGGCCAGCAGCACCAACACCAACGCAAACACCACCACAACTCGAGGGCTGGTTCTCATGCGTGGATTGTATCGAGGAACCCGCCCCCCTACGCGCCTCCTTCGCCCCCACTTTCCCAGCCCGCAACTCCTCGAAACCCTTCACTAAATCGTTTCAAACGTGATAGGCTCTCACCAATTGCTCTCGCTCACCAGGAGAGTCCTCCGAATGTTCCCCGCAGCCGGCTCCTGACGACGGGAGGAATATTAGCTTCGAAAACAGAGGGGGAGTCATGAAGTGTCTTAAAGTGGCATCATCCTGGACGTTTGCAGTTCTTCTTCTGCTCTTAGCTGGGTTGGGTTCGCCTGCGTTTGGGCAAACCTCCTCCAGCTCCAATCTCACCAAACGCTTGGTCGGCGATTACGGTTACTGGAGCCAGACACAAACTCCACCCTATAGCTCCGCTCAAATCCC
>DATKPS010000027.1:0-4678 GCA_035524015.1 Candidatus Sulfotelmatobacter sp.
CGCGGCGCATATCCCTCTTTGTACACGCGCGCCGCTTCCAGCGCCCGGCTCGGCATTCGTCCGCTCAGCACCGCGATAGCATCCGCCTTGCGCAACGGGTCTTCCGCCACCAGCCATCGCCCCACATTGAAAAACGCAAACGATCCTAAAGACAAAACCGCGCCCAGGCCCCATAGCCACAAACGGATCCGCTGCTCTCGCTGCATCGGAAGGATGCTCGCCGCCAGAAATCCCTGCATGGTCGCGCATCGTAACCCGCGCTCCCCCTCCCGTCAAACCGTTTGTCTCCGCCACCGATGCATTGTGCAAGCCCGGATTGCCGTTAGGTCTTCGCCTGCTCTCACGTTAAACTAATCGTCTATCTGTAACTGGAGGATAAATGCGCGCTGTCGTCACGGGCGGTGCTGGTTTTCTGGGTTCGCATCTTTGCGATCGTTTGCTGGCTGAAGGTTGGGAAGTTCTAGCGCTCGACAATCTCATCACCGGCGATGAAGCCAACCTTGCCCATCTGAAGAACAACGCAAAATTCCAATTCAAGCGCACCGACGTCAACGACCGGTTTCACGTCGAAGGCAACGTCGATTACGCCTTCCACTTCGCTTCTCCTGCCAGCCCCCCCGACTATCTCAAATTTCCCATCGAGACCCTGAAAGTCGGCTCCATCGCCACGATGCACGTCCTCGACCTCGCCAAGGAAAAAGGGGCCAAATTCCTCCTCGCTTCCACCTCCGAATGCTACGGCGATCCCGATGTTTCCCCACAAAACGAATCCTACTGGGGGCGCGTCAATCCCGTTGGTCCGCGCAGTGTGTACGACGAAGCCAAGCGTTTCGCCGAAGCCATCACCATGGCTTACCACCGCTACCACAAAGTCGACACGCACATCGTCCGCATCTTTAACACCTACGGCCCACGCATGCGCCTCAACGACGGCCGTGCCCTCCCCAATTTCGTTTATCAGGCGCTCAGCGGCCAGCCCATCACCGTTTACGGCGACGGCAAGCAAACGCGCAGCTTCTGCTTCGTTTCCGACCTGATCGATGGCATTTATAAGCTCAGTCAGTCCGGCGAGCATCTTCCCACCAACATCGGTAATCCCACCGAGCTTACCATTCTGGAATTTGCCGAACGCGTGCGCAGCCATTTTCCCAACGCGCCCAAAATCATCTTTGAGGCCCTGCCCGTCGATGATCCCAAACAGCGTCGCCCAGACATTTCCAAGGCCAAGCGCCTCTTGAATTGGGAACCCAAAGTGAATCTGGAAGAAGGCCTGAAGACCACCATCGCCTTCTTCCAGGACCTATACACGAAAAAGTCCGCTGCGCACTAGCGAACTGCTCTCAACCTAAGCCAGAGCGCCACTGTAGCAGCGGGCTTATCCCGCTGATCTTTTTCTCAACGATCCAACAGCACACGTGCGCCATAGCACGTTGCGAAGGCGGCTCACTTCCGTCCAAACGAGTGGTAATCAAATCCCAGTTCCTGCATCTTCTTTGGCGAATACAAGTTCCGCCCGTCAATTACCAGTCGTCGCGCCATTGTCTGGCCCGCTTTGGCCCAATCCAATTTCTTGAACTGCTGCCATTCCGTGCACACCAGCGCGGCATCCACGCCCTTCAACGCCTCATACGGATCATCAAAATATTTCACCGATGGCAGCAACGGCTTCGTCCTCGAGATGGCTTGAGGATCGCTAGCATGCACTTCGGCGCCTTCCTGCAACAATATTCGAATTACATCCAGCGCCGGTGCGAACCGGATATCATCCGTGTTCGCCTTGAACGCCAATCCCAGCACCGCCACTTTCTTGCCTTTGATCACCCACAGCGCCTTGCGGATCTTCTCGAAGAACCGCTCGATTCTTTGTTTGTTCACCCGTTCCGCGGCCTTCAGCATGTCGAAATCCACGCCTACCGACGACGACAGATGAATGAACGCTTGAATGTCTTTCGGGAAGCAAAATCCGCCAAATCCCAGTCCGGCCTTCAAAAATTGTGTCCCGATGCGCGGATCCAAACCCATCGCCCGCGTCACTTCCTCTACGTCCGCGCCAATCCGTTCGCACAAATCCGAAATCACATTGGCGTAGCTGATCTTTAACGCCAAATACGAATTCGACGCGTGCTTGATCAGCTCCGCGCTGTTGATCGTCGTCACCAGCAATTCCCCAGAAGTTCCCTCGGGGCATTTCCCTCCATGCACAGGGCAGTGAAACTTCTTTTCCAGGATCGGCGCATAAATCTCCCGCATCACCGCCGCGCTCTTTTCATTCTCCACGCCCACGACAATGCGGTCCGGATGAAAGAAGTCTTCCACCGCTGTGCCTTCCCGCAAAAACTCCGGGTTCGACGCCACTTCAAATTTCACTGTGCTGTTTTGCGAGTACGCCGCCAGCGCCTTCTGTAGTTGCACGCCGGTCAGGGCCGGCACCGTGCTCTTTTCCACCACCAGCTTGGGTGTGTGCGCTTCCTGAGCAATTTGTCGCGCCACGTGGTCGATGGCCGACAAATCCGCCTCGCCCGTTTCTTTCGGAGGTGTACCCACACAAATGAAAATCACTTCGCCCGCTCGGATCGCTTCACCCGCGTCCGCCGTATACGAAATCTTCTTCTCCGTCACCGCGCGCTTCAACACATCGTCCAGATGCTCTTCGTAAATCGGCACTTTTCCGGCCTTCAATTGCTCGATGCGCTTTTCATCGATGTCCGTGCAATGCACTTCATGCCCGGCCGCCGCCAGGCACGCGCCTGTCACCAGTCCTACGTATCCGCACCCTATGACCGTCAGCCGCACACGTTTTCTCCTTTTCCTTTAAGTTATGGCTGGTGCCTCTGCCGATGTCGGCCGTCGGTTTCCACCGGCACGATCTATCGCATCCACTTAGAGCGCTCGTTATCTGCGACCCAGAAGCAAGCCGCGAAGCCCCAACAATGCCAGCTTTGGCTGGCGGCGTACCACGTTCCACAAAAGCCTGGTCGATTCGTCGCGATTAATCTTTCCCAGCGATTCTTTCGCCGAATCATTCAACATATCCACCAGCCGGCAATAATCCTCTTGCTGAAAATGATGCAGCGCTCGCCTCACCAACCAGTGCGTACCCAACTCCCGCCGCAACACCCGCAACTCGCTTCGTCCTTTGCGCAGAATCGCGTCCGCCACTCCGCGTGCTCCGCGGAAGCCGGTCACAATTCCGCCCACGGTCGACACTTTCACCTGCGCTGCCGCGTCCCCTACCAGGTAAACGTCGCTGTTTCCCACCGTGCGTTTAACGTCTACCCACCCGCGATACACCGGGATCCGCGCACCCTGCCATTCCAACGGCTCAAATCCTTTTTTCTCTAGAAACCGGTCGAAGCATCGTTTCGTATCCCGCCCTTGCTCGCCAATCACTCCCAGCGCCCCCCGCTCGGCCGACTCTGGAATCAACCAGTAAAAATAAGGCGTATCGTCGGGAATAAACCACACTCTAGTGGTATCGGCAGGGCAGTCTTTTGGCAGCTTCACCAGCGCCTGTACCAACGGTACGGTTTCCACCGGGGGCCAACCCGACGCCTTCGCTACCCGGCTGGCCGCTCCGTCCGCCCCCACTATGCTCTCGGCGTAAATCTCTTCGCGCTGCCCGGCTCGGTCCACTTCCACATGTAGACCGTTGCCGTTTGGCGAAAGCGCTAAAAATCTCGTGTCGTATTCGAACTGCGCTCCCGCCCCTTGCGCCTCTTGTGCCAACGCCCGGATCAGTCGGGCTCGTTCGATTATCAGATCCGGGTGCTTTAGCGCTACGGTTGCCGACCGTCCATTCGTGAACAGCTCGAATCGTCGAATTTCGTTTACAACGCTGGCCCCAGCCGCGCCGTTTACCTGCCGCCGGAAATGGTCGGTCACAATCAAAGTCCGCGGCGCTGGATCGAGTGTCGGCTTCGATTCCAGCACGCGCACCGCTCGTCCGCCTTGCGCCACACACGACGCCGTGTACAGCCCCGCCGCTGATCCTCCAACCACAACGATTTCTTTATTTTCCCGGGAGCTACCCGGCCGGTTGCTTATCTTGTTCACTGTTTCCGAGGATCCTGTTAACGAAGGCTTTAGCTACACAAACAGCCTATCCGAACTCACCCTATCTCTTCCAGATTCCCACCGCTTGCTGCGCTTATCCGGAGTGCCAATGAGTATAACGAATCCCATTGGCCCATCCAAACCAGGGTCACTTCCAGGGTCACTTCCCGACACTTTCTCTTGGGAATACTACGAAGACTGCGCCAGCGTGGCACTGTCGCTCTTTTTTTTCTGCCGTTCGTAAGGAGCCCGCTCCAGCCACGCAATCGCCACCAGCATCGCTGCCAGCACCGCTACTCCCACCATGGTGGCCTGCCCCGTGGAGAGATACGTCACCAACACCGCCGCGCACCCGCAAATCGCTCCCGCCAGGTACATCAACAGCACTGCTCCTCGCTGTCCAAGGCCCAGGTTGGCCAGGCGATGCGCTGAATGGTCTTTTCCCGGAGTGGCAAACGGCAGCAATCCCCGCCGCGACCGCGAAATGGTCACCAGCGTCGTATCAAAAATCGTCGCGCTCAGGATCAACACCGGCGCCAGCCATCCAGACAAGTCTGTCGCATGTTCGAACCGCAATTTCAGTGCCAGCGTCGCCATCAGGAATCCCAGGAACATCGCGCCGCCA
>DATKPS010000028.1:0-4230 GCA_035524015.1 Candidatus Sulfotelmatobacter sp.
GGGTCGGAGCTTTAGAGTGTGTGTGACAACTCCTGTTTTTCGTCAGGGCACGACTTCAGTCGTGCCGTAACCAGCGCAGAATCATTGCGGCTTCAGCCGCTGAGGGCCTGCTTACGAGTTCTCACACAGACTCTTTAGCTCCGACATCAATGGTCGGCAATCAAATCGGGCTTATCTGCAAGCGCTTCAGCCGTGCCAGGCGGTGCTCATTGCGGATTGGGCCCCTGGGTGACCTCGACTAGATCATTCGGGCGCAACCATTTCGCAAAGGCGGCTTGTACCTGCTCCGCCGTCAGACCGACATAACGCTGCGCGGCAACGTAAGGCTCGTCTAGCGGCAGCCCAATGGCCGCGCGGCCGATCCAACCTTCCGCAATGCGGTCGACGCTGGCTTCGGACAACGGTACCTGGCGCAACAGCATGGCTTTCGCCTGACGCAAATCGTCCGCGCTTGCCGGAGTCTTCTGCATGTCATTCAGATCGCGCACCACGATGGCGCGCGCCTTGGACACGTTTTGCGGATCGCACGCATAATTCACGCGATAAATACCGCGCGTTTTCCCTATTTCGAAAGAGGACGAGACAAAGTACACCAGTCCGGCGTTCTCCCGTAGATCGCGATACAACCGCGTAGCGTAGAACCCGCCGCCCAGCACGTGGTTTCCCAATTCCAGCGCATAGTAATCGGGATCGAAGCGCGTCAGCTTCAGCGTTTCCGCCAGGTTTACATCGACTTGTACGCGGCTCTTATCGGGCACGACCGTCGATCCCGGCGAGTTATTCGGCGCTGCCGGCAAATCCGTGTCTGGCTTGGGACCGGTTGCCGTCCACCCACCAAAATACTTTTCGACCACGGTCTTCGCCTGATCAGGTGTGATGTTGCCGATCACCACGATGGTGGTCATGTCCGGGCGAAAGACACGCCCGTAGTAGTCCTGCAAATCGGGGAGATTGAGCGACGAAACTGTTTGTGGCGTGGCTTGCCGCAACACCGGATCGCTTTTCGGGAACAACGCCTCCTTCAAGGCGTAGCTCGCCCGATAGTGGGGCGATTGCAATTCCCCGGCCAGCGCCTGCGCCGTTTGCGTCTGCACCACCTTGAAGGCGTTCTCGGGCAAGGCCGGATGCAACAAATTGTCGGCAAGCAGCGCCACTCCGCGATCGAAGTGGCTGGTCAGCACGGCAACGGAAAAGTCAGTGCCCGCGGATTCGTCCGCGCCGATGTCATCCAACGCGGTTTGAAACGCAATGCGGTCCAGCGAACTGGAGCCATAGGAGAACAGATCGTTCAAGACGCTTTCCACGCCGCTCTGGCCTTTCGGGGCCTGCAAATCCGCGTTGTTTTTAATGTGGCCGACAACGGTGACGGAATCGCTGATGGTTTCCTTCTGCACGATCAACTTGATTCCGTTCGAAAGCGTCGAGACTTCCGGATTCTTGGTCAGCTTGGGTACGCTCAATCGGTTCAATGCTTCTGTGGCCCAATCGGGCAGCGTGACCGGACCCGAGGGTGTCCCCGCCAGAGATTCCGCGGCTCCGAACGATTTCGAGGAAATGGGCTTACCCGATTCCTGCGGCGTCAACAAGGCGATGTACGCTTTGTCCCAATCCAGATATTTGTGCGCCACCTGATTTACTTGCTCCGCGGTCACTTTTTGAATGGCCGCGACGTCTTCTTCCGGGGATTGCCGGCCCTCGACGGCCACGGCGTTCGACCATTCCATCGCCAAGCCCTCGATGGAATTTTTCTGAAATTCCTCGCTGGCCAATTCGTGGCGCTTGGCGGCTTCCACCAAGTCCGCCGGCACGCCATTCTTCAAATCGTCGGCCAAGATCTTGCGCATTTCGCCGATCAGCGTGTTGCCATCGGCGCCCTGAGGAAATGCAGCCATGGCAAAAGCCACGCCGCCTTTCGGCAACAGGCTCAAAGAGAAACCCGCGTCCAGCGCTTTGCCGTCAGGCACCAGTTGATACAAAGTGCCTCGCTGGCTGGCCACCACATCACTCAGCACTTGCAACGCGGCGAAGTCATTGCTGTCGTAGCCCGCCACGCGGAACGACACCACCGCCAACCCATACGGCAGATCCGTATCCAATTTCACCGTCTCTGTGGACACCGCGCCAAGCTGCACCGCGGGGCGCTCCGGCAAATTCTTTTTCGGGATATCGCCGAAGAGCTTCTCGATTTGTGGCATGACTTTCTGGGCATCCACGTCTCCGGCAATCACCAGGATGGCGTTGTTCGGCGCGTACCACGAGTTGTAAAAGTTATGTAGCATGGTGCCCGAAGTTTTGTCGAAGGAGTCCTTGGTGCCCAGGGCATCGTGATCGTAGACCGTGCCATGGAATAGCGTGGAAAGCAGCTTGGTATAGAAGACGTAGGTAGGATTGGAAAGGTCTTGCGCGACTTCCTGTTCAATGGCGCCGCGCTCCTTGTCCCACAAGGCGTCGCTATCGAGTACGCCCTTCATGCGTAAAGATTCGATGTGCAGAGCCACATCGAGCTCTTCCGATGGCACAGTGAAAAAGTACTGTGTCACCGTTTGCTGCGTGTCCGCGTCGAAATTTCCTCCCATAGCCGCGGAAATCGCCGACAGCTGGTCGGCAGTCAGCCCGGGGACCCCGCGAAACATCATGTGCTCCTGGGCATGCGCCATTCCCGGAAATCCCGCAGGCGCTTCCGCCGAACCCACCAAATAATTCACCACGGTGGTCACCACGGGAGCCAGCGGATTCGGCACAATGATCACTTGCAGGCCATTCGGGAGTGTTTTGCGGGTCACCTCCGTGCCAGTTGCGGGCGTGGCGCCCGCCGCGGAATTGGCCGTAGCCAGTGCGGCTATCCAGAGTGATAGAACCACGAATCGTGCGAACCGCTTCCATCCGAACTGCTGAGTCGCTTGTAAGTTCATGAGCCGCGCGCTTCTCCTTGTTGAGCAGTACAGTTTCCGTATCTAGTAAAGGTACATGACGTGGGCTACCGCTGTCGCGGTTTCCTCTCAACGTCGGGGGATTGCCAGTCTGTGTGGTCGCCGCCGCCCAAGCCGACGGGAGGTGCTAATCGGCGCAACTCAGCAAAATGATCTTGCTGTGGGAATTGGTGATGTGGCCCTCTTTCACCTGGTCGCCGCAGCGGTACACGAAGTCGAAATCCTTGTATTTATAGGGCGTGTTGTCCTTAGCGGCTTTGGCAGCGTCCTTTACCGCGAAGGTGCAGCTTCGTTTGCCATTGCAAGAGGAACTCAGGCATTTTGTCACGTTACCGGCAGCGTGCTTGTCCACATTCAACCCATAACTCGCGGTGGAAACTTGAATGGTCGGCTCCTGCTGCGCGCACAGAACGCCGCCCAGCATCAACGCGTATCCGGCTATGCCAAATCGCACCCTGTTTCGCATGGTCGTTTTTCTACTCCGTTGGGCCGCGCAACACAACCGCAATTTCCACCGCAAAGTTAACCGAGAAATCCCATGCTATCCTTACACCCGCAATGACGTATCCTTCCCTGCGTCCCGGAGGGTCGATGGAAAACCAGTACGCCCACTCCCTGCTCTTCGTTTGCCCCAATTGCCAATTCCCCATCGTCATCGGCTGTCTGAGCATTAGACGCAATCTGGAAGGCATCGATGCGGAAAATTTTGCCGCTACCTGCTCGGATTGCCGCCACTCTTTCAATTTGCCCGGCGTTGCCGCGAAGAAACACTACGTGGACGAGTGGCCGTATCAACAGGAAGCCTGAGCACATGTTATCGGCGATCAGCGACAATCAAAATATTCGTTGGAGTTTTCGTCAGAGAATCGAGTTGCCGGATTTGCGCCGGCGCCACCAAGTATTATCCTTCGGGCTTAGTAAAAGAACGCCTCACCAAGTTGGACTCTCCTGAGGAACGGCACCAATTTATCCCAAATCAACAGCTTCGACAGGAACGCGGAGGCACCCGCCTTCTCTGCCTCCTTCACCATTTCCGGTATGTCGTACTGACTGAAGCTCAAAATTTTCGCTTGCGGCAGCGCTTTGCGAACCAGCCGTATGGCATCAATCCCGTCCATGCGCGGCATGACGATGTCCATGATTATGATATCGGGCCGGAATTGCAAGGATTTGGCAAGCGCATCGTTCCCATCAACAGCCTCGGCGCAGACTTCGATGTCTTCCTCTTCGGATAGGGCGGCTCGCACGCCGCGACGAATAAAATCTTGGTCGTCTGCAATCAGGACACGCATGAAACCTC
>DATKPS010000029.1:0-7970 GCA_035524015.1 Candidatus Sulfotelmatobacter sp.
ACAGCGATTTGCGGAGCAGCGTGGGCCATCGGGGACCTCGGGAAAGAGTACACACGAGGAGGGGGAGGCGTGTCAATTGGGAGGAAAGGCGAGTGCAGAATGGGCGGGTGGAGGACGCGCGGAATGTGGCGCACCTATGGCGGGCGCTCCGGAGGCTGGTTGATTGGTGCCCAGCGCTGGCGCGCTGGGCTGACTTGTGACGCGCCGCGGGCGCTGGTTCGCGGCTCGTGGCAGAAGCACAGAATGGCGGAACAGGGGCGTAAGGTTTTTTGCCGGAAGGCCTGACGCCTAAAGGCGTGAACAGCGGGTAATGTGGGGCTTCCACGAACGATGGCAACCCCAAGAGCACAGGCAGGAGTGCCTGTGCCACAGGAGTTTTTCCGCAAGCTGTAAAGCGTGTGCTACACGGAGGCGGAGTGGACTTTGGTGCCGTAGGCCAGGCTGGTGTACCAATTGCCGCGGCCTTGCGGAGTGAGATCGAGGAAGTGCCAGATGGGCACGAGCAGATCGATGCCGCGCTCGTTGATGTCCGAAGCCATCCAAGGATGAGCGGTGTAGAAGTGGCGCAAGGTGCCGTCGGCATCGCGGGTGAAAACGGAAACGGTGGAATCTTGATGGCCTTCGCGATCTTCGCTGCCAAAGTCATATTTGAAGGTGTTGTTGGCGGCGCTGAGGAGACGGAGCTTGTCCCAGCCGCGAGCGCGAGCGTGATCGCGGAGAGCGGGGATATCGGCCGCGGCGACCACCGCAAAATCGAGATTCTGCGCGAGGTGATGGGCGACACCGTTGGCGGCGTCGAGCCAGGCCGTGCACATGGGACACGGCTTGGTTTGGCGCTTGCCGTACATCAAATGATAAATGATGAGCGAGCGATTGGGCTTGGTGAATAGCAAGCTGAGACGGACGTTGCGCACCGGCGCATCACCGGCGTTGAGATCGGAAGGCCCCTCTTCAAACTGGTAATCCTGAACAGGAGCGCCTTGCGGAAGATGGCGACGCAGCTCGGCGACGCGTTCGCGTTGGCGCATGAGCTCGATTTCGGCGAGGCGCAACTGTTCGCGCTTGGCGAGATACTCGGGGGATTCGTTGGTCAGATTGGTTTGGCGAAAGGCGCCGTCGACGGTGGTATGGACCATGAGTGGATTCTCCGGAATTGATTTTGCTCGCTCGAGGAGGGAGAGGCAAGTGGATGGAGGCTGTTCCGGCTTAATTGGTGGGACGAAGGGCAGATTTGCGAGGGTGGGGTACCCGGCACCGATTGGACTCGAGTGTAGAGATAAGACTCACCGCAGAGACGCAGAGGCACGGAGAGCGGACGCAAACCCAAGACTTACCGCCATAAGCCGAAGGTGGGGCACCCGGCGCGGTGCTGGTATGCCGCGCGCACAGGAAACGGTTTGGCGTCAGGCGGCGTGGGCGAGGCGGTCGTATTCGACGCCGCGTTGATCGGATAGCAGAACCCACAGGGTGTAAATGCCCAAGGCGGTGCCGAACGGGGGATGAAGCAGGGAAACAATGCCAAGAACGATAGCGGCGACGCGCGCCCAAGGTTGATGCTTGAGTAGTCCCCAGCCGACAATGATGCCTCCCGCAGCGACGAGGAAGAGAGAGCCGCCGATGATTGACAGGACCAACGGGGCCACGAAGCGGCCAATGGTTTCCGTGACCGGCACGGCCACGCGAACCACGCCACTGATCATCATCAGGACAAAGCCGGGGATTACGAAGAGCGCGCCGGCGATGACCCAGAGGGTGCCGAGAATATTCAGGTGATGATCCAGACGGCCGGGCGGCGTTACGGGCAAGACTGCGGGAATGGGGCGTCGGCAATTCGGGCAGATGCTGGACTGGGGTTGAATGGGGGTTCCGCAAGCACTGCAGAACATATGCACCTCCTGGGGGAGACGTTCCGTGGTTTTTCAGAATAAATTCGGACGAAGAGTCGATGCAAGGGCGGCAATCACGAATTCACTTCTTTTTGAGTAGTGCGGCGTAGCTGCGCTTGATCGTGGGGCGATTCAGCAAGGTAAAACCCGCTTGGGAGGCCGCGTCTAGCTCGGCACCGAAAGCGGGTTCTTTAACGTGGCCCTTCGGTTCAGCAAGAAGTAGTAAAGCGCCGGGCTTAGAGGCTGCCGCGGCTTCCTGGAAAAAGCGTGCGGCGTCGGGCAGCTCATGAACCACGGCGAAGGCTAAGGTGCAATCGACGGAGCCGGCGAGATCGCTAATGCCCAGCGAGTCTGCGACTACCAGGCGAGCCTCAATGCGATCGAGCAATCCGAGCTTGAGCGCTCGACGCTTCAGGCGGGCCAACATTTTGGGTTGAATGTCTAAGGCGATGATGCGGCCGGAGGGACCGACCAGTTTTGCCAGTTCTAAAGTGAAGAAACCCATGCCTGGACCGGGCTCGAGAACGGTTTGTCCCTCATGAACATAGGGGGAAAGAATGGTCGCCGGTGGCTGGCTGGCGGCACGGAATGGCGAAATCAAAAAGTAGCCCATCCACCAAGGGCAGACCCGATGTGCCATGAATGCCTCTGTGCTGATTGCAGCATGGCGAGGGAAGGAGGCAAGTGACACGGGGCACTGGTCGGGTGGTTCTGTGTCACTCCGGGTTGTTTGGGAGTTTCGGAATTTCGTGGGGGATTCATTTGGTGATGGCGGCAGCAGGGCTGCCGCTGAGCGTGGGGAGGCGGCGATCGAGTGGCGCACCGGCGAGAGCTGGGCTCCCGCACTCCGGGGGTTTACATCCGCACCCTGGAACGGCGAAGGGTGTGGCACCCAAACCGAAGAGAAAGCCGAGGATCTAGGCACCCGGCTGGCGGAATTTCGTGGGGGATTCATTTGGTGGTGGCGGCAGCAGGGCTGCCGCTGAGCGATTGGTGGGGTGGATTACGGCGAGTTACCGGCGGGAGCTGGGCTCCCGCACTCCGGGAGTTTAAACCCGCACCCTGGAAAGGCGAAGGGTGCGGCACCCAAACCGAAGACCAAGCGCGTGGGGCGCAGCCCTTGGCTTGCGCTCAGGTGAACGGTGCTGCGCCCCAACGAAGAACGATGTGGCGCGCCTACGGCGCTTGCGTTGTTATCGCAGCGCCCTTTTTTAGGCGGCTTTGTGGGCTGACTTGTGAAGGTCGAAGCGGTCAGCGTTCATGACTTTGGTCCAGGCGGCGGCGAAGTCTTGAGCGAATTTTTTCTTGGCGTCGGAGGAGCCGTAGACTTCGGCGAGAGCGCGGAGTTGGGAGTTGGAACCGAAGAGGAGATCGACACGAGTGGCGGTCCACTTCAGTTCGTTGGTCTTGCGGTCACGGCCCTCGTAGACGCCGTCGGCGCCGGGGGCGGGTTGCCATTGCGTGCGCATGTCGAGGAGGTTGACGAAGAAATCGTTGGTGAGCGTCTCCGGCTTGTTGGTGAAAACACCGTGGCTGGAATGCCCGGTATTGGCACCGAGCACGCGGAGGCCGCCGATGAGCACGGTCATTTCGGGCGCGGTGAGGCGAAGCAATTGCGCGCGATCGAGAAGGTGCTCTTCGGCGGACAAGCGCTGCTTGCCGCTGAGATAGTTGCGGAAGGCATCGGCCTTGGGCTCGAGAGGCTCGAAGGATTCAACATCGGTTTGCTCTTGCGAGGCGTCCATGCGGCCCGGAGTGAACGGGAGTTTGATGTCGAAACCAGCGGCCTTCGCAGCTTTTTCGATGGCCGCATCGCCACCGAGAACGATAAGGTCGGCCAGGGAAATTTTCTTGCCCTTACTGCCATTGGTTTGCGCGCTGTTGAACTCCTTTTGGATGGCTTCGAGTTTCGGGAGCACCTTGTTGAGTTGCGCTGGCTGGTTGACGGCCCAGTCTCTTTGCGGAGCGAGGCGAATGCGCGCGCCGTTGGCACCGCCGCGCTTATCGGAACCGCGGAAAGTGGAGGCGGAGGCCCAAGCGGTGGAGACAAGCTCGGAAATGGTGAGGCCGGAAGCGAGGATTTTGGCTTTGAGAGCGGCCACGTCCTGCTCGCTAACGAGCGGATGATTGACCGCCGGGATAGGATCCTGCCAGGAGAGCGTTTCCTTGGGAACGAGCGGGCCGAGATAGCGCACGATGGGGCCCATGTCGCGGTGGGTGAGTTTGAACCAGGCGCGAGCGAAGGCGTCGGCGAATTGATCGGGATGCTCGTAGAAGCGGCGGGAAATTTTCTCGTACGCCGGATCAAAGCGCAAAGAAAGGTCGGTGGTGAGCATGGCGGGCGCACGATTATGCTTGGAGGCATCGGCCGGATCGGGGACGGTGCCGGCGCCTGCACCGTTCTTGGGTGTCCACTGATGCGCGCCGGCGGGACTCTTGGTGAGTTCCCATTCGTAGCCGAAGAGATTCTGGAAGAAGTTGTTGCTCCACTTGGTGGGCGTGGTGGTCCAAATGACTTCAAGGCCGCTGCCGATGGCGTCAGCACCTTTGCCGCTGCGGTATTTGCCATGCCAGCCGAGACCCTGCTCTTCGAGAGGAGCGGCCTCGGGCTCTGGGCCAACGAGCGCGGCATCGGAAGCGCCGTGCGTTTTGCCAAAGCTGTGACCGCCAGCGATGAGCGCGACGGTTTCTTCGTCGTTCATGGCCATGCGGCGGAAGGTTTCGCGAATATCGCGCGCCGCGGCGACAGGGTCGGGCTTGCCGTTGGGCCCTTCGGGATTGACGTAGATCAAACCCATCTGCACGGCAGCGAGGGGATTGGAGAGATCGCGATCACCGGAGTAACGCTCATCGGCGAGCCACTTCCCTTCCGGCCCCCAGAAGACGTCCTCGTCCGGCTCGTAAACGTCGGCGCGACCGCCACCGAAACCGAAAGTTTTGAAACCCATGGAGTCGAGGGCCACGTTGCCGGCGAGAATGATGAGGTCGGCCCAGGAAATTTTCTGGCCGTACTTCTGCTTGATGGGCCAGAGAAGGCGGCGAGCCTTGTCGAGGTTGACGTTGTCGGGCCAACTGTTGAGCGGGGCAAAGCGCTGCTGGCCGGAACCGGCGCCGCCGCGGCCGTCACCGATGCGGTAGGTGCCGGCGCTGTGCCAAGCCATGCGAATGAAAAGACCGCCGTAGTGGCCGAAGTCGGCGGGCCACCAATCCTGGGAGTCGGTCATCAAGGCGTGAAGATCCTGGACGACAGCGTTGAGGTCGAGGGAGTTGAATTCCTTGGCGTAGTCGAAGTCCGGGTCCATGGGATTGGAGAGAGAGGAGTGCTGGTGAAGAACGCGAAGATCTAACTGGTTGGGCCACCAGTCGCGGTTGGTATGAGCCGGGGCGGCACCGGAAGAGAAGGGGCACTTCGCTGCGGGAGCTGCGGCGGCTGCTGGGGTAGTGGGTTCGTTCGACATAGATTCACCTTCCTTGAAATTAGATAAAAACTGCGAAGAACAGCAAAGCCATCCAGAGATTCCGTTGGGGAAACCTAACGGGAAATGCGCCGCGGGGCGCACTTCGTGCAAAGTCCGCGAAAAATGAGTTCACATTCCCGAAGAACGCGTTTGCCCAGGGCGCGCGAGCGGGGCCTGGGTACGTCGTACCACGCGATGTCCTCCACATTGCCACAACGGTCGCAGATGAAATGGTGATGGCGGACACCTTTTGCATCGAACTGCGCGGCACGGCCCTCGACGGCGACTTCCCGGACCAGGCCGGCCTGCACCAAGTCCCGCAGATTGTTATAAATGGTGGCGCGGGAGGAGCGCGGGTCGACGCGATTGACGGCCGTGAAGATTTCCGCAGCGGTGGGATGGCCGTGGCATTCCATCAAGAAGGCCATCACCGCGTAGCGCTGGGGAGTGCAGCGTAAGCCGTTGCCTTCCAGGGACCGTTTGATCGCTGCGGAGTCCATGCGAGGTTTAGAATCTATCTAATCTGACATTTTGTCAAGATGTGTGGTTTTGTAGACAGCGGAGTTGAAAGATGCGGCCAGGGTTGAAATGACGGGTTATTTTTTTGGAGACAAGATTTCTGGTGGTTGCGATACCTTCAGCGCGAAAGGCGCTGCTCAGGAAGACGGTGAATGCCACGAGCAAAACGAGGCGCTTGTTACGCGGTGTTGTTGCAGGCAGGCTCGGAATGACGGGGCGTTCGGGTAGGTTTGGCGGTGGTGGCGGCAGCAGGGCTGCCGCTGGGCGATTGGTGGTGTGGATTAGGGCGAGTCACCGGCGGGAGCTGGGCTCCCGCACTCCCTGTCCATGCGAGGTTTAGAATCTATCTAATCTGACATTTTGTCAGGAAGACGGTGAATGCACGAGCCAAACGAGGCGCTTGTTACGCGGTGTTGTTGCAGGCAGGCTCGGAATGACGGGGCGTTCGGGCAGGTTTGGCGGTGGCGGCAGCAGGGCTGCCGCTGGGTGATTGGTGGTGTGGATTAGGGCGAGTCACCGGCGGGAGCTGGGCTCCCGCACTCCGTACGACGGTTAATGGCGGCTGGCGGGGGGCACAATGCCGTTCATGCGCAGGTACACGACGATCTGGCCGTAGTGGTCGAAGCAATGACCGAAGATCAGGGTGGCCATGGAGAGGCGAGTGGTTGTGCCTTCGCCAAAGGGACTCTTGATAGGAGTGAGCAAGTTGGTTTCATTGATGGTGGCCACGGCTTTGTGGGCGTAAGCGAAAGAGTCCTTGAGGAATTGGAGAATTTCCGCTTTGGTTTTGATGGAAGCGGGGCCGCTTTCGCCGCCCAATTCGACCGGAGGCTTTTCCTGGAGGATCGCAGCGGCAACGAGATAGTTCACCGCGGCAACATGTTTGAGCTGTTCGGAGAAGTTGCGCACACCTTTGAATTCTCCGCCGGTGGGGGCGAAGGAGTATTTGTCGCCAGGCATGGCGTCGGCGGCGGGAACAAATTCGTTTTCGACACCGGAGAGGCTGCGATTGAGAGTTTGCGCTACAGAGGGAGGTTCGGTGGTCTTCTGGTTCTGTGCCTGCGTCGTGGTACAAGCGAAAAGAAACAGGCCTGCAAGGAATGCGGTGATCTTGATCATCAGGGAATCTCCTGGAGCGACGGACTGACATTCTAGCTTGAAATTGCGGTTTTTGGGCCAGGAGTGTCTGTTGGGAAGGCGGTGCGGGTTCCGGTCGTTTCGCGATGCAGCAGGAGGAGCAAGAGTGGCAGGGACAGCGAATGAGTAGCGAAGAGGGTAGTTGTGAGATTTGCGGCGTGAAGTGTACCAATTAGGCACACTTGAAGGCGGGGACAGGTGAAAATTGTGAATGCCTGTTAACCTGAGATTGACAAAGCTCCTGCGCGCCGGTCATCTCCAGGAGAGACCAGAGCACACTGAACTCCACCAGGTATGCAGTTGACCGGCGCGCAGATTTTTTCCTCGGTTTGGTCCTCTTTGAATCTTCACTGCTAGTCCTTCTTTTGTTAGTTCCCTTTTCGAATTGTGTTGGGAACCAGCTTCCGAGAAGGCTGACACGCGTGCAAAATCTCAAACGATGCAGCACATTGGGCTGGGAATCAGCCATGGCGAATCGAAAGTTCGGGCACCACTCAGGCTAGGAAGCGTGGAGGAGACGCTTGAGGAGCAGGATGGTGACGTCGTCTTCGTTGAATTTGGGATCGACCAGGGCTTGGAGATTGGCCATGGTTTGTGAGGTGGTTTCCGCGAAGGCGTGGCAGAGGCGAGCTTCGGGCTTGTCGGCGTGGATGGAGTCGGGTAACCCGTCGGTGAAGAGGAGCAAGGTGCTGGCGGGAGGCATGGCGAGGGTGCGAGTTTCGTAGCGCGCCTCGGGAAATAATCCGAGGGGCAGACCAGTGGCTTCGAGAAAGGTGGGGGAGCCGTTGGAAAAGAGAATGGGAGCATTGTGGCCAGCATTGACGTAGATCAATTCCCCGGAATCACGGTTGAGCACGAGAAAGACAGCGGTGGCGAAGCGATCAATCGGAGTGTATTGGCTGAGATGCTTGTTCATTTGATCGGCGAAAGCGAGAGGATTGCATTGGACACTGGCGATGCTGCGCACGAG
>DATKPS010000030.1:0-7567 GCA_035524015.1 Candidatus Sulfotelmatobacter sp.
GGAGCTTTAGAGTCCGTGTGACAACTTCTGTTTGTCGTCAGGGCACGACTTCAGTCGTGCCGTAACCAGCGCAGAATCATTGCGGCTTCAGCCGCTGAGGGCCTGCTTACGAGTTCTCACACAGACTCTTTAGCTCCGACATAACCGCTCTGCTTGCAATGGGCTTTAGCCCCTGAGGAATTGCTTTTTGACTTTTTCCGCAAGCTGTTTAGCCTGTGGCCTTTGAAGTGCCGCAATTTGCCGGGCGCCCCACATGCCGCTTTTGCATGTCTGGGTCTTAGCGTCGAGCCTCTCCCAAAACGCGCCGTGTCATCCTGAGGCCCGTTTTGTGGGCCGAAGGATATCAACGTAAAGTCCAAGCCGAAACCACAACGGACCGAGCTCCGCCATCACTCGCGATCCTTTGTCGCGCAGGGCCAGGCCTCACAGGTGAATGATGCCTCGTCGAATGCCAATAGCCACCGCTTGCGTGCGGTCGCTCGCACCGAGCTTTTCCATGATGTGTTTGATGTGCACCTTCACCGTCTCTTCGGTAATAAATAGCTTTTCCGCGATATCCCGATTGCGGTTTCCACCCGCGATCTGACTGAGCACTTCGATCTCGCGTCCAGTCAGTGCTTCGTCGCTTAAGTGTTCCGCCAGTTGCGCCGCGATCTGTGCGGGAATTCGTTTCTTGCCGGTGTGCACTTGGCGAATCACTTCAAGCAGCTCTTTGGGAGGCATGCTTTTCAACAGATAGCCCCGGGCCCCGGCTTCCAGCGCCCTCTGAATTTCCACGTCGCCTTCAAATGTGGTCAGCATGATAATGCGTGCGTCCGGAAATTCGTTACGAATCGCGATCACCGCGTCGATGCCGCTCTGGCCGGGAAGCCGCAAATCCATCAAGGTCACGTCTGGCTGCTTCATGCGAAACTCTTGCAGCGCTTCCTTTCCGTTCGAAGCCTGCGCGAGCAACACCATATCGGGCTGGCTGTTAATCACCGCAGCCAAACCTTCACGCACCAACGGGTGATCATCCACGCATAGTATTTGGATACGCGTTTCGTCCTTCATCGTTTTTGCTCCGCTAGGTTTTTCTCGGGATCGGCCTTGCTGTGTCGAAATAAACTCGTAAACCAACGGGCGCGGCCATTGCCCCCGGTCGATTGGAACGCTATGTGACCAGGCACCCAAAGATCAACCTCGGTGCCGGCCCCCTCGCGGCTCAGCACGCGAAACGTTGCGCCAATTCTTTTGGCTCGTTCGCCCATGCCCGTCAGCCCCCAGTGGCTCTCCGATTTTTTCTGCAGTACGTGCGGATCGAAGCCAGTGCCGTTGTCGCGTACCACCAGGCGCAGGCCTTCCGCTCCATATTCGAGTTCGCCCTCGATGTTCCGTGCGTTCGAATGACGGAAGGCATTGGTCAACGCTTCATGCCCAATGCGATAAATCTCGTCACGAATGATGGGGTGCAGCGCTTTCGGTGTCCCCTGAACTACCACGCGAAACGCCACGTTGTCCTGATTCGGAAATTCGCTCTTGATCCGCGAGAAGGCTTCCCCAAAATCCAGCGACTCCTTGTCCGAAGTGCGTAACCCGCGCACTGCGTTGCGCCCCTCGTCGATCACCCGGCCAATCAGACCCAGAACCCGATTGAGCGCGGGCTGTGTGGGTGAGTCGGGGGGAAGCTGATCCACGATCACATGCAGCTGCATGGACGCGCTGAGGAAACCTTGCAAAAGCGTGTCGTGAAGGTCCTGGGCAATGCGGGTACGCTCCGCCAGTCGCTCCTCAAACCGCACGTTCATCTGCTGGGCAAATGCCCGCATGCGCAAACGATAAAACAAAAACACGGCCAGCGCGCCCAGCCCCACGGCGGCCACCCGAAACCACCAGGTCTCCCAGTAAGCCGGCGCAATGCGAAATTGAAACGCGGATTCCCCGCTATTCCACACTCCCTGGCTGTCGCTTGCCTCGACCACAAAACGATACGACCCGGAGGCCAGATTGTTGTAGGTGACTTGCCGCACCTTTACCGCCTCGCTCCACTTGTCGTCCACGTTCTCCAGTTTGTACTTGAATTGCACCCGGTCGGGAACAGAGAGGCTGAGACCCGTGTACGTCACCGTTAATCTCCGCGGTTTCTCAGACAGCATGGCCAGCTCATT
The DNA here is from genome assembly GCA_035524015.1 of Candidatus Sulfotelmatobacter sp. Taxonomy (GTDB): domain Bacteria; phylum Acidobacteriota; class Terriglobia; order Acidiferrales; family UBA7541; genus Acidiferrum. Next base: position 2,148 of record DATKPS010000030.1, read on the forward strand.
GGGGTTCACCGGAGTTCCGTCCACGGTGACTGCTTCAATTTGCACAATCACCGGCGCGGAACTACGCAGGGCTCGTTGTGGATCGACCACGGAAATCCCTCGATTGGTCGAAAGCCAGATGTTTCCCTCGGCATCAGCCATCACAGAAGGAAAGCGGTTCACCCCTTCGGTACCCCGCAATCCGTCCTCGAGACCATATTCCCGTAGATCGGACTCGCTGAGTTGATCGGTCATCAACCGCTCGCGGTTCACCCGCAACACGTGATTGGAAGTGGTAATCCATAGCCAACCGAATTTGTCTTCAGCCATGCCCAGTGTTTGTTCTCGCAGCACCGCAGGGAGGTCCGCAGGAATGTGGATGCGCCCAGCACGCAAAAAGGCCACGCCGGACTTTGTGCCGATCCACAGCGTGTCCGTGGCGTCGACCATCAGGCAGGTCAGCTCGGAGGAAGGCAGCCCCTCACGGACTTTGAAAATTCGCCACTGGTGGTCCGCAAACTCATCCAACCCGTCGGAAGTGCCAAACCACATCCGATTGCCGGAGCCTTCCGCAATCGCGGTAACGAAGTTCGAAGACATGCCGTCGGCCGTGGTGTAGGTCTTGAAGCTGCCGTTGGCAAAGGCGCTGACACCCGCATTTAACGTCCCGGCCCACACCGTCCCGTCGCGGCTTTCGTGCACTGCGTAGACACTGTCTTGCGCCAAGCCGTCGGCCTGCGTGTAGGTTCTGGCATGCAGCGAAGGGCCGTCGTACACCAGGTGCGTCAGCCCGCCTTGCTGCCTTCCGATCCACAGCTCATTGCCGCGGCCGCTCAAGGAATAAATGACATCGTGATCCAATCCGTCCTCGTCGACAAAGCCGCGCTGCTGCCCTTTGATCCAACGCAACCCGCCATCGAAAGGAGCAAACCAGGCGCGATTGCTCTCATCGATGTATACCGGGCCCGCACTCTGCGCTTCACTTCCCGCCGGATAGCTCAGAAAGGTGTCATCCCGCAGCCGCTCCAACCCAACGCGTGTGCCCATCCAAATATTGCCTTCGCGATCTTCCAGCAACACAGAGATGCTGTTGCTCTCGCGTGATTGGTCCAACACTCCTTGTGGGTTGATGCGAATTAATCCGTCGGCGGTCGCGACCCAGATGTTGGAATCGCGATCGCGGATCATGGCCACTATCTTCTGCTCCTGCAGAGCTTGAGCCGCTCCATTGGGTGTCAGCCCATTGCCGTCCCACCGCAAAATTCCATGGTCCGTACCAATCCACAGTTCCCCAGCTTGTAAAGGAAGCAGACAATTGACAGGGATTTTCAGCAAATTGTTCGCGTCGGCGAGCGGCCGCCCGGCCGAAATGTAAAACAGTCCGGTATCTCGCGTCCCCAGCCAAAGCTTGCCGTCGGTGGTTTCCGCCACGGATACCACCGGAGCATCCGGCTCCACAAATCGATGCGGTGTAACCCCCGTAGCCCAACTCAGGTGGCTCGAGAGAGTGTCTGCCCGTTGCAGCACCCCAGTCGACGCCGAGGAGTTATTCGCATTGGCCAGCGACGCGTAATTCCCATCCGCGTAAGTCAGTGGCCCGAAAGCATCCGAGGAAAGCAACACGGAACCGTTCTGCCGTCGCCCAATCGCGGTGATCCCAAACTGCGCTTCGCCATGACCCGCTTCGAATCTTCCTTCCCGATAACGGAGAACCTGCGTGGTCTTCAGCAGAATCCAAAGATTTCCTTGCTTATCGGCAGATAACTGCGAAACCGCGCCAATGGGCATGCCCGGCCCGCCGCTTTGATACAAGCGAAAGTTCAGCCCATCAAATCTCACTAGGCCCCGATCCGTGCCAATCCACAGGTAGCCGTCGGTCGTCTGGGCGATCGACGAGACCGCACCCCCGGGGAAACCTCGCTCGCTTCCCCAACTGTCGTGTTGGTATTGCGACAGCTCCCGCCGCGGGTCGGTGGCAAACGCACTCATTGCCAGGCTCAAAGACAATGCCAACAGCGCCGCTCTGAATAGCCGCATTCCTATCAATTCCTCATGGCAGATATTCAAATTTTTCGATGACGACTTCGGCGTCCTTCAGTTCCGGTGCTTTTTCGCTGGCCACCACATAAAACAGAAATTGAAATGTTTCCTTCCCTGGCGTCGGAACCCCGGAAGTAAACACGTGCTGCGCGACCACTCGCCCCTCTCCGTGATTCGATTCCCCTCTCACGGTTTCGAAACTCGCGCGCCCGGATTCCCAGTGCAGGGAATTCGTTAATGGGCCGGTCGGCGCCACGAAGGGGTCCAGATTGCCAGGCACATAGAACGGCTGGATGCCGAATTGCGCATTGCTCTTGCGGTCGGGTTCGCCCCACCGCCCGAATTCCGTATCCATTTCTCGATAGTGCTGTTCGCCGCCCCAGTCGTCAAACGTCGTAAAACTCAGAATTGTGGAAGGCTCCAGGAGAGAAACGTCTCGTACTACCGTGATATATGTCCCGTAACCGAAGCTGTGGTCGGAAACCACTTCCGTGCACGACCACTTGTCCCCTTTTTTCTTGATCTCCAGGTGTAATGCCCCTTTTTCGTCGGTCCACGCATTGTCCCCGTCATAAAGATTATTCATCCCGCCGCGGTCGCTGGAGATGGTACGAACCCGCCAGTCGTAGCCGCTAAACTTAAGCGGTTTGGTGGGCGCCAAGGCGATCGCCCCAGATCCCTTAACCGTGGTAATCGCTGTAATCGTGGCGCTTTGGTTCGGAAGCACGTCCATGGTCGGCGCCGGTTGGTAGCCCGGTTCCACCAGCAGCGCCGCGTATTCGAAGCCCAAATGTGTCTCGGTGCTCCACGTGGAGTCCGGCTGAATCGGAATTAGGTCGTGGTCGGGCCAGGGCTGCACCCACCACGGGCCACTGCGCGCGTAAACCACAATATGCTGACCTGGATGCGCACCCTTTACCAAGCCGGCAATCGTATCGACTCGTTCGCGGCCCCCCTGTGCCGCTGGTGGGATTTTGGTCAGCTCAATCGAGGGAGGACCATCGGTCTTCTGTGCGCGACATCCCTGCATCAGTAACATGGCAACAGGCAGCGCTAATATCGCCAGCGATGCTAGTCGGTAAACGCAGCCACTTGAACGACTCCCGGACTGCAGCGAATTCCGCGCAAACATTTTGGCGTTCTTACCAATCACGGTGCCCATCGGTGTTTGAGAACAAGGTTCTGATTCTAGCGCCTCGGCCTTCTTATTGCACCAACGTAGGAGCCCTGAACCGGCCAACGAGAAATGCCAGGAACTTCTGGCACACAACCCTAGGACCCATACCCCAAAAGGGTTACCAAAAGATTACGACATGAAGGGTTTCCTTGCCCGCCAGCGGCGAAGTAACTTGGTCGCGTGCGTCTGTACGCACGGTCGGGAGGCTTCCGCTGCAACGCTTATTCTCCAGTTTTCCCGATGGAAGGCCAGGTCTGGGGCTGCTGTTGTTACGGCTAGCCGTAGGTGCCGTCGCGATTGTTCTCGGCATTTCCTGTCTTTCGAGTCCGGCCCATCATGTCCTTTCGGTGTGGCTCGTCGGAGCAGTTTTAGCGGCGAGTGGGGTGGCGCTGGTCGTCGGCGTGGTCACAGTAATCGCCAGCGCCCTGCTGAGCTTGTGTGTTTTAAGCATTGCGCTTGCGTGGATCCCAGCGCCTCCTCTGGGTTCCTTAGGCGCTCCGGTAATTGGTGTGCTCTTGGCCGTCATGGCCTTAGGGATTGCTTTGATCGGACCTGGCGCTTTTTCCGTGGACGGCTATCTGTTTGGACGCCGGGAGATTGTCATTCCGCCCCGCTCCCCTGAATCGTGAGGGGGTGTTGCTCCTACACCAAAGGTGGTAGCGAAAAAACATTCCATCGCGTGATGTATTGGGCCTGCGAATTGGGTCATCTTACACGCGACGCCACGGCACAGTACATATCAACGGGCGTCAAATTGGGGGAAATAATCATGAGTTTGCAACATTCTCTCGCTCCAGGGGATGCTTCGCGCGGTCTGGCTCATCCAGTCCAAAACATCACTGAAGCGCAACTTATCTTACGGGCGAAACGTGGGGAATCGGAAGCTTTCGAGGCTCTTTCCAAGATACATACAGCTCGGCTGCTGAGGACGGCGTTGCACATTACCCGAAACCGCGAAGACGCCGAAGATGCACTGCAGGATTCCTTGATGCGCGCGTTCATGCACATCAAGAACTTTCACGGAAAGTCCAGCTTTTCCACCTGGCTCACGCGCATTCTGATCAATTCCTCGCTCATGATCCGCAGGAAGCGCAGCGGCGCCAAACAACTCTCCATCGATGAACTCCACGAATCCGGCGCAGAACGCTTTCATCCGCAAATGGTGGATGGCCGGCGGAACCCCGAGCAAAGCTACGTGGAACGCGAACGCAACCGCATCCTGCACAAGGCCATTGGCAACCTGCGCCCGCGCATCCGAAAGGTTCTGGAAATCCGCCATCTTCACGAACTCTCGCTGAAAGACACCGCCAAGGTCCTGGACATTTCCGTCGCTGCCGCAAAGGGACGCTTCTTTCATGGGCGCGCGGCGTTGCGCCGTTCCGTGGCCCTGCGAGCCATTGCGCGCGGACGGTCAGAAACCGCCGCGTAGTTCCAATCTGCTGAAATATCCCCGCCCAAAAAATCTGTGTCAAACGCGCTCTGGCCCGTATCTAACCTCAAGCACCTGATCGAAAGGAGAATTGTCGATGGGCACAATCACCACCAAAGACGGGACTAGCATCTATTACAAGGATTGGGGGAGCGGGCAACCGATTGTTTTCAGTCATGGCTGGCCACTGTCCGCCGACGATTGGGACGCGCAGATGATGTTTTTCCTCAAACACGGCTATCGCGTCATCGCCCACGACCGCCGCGGTCATGGCCGTTCCACTCAAACCGATGGCGGCCACGACATGGACCATTACGCCGACGATCTCGCCGCGTTGACCGCGCATCTCAACCTGAAAGATGCCATCCACGTTGGCCACTCCACCGGCGGCGGTGAAGTGGTGCACTACTTGGCGCGCCACGGCGAAGGTAGGGTCTCTAAAGCGGCGCTTATCAGCGCGGTACCGCCGCTTATGCTGAAGACCGCGGCCAATCCAGGCGGACTCCCCAAAGACGTCTTTGACAACTTCCAGGCCCAGCTCGCCGCCAACCGCTCCCAGTTTTACTACGAAATTGCGGCTGGACCGTTCTATGGTTACAACCGCCCCGGCGCGAAACCATCGCAGGCCGTGATTTGGAATTGGTGGCGCCAGGGCATGATGGGAGGAGCTAAGGCGCACTATGACGGCATCGTGGCCTTCTCCCAAACCGACTTCACCGAGGATCTGAAGAAGATCACCGTTCCCGTGCTCGTCATGCACAGCGAAGACGACCAGATCGTGCCCTATGCGGATGC
>DATKPS010000031.1:0-10638 GCA_035524015.1 Candidatus Sulfotelmatobacter sp.
TCTCAGCAACTTAACGTCGCTCTCGAAGCCCACCGTGGAGGTGAACAGCACCAGGAACTCATAGTCCTTCGCTATCTGTACCGTCTGCTGCCAATTAATTTTGTGCGGGGACGCGTCAAGCAGCCGGCTGCCCGGGATCAGTCCCGCTGGATAGGTCAGCCACACCGGAAACCAATACGATTCAATCTCGCGCGTCGCTGGCCAACGCGAACTGGCTCCGCCGTCAAAATTCTCAAAGCTCGGCGGATTCAAAAGCAATGTCTTCAATACATCAGGCATTCGTCACCCTCAGTGTGAGTCAGATTCCCTGCGCAAACCTGCGCCCAGCCAGCCGCACTTATCCTTCCCAGAACTCGGCTGGTTTCGCTGCCCCAATAGGTCTAGATCATAGTTTACCGAACTTGGTTACATCCCGGCAGCCCTTTCTGCAAAAGCCTCGAAAGATGCATCCAATGGCTAAATCCCGCATTAAGTGGCACTTGCCGCGCCACAACGGGCATAACGCTACACAACGTTCGATCCGCGCCCCTTCCCCAGGACCTCCTCTGTCGACGCCGACAGAATCTCCCAGATGCGCGGCACCCATTCGCCGTGCTCGGGCTTCATCAGCACCGATCGCAGGCAGGTTAGCGTCGCTCTCTCCTGCTTCCTCCACTCCGAGGGACCCAGGAAGAATCGCACCGGCAGTTCCGCCACGGCCAGATGCAGATTCCGTTTAGCCGTCGCCTCAAAGATTTGCCGGCTCAAGGTGGAGGATGCGCTGGCGGTTTCCGCGCGCGGCGCAAAAATGACGATGTCCAGCTCCGGAACAAATGCCGCCACCAACCGCGAATCGCTCCCGATTCTCCGGTGGAACTCCAGCGCCGCTTCCCGGCACTTCTCCAAGCCCTGCGCGAATTCGCCGCCCTTGACTAACGGCAACAGCATTTGCGTCGCCCACAGCGCCACTGCCGCCGCTCCTGGCCGCGAGCACTCCAGACTAATCTCCCCAAGATGCATTTCCTTCGAGCTGAAATAGGTGTAAGGCGAATCGTGTTTGTATAGCCGCCCCACGCTGGGATCCCGAAACAATACGCATCCGCAGCCGTACGGCTGCAACCCATGCTTATGCGGGTCAATCACGATCGAGTCCGCATCGCCCATGCGATCAAACGCCCGCCGCGTTTCTTCCGCCAAGTTCCCCGCTAATCCGAAGTATCCTCCATACGCCGCGTCGCAATGCACCCGGAATCCATACTTTTCCTTTAGTGCCAGAATCTCCGTCAAAGGATCGACCGAGCCCGTCGCCGTGGTCCCCATCGTCACCACCACGGTTCCTACGTCGCGTTTTGCCAATCGCGTTTCGAGCGCCTGCAAATCCATACGCGCGCGCTCGTCGCAGGCAATCGACTCAAATGGTAGCCGCAACACGCCGCTGATCCGGTGGTGCGTATAATGCGCCTGCTCACTGGCAACGATCGTTTTCCCCGGCATCAACTGCCCTGCCACCCAAAGCGCTTCCAGGTTAGCCATGGTGCCGCCGCTGGTTAAATGGCCCAGATGCTCCGTCCAGCCGAACATCTTGGCCAACCCGGCGACGGCCTCTTTCTCCATGGTCGAAGACGCGCGCCCACCATCCAGCGCGTGATTATTCGGATTGATCCACTGTGCCAAAGCATACGCAAGGCGCGCCACCGGATGCGGCGGCTTGATCATCTGCCCCGCATACAGTGGGTGAAAGTAGGGGTAGTTGTCTTGCAGCCGTTCAGCAGTTGCCATCAAAACCTTGGCGATTCGACTCTCATCAGCGGGCGTTCGCGAATCCTCCGGCAGCGCAGCGAATCCCGCATCCAACTTTTCCAGTGCCTGCCGTAGAAGCTCGAGGTCCTTTTTTTCGAGCATGCGTGCTATTCCAGCGCCTTCTCAATCTGTCCCGCGCTGCGCAACAGTTCCAGTTGCGCCTGCTGCCGTTGGAAATTGGCATCCAGATACGCCATCCACTTTTCATTTTCGTCCAGGCGGGCTCGCTCCACTTCGCGCAAGTTGGCTTTGCCTTCGTTAAACTGCGATTGCAGCACCGCCAGGTTTTGTTGCGCCAACTGCAATTCCAGGCGCGCCACCTCTTTGGCCGCGTCGGTTTCCTGCACCTTTTTTGAGCGCTGCCGCACTTCTGCGCTCACTTGCGTGCGCTTGCTGGCCAGATTCAGCTTGGCTTCATCCAGGCTGGCCTGTGCCAGCGCGACATCCGCCCGCGTCTTCGAACTGAAAATCGGCACGTTCACGTTGATCCCGGCATTCAGGTTGTTGTACGTGAAATGATTGTAGATATCCGAATAATTCCTGAAGTTATATTTGGACAGCAGGTCGTAAATCGTCACCAACTGCAGCGTTGGCCAATAGCCCTTCTTTTCTCCCTGCAGCCGAAATTCCTTGGCTTTCACATCCGACTCCGCGAACGCCAAGCTCGTGTTCCCTTGCGAAGCCATGGCCACCAGCGTCGCTCCCTCTTGCTCCGCTGAGCCGGGCAGATCCTCCGGAGTCACCTCAATCGGCTGCTCCTGCGCGAGCCCCATTTGGTCGCGCAGATACACCTCTAATTCATCCTGCCGCCCTTCCAGTTGTAAAATCCGCTGCACTACCCGCGCCCGCGTCAACTGCGCTTTCGTCACTTCCGTCGGCAATTCGAATCCCTCGCCTTGCCGCTCCTGCGTAACATCCACAATTTTCTCCGCGCTCTCTTTTTCCTTCCGCAGCAATTCCAAAGAGTGCCGCACCTTCACCAATTCCAGATACGACGTAGCTACCCGTTCGATCACCGCGTTTCGTGTATCTTCCAGCACCAAACGCTGCGCCTTCGCCTGTTCCTGCTGTTCCCTTTCCAATCCCTTCAGCGGGCCGTTAAAAATCTGTTCCGTATAGGTCAGGCTGAAGATCGATGGCGGCCTTCCCCCCGGCGTTTCCGGCAAGCCGTAGGTATATCCGGCGCCCGATCCGGCGTAGAAGTTTGGATGAAACTCGGATTGCGTGATGCTCGCGGTGTTATCGGACACGCGCACTTGCAGTTTTGCCAGTTGAATGTCCTTGCTGTTCTGCAGTGCCAGGTCGATGCTGCGCTTCAGCGTCAGCACGACTGGTGTGGCACTCGCTTCGCTGCTCGCCGGGTTTTGTGCCAACAACGGTGCGCAACTCCCCGAAATACACAATGCCGCGCACACCATTCCACGCATCCACGCCATAGCTACTCCTCCTGCCCGGCGGCTTCGTGAATTCATTCGTAGCGCAGCGATTCCACCGGATCGAGCTTCGCCGCCTGATTCGCCGGCAACCAACCGAAAAACAGCCCCGTCAAACTGGACACCAGAAATGCCGCAACCACGCTCCAACCCGAAATCGGTACCCGCAAATTCCCGGGCAGTAACTGCTGCACCCCCACCGGAATTGCCAGCCCGATCAATATTCCAAGCACCGCACCGCCACCGCTGATCAATAGCGCCTCAATCAGGAACTGCGTCATGATTTCTTTCTTCGCCGCCCCGATCGCTCGCCTCACTCCAATTTCCCGGGTGCGCTCCCTCACCGTCACCAACATAATATTCATGATCCCCACGCCGCTAATCAACAACGCGATAAAGGCAACCAGCACCAGCATAATGGTCAGTCCAAGCGAAATGTTCTTCGCCGCCGCCAAAATCCCAACCAGCGTTTGCACGTTGTACTCTGCCTGTGGCGGATGCCGGCTGACCAGCAACTCACGCATCCGCTTGGCCAACATCGCCACTTCGTCCGGTGTGCCCGCTTGTGCTTGTAGCGTGCCCACGTGGTCATCGCCGGTGAAATATTGAATCAACGGAAACGGAATGATCACCGTGTCCTTCTGGATTTCAGACAGGCCGTAGGTGGAAGCTCGCTCGTGAAACACCCCGATCACCGTGAAGGTAACGTCGCCCACCCGCAACTCCCGTCCGATGGGATTCTCCAACCCAAACGCCCGGGTGGCCAAATCGCGTGTAAGCAAACAAACCTTGCTGCGCGTGGCCATGTCACCCGCGTCGAAGTACCGCCCACGGAAAACCACCAGTCGCCGGATTGCCTGGTACCCCTCGGTTACTCCAAGCAGCGTTACCGGCAATTCCTGATCGTTCACCACCACCACCATCGGGAGATCCGTCAGCCCGGCGCTTGCCGTCAAATCCGGGATGCTGTCCCTGACCGCTTCCAGATCGCCCAGAGTGAGTTCGTGGCTCAGCGGCTGCGCCTTCCCGGGCCGTTTTACCAACTCCACCCACACCAGGTTTGAGCCCACCGCTTCAATCTGCGAAATCACGAATTTCCGGCTGGTCAGCGATACCGTCACCACCAATACGATCGATGCGCTTCCGATGATCACCCCAATCGACGTCAGCACCGCGCGCAGCTTATTCGACCTCAACGCGTCAACCGCCACCGATAATGATTCTTTGAATTGCATCCGCCGGGATGCCCCGAAATCAACGGCTTACTGCCCGCCGAGCTGCTTCAGAGCTTCATCCGCTTTCTTATATTTTGCATTCAGCTTCAACGCTTCCTGGTATTCGCTGCGCGCTCGCGCAGTATTTTTTTGCGCCGCGTACAGCCGCCCCAACCAGTAATGCGCATCCCATGGAGCCGGATACGTCGAGCGCATCGGCCCCGCCGCCAGATACTGCCGCAGTTGCTGCTCCGCTTCCGGGTACTTCTGCCCGCTCAAAATCCAGCCGGCCGCTTCGTAATACTTCCCGCGCGGATCTTGCGGCGCCAACGCTTCGCCCGCGGCGGCCACCTGCAACAGCTTGTCGCCCTGCCCGCGCTGCAGGAAATAATCCCCAATGTCGTAGATGCGGTCAGCGGTTTTTGGCTTTGCCGCCAGCGCTTTGCCGTATTCCACATCGGCCGCGGCATAATCTTTCTTCACCGCTTTGCAAACTCCTTGCGCGAAGTGACCCTCCGCTGGGTCCAACGTCAGCATTTTCTGGATCAGCGCCTCGGCCTTGTCTTCGCCACCCCCAACCATCGAAGGCGCGGTGCAATCGTATTCCACCAAATCCTGATCCGCGTCGAAATTATGGTCGTTCAGCTGCACCGCTGCCGCGAACTCTTTCTGCGTTTTGCGTGCCCACGAATACGCGCTGAACATTGACACGTGATCGGCCTTTTGCCCGTACGCTTCGCCCAGCCACTGGTGATACACGGAATTGTTCGCATCGAGCGACACCGCCTTTTCCGCGCTGCTGATCGCATTGTCGTACTGGTTGGATTCCAGGTAGGCCTTGGTCAGCAGCAACTGAATTTCTCCGTTGTTCGGTTCCTGCTGCGCTTCAGCCTTTAGCAGTTCGATGGCTTTGTTGTAGTCGCCTTTCTCGTACGCGCTCTTCGCCGCGTCCAGCGAGTTGCTTTGTCCAGCGGCTCCCGCCTGCAAGACCCACAGGCACAGCGCAGCCGCCAGAACGCTCTTAAATCCCTGCATCCTTTTGGCTCTCGATGTTGGAATTGTCCATGTTCACTACCTTCACCAGCATGCCATTCTTCAAATCCACATCGCCGGGCAACGCCACAACTTCATTGCCCTGTAAGCCGCTCAGCACCTCGTAATTCGTCGCGTCGGCAATCCCCACCTGAATCTCTCGCTTCTCGAGCGTCTGGGTTCCTACGCCGTCTTTCACCACGAACACGTACCGCTTTCCATTCTCGGTTTCCACCGCTCCGCGCGGCACCGTCAGAGCATTGTCTCGCTCCTTCGAATTGATCCGCACGTTCACATTTGTGCCCGGCAGTAGTTGCAATTTTTCGTTATTGACCGAGCAGAACAACTCGCCCACGCTGCGCAGTCCTCGCGCCACTACCTGCTTGGGCACCGTTTCGGTCCGGCCTTGCCACGCCACATTCGGCAACGCATCCCAGGTGATCCTGACCGGCAAGTTCGGTTCCAAGCCGCCCAAATCTGGTTCGTCCACAAACGCCTGCACCCGCACCTGATGCAAATCCGCCAGTTCCGCCAACAAATCCCCGGTCTTCACGTACTGCCCGGTTTTCACCGGAAACGAATACAGCGTGCCATCCACTGGTGCGGTGATTCGTCCCTGCCGCACCTTTTCGTCCAGCGCCGCTACGTCGCTCTGCGCCTGCTGCATCGCCAGCTCTGCGCTCGACGCATCCACGCCCTGCTGCCGCTTGAATTCCTGTTTCGCCGCGCTGTATCTGTCTACATCAGCCTTGGCTTTCGCCAGCTGCAATTCGTTGGCCGCTAGTTCGTCTTTGGTTGCCGCGCCTTCTGCTAAAAGCCGTTCCAACGCGTCATGCTCGTGTTGCAGACGATCCCGTTCCGCCTGCGCTTTCGCCAGATCGCTCGACATCTGTGCCGCCACATCCGCTCGCCCTCCGGCTTCGGCGGCCCGGAGATTATCCTGCGCATGCAGCAACCTGGATTTGGCCGCTGCCAGCTGCGCCGCCGCGTCCTTCACGTCCAATTCCAAAAGCAACTGCCCTTTCTTGACGTTCTGCCCTTCGGTCGCGTACACCTTCTTCACAAACGTGTCTAGCTGCGCATTAACGATGTACGGCGAAATCGGCTCCACTTTCCCGTTGCTGGTGATCGACGATTGCATCGGTTGCCGCACCGGCTTCGACGCCGATATTTTCGCCACTGGCTGCCGCCCGCTCACCCGAATCAACACAAACGCCAGCACCGCCGCCAGTCCTAGCAGCAAGAGCGTCCGGTTTCTCAACTTCCTATCCATTAGCGTTGTTAACGTTCCTTCGCTCGGCATACCAGTGCCAAGGCGTCACCTTGGCGGACTCCTTCCGCTGCGACCTCATCGCGTGATGGTGAGAGCAGGTTGCCCGGTTTCTGCTGGCGGTAAACGCTAACCTACAGTCTATCAGGAGGTTACTCCATTTCTCCATAGACTTCAGGCCCTTTTCTTTGGGATGCCCTTAAGCCCGGACGGGGATGCCGCCCGCACAGAACCACGTGATAGAATGCCGCCATGGCCAACTCGCCTATCGCTCCGGCGTCTACCGATCAGAAGACTGTTCAACCGCAAGCTCCATCCGCTCCCAAATCGTATATCCACCGCGTCTGCGTCCAGTGCAACAACGTATTCCGCGTCCCTACTGATAAATTCGATGCCAAACAGTGCCCAAACTGCCACAAAGGATAATTGGCCCTCCGACGCCCCGGTCTCCTGATATTCTCCCCCTGGCGCCTGCGTATTCCCCATAGCAAGCGGTGTTGCCCATTCCTGTAGATGCCTCGAAGGGAAGCTCTATGATTGAAGCGCGTGGTCTTATCAAAGACTTCCACGACAAGAAGCGCGGCCGGGTTCGCGCCGTGGATCACGTCACCTTCACCTGCAAGCCCGGCCAGATTTACGGTCTCCTCGGTGCCAACGGCGCCGGCAAAACCACCACCCTCCGCTTGCTGGCTACCATCCTGGAGCCCACCGACGGTACCGCTCTCGTCAACGGACATGATGTGGTCGACGAACCGCAGAAAGTGCGCTCCGCCGTGGGCTTTCTCTCCACCGCCACCGCTCTTTATCCCCGCCTCTCTTCGCAGGAGATGGTCGAATACTTCGGCCGTCTGAATGGACTCGATGAAGTCACCTTAACCAAGCGTATCGACGATATTTTCTCCCGCCTGGACATGAACTCGTTTCGCGACACCCGCTGCGACAAGCTTTCCACCGGCATGAAGCAGAAAACTTCCATCGCCCGCACCCTGATTCACGATCCCCAAGTGATGATTTTCGACGAACCCACCAGTGGCCTCGACGTCATGACCGCCCGCACCATCATCGATTTCATCCGCGAGTGCCGCCAGCGCGGCAAAACCGTGATCTTCTCCACGCACATCATGAGCGAAGTCGAGAAGCTGTGCGATGTCGTCGGCATCATTCAATCCGGCAAGCTGCTCGCGGAAGGTACCCTGGAAGAATTGCGCGCTCGCTACCGCCAACACGACCTCGAGGAAATTTTCGTGCAAATCGTCGCCCCGCTCTATGTTCCTCAGGAGAAGAACTGACATGAATCTCCGCAACATTGGCGTCGTTTACCGCAAGGAACTCCGCGAAGCGCTCCGCGACCGCCGCACCTTGATTTCTTCGCTCCTCGTGCCGCTCATCCTTTTCCCTCTACTCACCGCCGGCCTCGGCGCCGCCGTTTCCGCACTGATCGGCAAGGCCAAGGAAGAAGTGCCCGCCATCATGATTCTCGGCGGAGAGGACTCGCCGGAAATCCTCGCGGAGTTGCGGGACTCGCCGAAAGTGAAAATCGTTCCCAGCAAACCCGATTGGAAAAACGAAATCATCAATAAGGACATCCGCGCGGCCGTCGAAATCCCTCCGGGCCTACAGGACGACATCGCGCACCAGAAGAGCGCGACCGTGCTCATCCACAATTACAGTGGCGACCTGAAATCAGAGCTGGCCACGAGCAACGTGCAAGAAACCTTGCAAAAATACCGCGATCGCATTGTGCACGAGAATCTGGTGGCTCAGCATCTGCCCGATACTGCGTTGAAGCCGTTCGATATTAAGGACAACAACGTGGCTCCCCCCGAAAAAGTCGGTGGCGCTGCCTTTGGTGGCTTGATCGGCTACATGGTCATTCTTCTTTGCCTGACCGGCAGCATGTATCCTGCTATGGACCTGACCGCCGGTGAAAAAGAGCGCGGCACCATGGAAACCATTCTTTCCAGCCCCATCGCCCGCGTGGATCTGGTTTTTGGCAAGTTTTTCCTGGTGCTCACCGCCGCGCTGGTCACCGCCGCGCTTTCCGTCACTTCTATGGGCGTTTCGTTCGCGGTGCTGGAGCACGCGCATGCCTTCGATCAGGCCGGCCCCGACGCGCAGCAGATGCAGCTGCAAATCCACTTCACCACCGTGCTCTCCATCTTCATTATGGTTTTGCCAGTTGCTGTGCTCTTCGCCGCTGGCCTCATGACCGTGGCGCTCTTCGCCAAAAGCTACAAGGAGGCGCAGAGTTACATCAGCCCGCTGATGTTCGTGGTGATCATCCCCGCCGTGGCCGCTATGCTGCCCATCGATCTGACCGCCAAGCTCGCGCTGGTGCCCATTCTCAACGCCAGCTTGCTCTGCAAAGAACTGGTCACCGGCACCTACCACTGGAATTTCATCGCCATCATTTTCTTCTCCACCTGCGTCTATGCCGCGGTCGCGCTGTTCTTAGCCGTAAAAATGTTCCAGCGCGAAGACGTCCTTTTCCGCTCGTAGCACAGACTTTAGTCTGTGTTCTTCGGAGCTCCAACCGTCGGGGTGCCCCACATGCCGCTTTTGCAGTTGGGGTCGTGCATCTTGCCTCATGCGGAACTAAGATTGCTCCTATTGCGTTCCTTACTTTAGACACCCATGCCCCGGCGTATCCTTCGCACCGCACTCTTCTTGCTTCTCGCTCCATCCCTCGTGGCCATGGTCCTCGGATGGCTGGTCGCTCCTTCCTTTCTTCATCCCGTTCGCCGCCCACTCACGCCCGACCTCGTGCAACAAGCCGATGTTTCCTTCGCCCAATTAGGAGCGCTCCGCATGCCCCTCGATGTGCGCGCCCCAGACGGCGTGCTCCTCCACGGCTGGAAAGTGCGCCCCGCGCGGCCCAATGGCGCGTGGGTTCTGCTTTTTCACGGCGTCGCCGATAACCGCATGGGCGTTCTCGAACCGGCGCTCATCCTACTTCGCGCGGGTTACGGCGTCACCATGATGGACGCACGCGCCCACGGCGAAAGCGACGGCTCCATCGGCACCTACGGTTGGCTCGAACGCAACGACACTCGCGCCATCGTCGACGCGTTGGTCGCTTCTGAGCATCCCACGCACATTTATGCCTTGGGCGAATCTATGGGCGCCGGAATCGCTCTGCAATCCGCCGCGGCCGATTCGCGCATGGAAGCGGTCGTGGCCGAATCTTCGTTCGCCAGCCTGCGGGAAGCCTCCTACGATTACGCCGGTCTCCAGAAATATCCGTGGCTCGGGAAAACTCTGTTCGCTCCCGGCGCGTGGGTCATGCTCGCTCGTGGTCAAGCCCTCGCTGGCTTTCCGGCTGCCAATGTTTCGCCCCAACAGGCCGTGGCCGCACGGACCTTCCCTGTGTTTCTGATTTGCGACGGCGCCGATACCACCCTGCCCTGTCGTCACACCGAAAAAATCTACGCCGCGGCACGTGGTCCCAAGACGCTTTGGGTGGTTCCCCGCGCCTTTCACACCGGGGCCTTGGGCCATCAGCCTGCGGAATTCCGCCGGCGCATCCTGAAATTCTTCGCCAACCCCGCAGTACCCGCCGATTAATCACCCTCCACAAGTCGCAGAAGCTCCGCCCTTGCAGCACAAACTCACCTCATGCGCAAAAATGTGTCTGCCGCCCGGGGGGCCGGAGCTTCAGCTCCGACATAAATGCGTGGCAATCAATTGGGCTTAAGCCCCTGAGGAATTGCTTTCGAGTTTTTCCGCAACCTGTTCAGCCGTTGTCCGCGCTTCTCCCCCAACAAAACAAACCTGTCATCCTGTCTATAACAACGAAGGCAAAGTCAAGCAACACTTCTCCCGCACTTGTCAGAGAAGTGTTTTTTCCTTCGCAGAACGCTTTTTGCTTCACAGGACCAAGGCTCGTTCTCTGAATCGCTGCGATGGACCG
>DATKPS010000032.1:0-7405 GCA_035524015.1 Candidatus Sulfotelmatobacter sp.
AGTATTGCCTTTGGAAGGGTTAAATTGTGCCGCGGCCCGAAAAATCTCAAGAAAAACGTTCTGCATCACGTCTTCGGCTTCCCCCCGGTCTCGCACGATCTTCAGGGCGATACTCAGGACCAGACGATGGTAGCGATCAAATAGCACAGCCAATGCATCGCCTTGGCCGGCTTGCAACTGCCCCATCAATTCTTCGTCGTTCAATTCTTTCATTTGAGTGGACTTAGGGAGCACGGTTGAGGGCTTGGACTGGACAGGTATCGCGCATGCGGTTGGTTTGAAAGCCTGCCCTCGCTGGGGAAGTCTAATCCGGAACCCCGGCTCGGGCAACTCGTTTCCAATCCCGAGCCGTCGGTGTTTATTTTTTTTATAGTTTGGCACAATAGCAGTTTCCCCGATGCACACTCAGCATGGGAAGACCCTGATTGGCAGCTCCTGAGCTGCCCCGCCAAAGGGTCATTTCACCGACAAATTGGTGCTTTTTCCGCCTCTCTTGTTAGTCGCAAATGTCTGCAAATGGTCGGGCAAAGGGGTGAGGGATGTTCCGTCTTTACTCAGAACACATGCCGGAAGAAGTCGTGGTGCGCGACCAGAAAAGAGATTGCACAAACGAGGAGACCGCACAAACGATGGCCGATGAGGTTTTGCAATCCTTGATTGCCGCTCAGGAACGAGAATTGGGCAAGATCGCGAGAGAATTGCACGATGACATTTGCCAGCGGCTGGCCATGCTGTCGCTCAAAATTGAAAAAGCAGCCAACGCTTGGGCCACCGGGCAGCGCCAGATCGGTGAGCAATTAAATCAAATTTGGCAGCAATGCTGCGTACTTACCGGCGATGTTCAGGCGCTATCGCACGAACTCCATCCCTCGATTCTTGATAACCTGGGTCTAGTTGCAGCAACAAGGAGCTTTTGCCGCGAACTCTCCGAACAGAGTGGCGCCGTCATCGAGTTCACCAACGAGGCGATTCCCGACTCGCTGCCCCGCGAAGTATCGCTAGCGCTTTTCCGGCTGATTCAGGAAGCTCTGCACAATTCCGTCAAATATAGCGGCGATGGCTTCTTCCAAGTGCACATGGAAGGCCATGCGTCCGGAATCCAACTTGAAATCCGCGACCAAGGGTTGGGTTTCGAGGTGGCAAAAGTGAAAAACAAAGGTGGTCTGGGTTTGATTAGTATGCGGGAAAGAATCCAACTTTTGCACGGTACGATCCATATCGATTCTAAACCGAATCGCGGAACTCACATTCACGTGTGGGTGCCCTTAAGCACCAATACTGAAGTTATGACGGCTGCAAACTGCCCTGGAGTAGCATAAACATGGCACGCATAAAAATACTTTTGGCAGATGACCATACCCTGTTTTGTAATCTGCTGCGCGAACTACTGGAACCGGAGTATGAAGTGGTGGGCTGTGTCAACAACGGCCGCGATCTTCTGACGGTTGCCAAAACGCTACAGCCCGATGTCTTGCTTGTCGACATAGCTATGCCGGCTCTGAATGGCCTCGATGCGGGGCGCCGGTTGAAGCAGGAAAATCCACATATGAAATTGATCTATCTCACGATGAACAACAATGTTGAATATGCTCGCGAAGCGCTGCAGGCTGGCGCCTCAGGATTCGTGCTAAAAAATGCGCAGTCTTCCCAATTGCTTCGGGCAATTCATGCCGCGCTGCGGGGAATGTCCTACGTCGCCCCGGAAATACGCGAGGCCATGAGCCAGATTTTCATAAGAGACCCTAAGGCCGTGGATCGGCCCCAACACCTGACCGATCGGCAACGTGAAGTGCTGCAGATGCTGGCCGAAGGCAGGACCTTGCACGAGATTTCCGACCTGCTAAAGATTTCCTATCGCACCGTGCGGTTTCACAAGGTCCGCATCATGGAGGAATTGGGAACCTCCAAGAACGCCGATCTCGTGAAATACGCCATAAAGCACGGAATTATCTCTTCGGTATAGCTAACTCACTGATTTTGCGATTGATAGCCGTTATGCACAGCGCCTGTCATCTGCGACAGTTGGCAAGGTGTTTCCGTCGCATATCCTCAGTTGAGACCGGGCGATTCGCTTGGTGCCCCTCGAGGGGGCTACGGTGGCGACCATACAAGTGTTTCTGGCGGATGACAATAGTGCCATGCTGTCAGATCTCCGCGACGAGCTCAACAAAGAGTTCCACATTGTAGGTGCGGCGGAGAACGGTGAGGACGCGATCCGCGAAGTCGTTCGCCTTGATCCGGACGTTTTGGTTCTGGACATCACCATGCCTGGGCTTAACGGTCTGCAAGTCGCCTCGCGTCTTCGCCATCTCCATTCCCGTACGAAGATTTTGTTCCTGTCGGTTCACGAACAGGCGGAGTATATTGCCGCAGCTTTTTCCGCAGGGGCTTGCGGGTATGTGACAAAACGCCACCTGGCCAGCGATCTTTCGCGCGCCATCCACGAAGTATCGGCCGGGCGCACGTTTCTTTCCCCGTCCCTCCATCAATGATTAACTGCGGCAGACCTGTCGCCAGTGACAGGTTGCGAAATTTCGCTCTCGTGGTGAAGTAGCCGCGACTCAGAAATGCTCGAGAGCATTTTTCCTGAATCGAGAAATATATTTCAAGGAGAATCTGAAATGAAAGGTCGGTTCCTTTTGGGGGTCGCCGTTATTCTGTTATGTACTGGCGTGCTGGACGCCCAGGAAGGTAATAAATTCGACGTTACGGGCCACTATTCGTACCTTCGGTTTAACCCGGGCTTGACTTCCTATTGATCACGGTGCCGAATGATGACAAACAGCCGCGCAAGGAAGCTGTTGAACTGTGGTCTCAAGATGTTGATCGCGGTGGCGATTTGTGCGGTTGTCGTAATCCCGCGTTCGTCCGCTCAAACGGATGAGTTTGACTCCTACAAGCTTCGCCTCGATGGCTTTTGGATTTACTCCTATCCTTCGGGAACTCTGCAGGGCTCGAGCGACACTGTGCCCATCGATTTACAAACGAATCTGTCCTTCGGAAGCTATTCCACGGTATACGGAAAACTGGACTGGAAGTTCACGCATAAGAATCATCTGTATGTCGGTGGCGGTCCGTTTAACTCGTCCCACCAAACCGTTCTCAATCGCACCATCGTCTTCCAAGGACAAACCTTCGAAGCCGGCGCAACCATCCAGGCCAGTTTGACCTCACCGTTGTATATTTTTGGCTATCAGTATGACGTTATCCGTCGGCGACGCGGGCATCTTGGCCTGGCAGTACAGATGAACGTGTTTGACACCCACGCATCCATCAAGGCCGCTGCGCAGGTTATAGGCACTGGCGGCGTGCGATCCACGGCAGAGTCCGCCAGCGGATCTTTGATTGCCCCCATTCCGGTTGCTGGGCCCGAGTTTCGTTTGTACCTGACCAATTCTCCTCGCTTGTTCGTCGAAGGGAACGTTTACGGAATGTATCTGTTCGGCTACGGAAACTTCGTCTCGGCCTATGCTGACCTTGGCGTCACGGTCGTGAAACACCTCACCCTGAACGTTGGCTATCAGTTGGGTAGCCGCTTGGTCGTCAACAACGACAGCAGTAACAATCGCATTGGGCTGAACCTGACGCAGGAAGGCCCGATGGCCGGATTCGAATTGTCCTTCTAACAGCAACAAAAGTCGATAACGCCGCAGTTTTTCGCACAGTGATTCAAGCTCGGGCCGGAGCCATACCGGCCAGTGGGATTTCGACCCGGATTCGTGTTCCGTGCCAAGGTTCGGACTCCACCGCGATATGTCCACCGACGAGTCGCACTCTTTCCTTCATGCTAATTAGGCCCAATGCCGTGCTCACTTGATTGGATTTCACGTCGAAGCCCGTTCCGGCGTCTTCGATTACCAGTTCGATGCCACTGCTCGTCCCGCTCAAATCAACGTGCGCTTCTGGGGCACCGCTGTGCTTTAATACGTTCCGCAAGCTCTCTTGCACTACACGGAACAGGCACAAGTTCACGTCTTCTGCTGTGTCGCTTGGAATATCGCGGCAGGTAAACTTCACGACAAGATTGTGACGCTCTGAAAATTCCCGGCAGAATCCGCGAATTGACGTTACCAGCCCCAAGGTAGTCAATGTGGCGGGGTGCAGTAAGTGGGACAGATCCCGCAAGCTCGCCGAAACGGCGCTGGTGATCTCCGTGATGCCTGCCAACTCATCGCGGCATTGCGGTGACGCGTCCTCCATCGCCGTTTGACAGCGATTCAGCCGGATCAACAGCCGAGCCATGGTCTGGCTCAGATCATCGTGCAACTCTCGCGCGATTCGGGTTCGCTCTTCCTCTTGGGCTTTGATTAGACGGCCGCTGAGTTGTTCCAGGTTCTTTTCCGCATGTTTATGTTGTTCTGCTAAGGCTGCCAGCACCATAAAGGGCGTGGCTGCACAGAACAGAAAAACTTGTAAAGATATGACACTATCAAGCCGAGTCGCTCCCATGAATGGTCCTCTGCCCTGGATCGCTCCCCAGATCGAGAGACAGGCAACAACCAGGATCGCTGTACTCACTCCAAACTGGCCGAAGCGCAATGCCGACCAGATCAGAAATGGCACCAAAGCATAGAACAACGCCGGCGTGATACTCCTTCCTGACATGACCACCATCACGTAACCGAAGGCGAACACGCCCGCCAGAAGAATGGCGATTTCCCGAAAGTATTTTCGACCTTTTGCCCGTCTCGTGCGTATGGCATCCGCCCAACCCAGGATTGCCGGTGGCAGAGTCAAGAAGGCCAGCGCCTCCGAAAGAAAAATGATGCGCCAACTCCTCCAGTAAACTCCGTGGATTAACGTGGCCCCGAACGTTGCGGCTACGAAAGGTGCGGCGATGACCGCAAACAAGAAGTACTTCGCAAGTCCCCGAAAACTATCCAGTTGCGGTTCGCTCTTGAATGCAATGCCAAGGCCGAGCGTGGCGGTTAGCACCTCCGCTGTGTCCACTGAGATGAACGCAAGAATAGAACCGAGGCCGAGGCCGGCGCTTAAATCATAAAGCACAAAACCAGCCAGTCCTGCGGGAAGTACAATCGCCCACAGGTCCCGACGAACCAAGAGCAGCACGCTGACCAGAATGGCGCAACCGGGCCACAGAGCCCAGACAGGCCGCGGTACGTGGAGTTCCAGCGTTCCTGCCAACTTGCCACTAAGAAAACCTAACAGGAGGACAAAACAGGCTAGGCCAATCTGCGTCACTTTGGACCAGTGGTGGTCGGAGGCATCGCCAGAATTTGGCCGCCCGGGGCGACCGTCATCAGCGGTTGGCATCAACTGACGGATGACTGGGTTTTGTGACCGCATTCTTTTCCACTCGCTCGTTTCTTCCTCGTGAACTGGCATACGGAGCGGAAACCGGCGAACTGCTGACGAAAAACCGGGGGACGAGAAACTGACAAGACTACACACCCATGAATGTGCCCATCAACTCCGCGCCCCCCGTTCCCTGGGGGGAGGCCGAAACCCGAGACTTATGTACCTCCGATTGGTAGCCATGCCGCGAGCCTACCGGCTATCCGGGCTTTGCCTACTGTCAATCTGTACAGCGTTGCAAGAAAAAGTTACAGCTCTTCTCGATGGGCGGGCTCTGTCGCTAGCGACAGTACCTACTGGCGAATCGTTTTAGTTACTCAACCACCAGGTAAGCGAAGGTCAGCCGAGTTCGGACAGCAGGCCTTCCATCTCGGAGCGGGCGTGTTGATTGCCGGCGCGGAGGGCGGCTTGAATGCCTTGGGCAAGCAGCGCCTTCGCATCTTCGGCGCGATCGCGCTGCGCCAGATTTTGCGCATACATCTGGTAGCCGGGAACGTAATCGGGATTCGCCGCCAGCAGCCTGCGGAAATACGACTCGGCGGTGGGAAAATCGCCGGCATTCACGTACTCCAATGCCAAGCCATACAGAGTGAACGCGTCGTTGGGATTTTGCGCCAACAAGGCTTCCAATTTTTCGCGGCGAGTTTTCGTTTGTTCGGTCATGGTGACGTATTATACGTGTGACATGGGAAACAGCCAAAGCGCAGGAGCCAAAGCGCAAGGAAAAGAGGAGAGCAATGCCGCGAACAGGGAAGGGCGTATTAGGGAGGTTTCGAGAAGAGCCGATGAAGGCCAAGCCGGTGAGCGCGTCGGCGTCGGAGATGGCGGAAGTGGTGCTGCCCGCCCAGACGAATGCGCTGGGGAAATTGCTGGGTGGCCACGTGATGCACCTGGTAGATATTGTGGCAGCGATGGCCGCGAGCCGGCACGCCAACAGTTATATGGTGACGGCCTCGGTGGACTACATCGATTTTCGGAATCCGGTAAGTCTGGGTGAAATTGTGTTGCTGAAATCTCACGTGAACCGGGTGTTTCATACCTCGCTGGAGATTGGCGTCGAGGTCTATTCCGAGGACATTTTGACTGGGGAAAGGAAGCACACCACGTCTGCGTTTGTCACTTTTGTGGCCATCGACGAGCACACCCGGAAGCCTAAGCCAGTGCCGCCGCTGATCGTGAAGACGGCGGAAGAGAAGCGACGATGGAACGAAGCGGCCAAGCGGCGAGAGATCCGCTTGGCGCACCGGGAACAGGAGAGGCGCGAGGATAAGTGACCTCGGGATGACAGCGGGTTTGCTTCGGGGGAAGTGGGAACGGCTGGCGGCAGGTATCCGCGCAGCGCTATAGAAAAGGTCACAGCGCCTCGGGAGGGCAGGCAATTCCAAAATGGGAAAACTAAGAGGAAAAAAGAGACGTTGGTTTTTGCGTAAGTGTGAGGAACAAAGGAGTTAGGTCGAGGGGTGGTTCGTAAGTGCGGATTCTAAACGAGTTGCAAGTGGTTGAGTTTTCATAATGATGCGCAAGTGCAGATTCTAAAGGAGTTGCTGGGACGTTTTATGCAAGTACGGCAATGAAGGGACTTAGATTGAACTGCTCCGGATTTCTGACGAGAACGATAACCTGCATGCGACACCCCAACCGCGAAAAGCGTGTAAGCTAGAAGCCATTATAACTCAATAGTAATAGGTTGTCAAGGAAATTAGTCCGCATTTCTCGCCGTGCGCGACCTCCGACAGGAAGCTGTCATGCGCGCGGTTTGCGGGTGAAGGATCTCACCGTAAAGTTTTTGCTTGCTCGCGGTGAGCGCAGTGTGGATCGGTTGAGATCCTTCGCTTCGCTCAGGATGACAGGTTTCATGCACACGTTGAGATTTGTCCACGACTGTGAGAAATGCAGGTTAGGGATTCGCGATTGTTTGAGAGGCAGGGCAATGAAGGGCACAGGCTGAACAGGCTGCGGAAAAAGTCGAAAAGCAGTTCCTCAGGGGCTGAAGCCCAATTGATTGCCAAGCATTTATGTCGGAGCTAAAACTCCGACCCCCGGTGCCGAATACATTTTTCCGCAAACTGATTAACCTGTGTGACTTGGC
>DATKPS010000033.1:0-22698 GCA_035524015.1 Candidatus Sulfotelmatobacter sp.
TGGTGCGCGATGAAGCAATCCACATCCTTCCCGGTCATCCCATTCTTCTCCAGGATGCGCTCGGTCATTTCCGCCATCTTCTTTACCGCATATTTGAATACGTTTTTCCCGTCCTGGTGGATGTAATGCATCTTCTGATCCACGGTTTCATGGCTTGCCGGATTCAAGCTGCCGCCTCCGGGCATGTACAGGAACTGCCCGCCCGCTCCTTCTACTTGCGCGACGTGATCGATAATTCCCGCTTCTCCGTCGCTCGCAGGCTCCAGCAGCACTGCTCCAGCGCCATCACCAAAAATGATGCAAACCGCGCGATCGGTGTAATCCGTCATTGAGGAGTTCACGTCTGACCCGATCACCAACACTTTCTTGTATTGCCCCGACTCCACAAATTTCACGCCGGCATTCAACGCGTACAGAAATCCAGAGCAGCCTGCCGACACGTCGAATCCCCAAGTATCCTTGATTCCCAGCTTGCTTTGCACCAGGCACGCCGTCGACGGATACATCATGTCTGGCGTCACCGTGCCCACCACGATCAGCTCGACTTCCTGGAGATTAAACGGGTGAACGGCCTGTAACTTCTTCACCGCCTCCACCGCCAGGTCGCTCGCGGCCACTCCTTTGTCCGCCAGGTGGCGTTCCCGAATGCCCACGCGTTCCATGATCCATTCGTTGGTCGTATCCACCATCTTTTCCAGATCGGCGTTGGTCAACACCCGTGGTGGTACGTACCCGGCTACACCCGTAATTTTTGCGGTGACGCGGCAGCGAGACATGATACTCCTTGGAAATTCCTACCTAGATACTAAACGTAGATTTTATGCGAAGCCCTTCAACGGACACAAGCCAATCGCTTCTCTCACGCGATGATTTCGTGCCGCCAGCGGATGTCTGCCGTCTTCTTCAGCATCGCTGCCACCGAGCAATACTTCTCCTTGGTTAGCTCCATCGCGTGCTTCAACGCACCTTCGTCCACTCGGCCACGCACCCGAAACAGTACGTCCAGCTTGATCCAAACAGTAGGTGGCTCCTTCGCCCGTTCCCCGGAGCAAATCACCTCCAGGGATTCGATCTTCTGCCTTTTTTTCTCTAGGATGATCACCACGTCCGTCGCCGTGCATGCCCCTAGCGCCATCAACACCATTTCCATCGGTCCCGGTGCCGTATTCGTCTCGCGGTCGGAGTCAAACGCGACTTGGTGCCCCGATGGGCTCGTTGCCGAAAACCTCTGCTCGCCAATCCATTTCACTGATGCCGTTTGCATAAACGCATCTCCCCATTGCCTACTCAACTGTAGCAAAGGTGCTTGAGTCTCGCCCGCAGGGCCGGGCACAGACCATACCACTGATTAGGTGTTCCGGGAGAGCAGGGAATTCACTTCGATAATCGGGTTCGGCAACTGCCGCATGGCCTGCACAAACGCGGAAACCAGCTCCGGATCAAACTGCGTATTCGCGCAGCGTTCCACTTCCGCCAGTGCTTCTTCGGCCGTCCGCCCCTTCTTATAACTGCGGTCGCTCGTGATCGTGTCATAGGAGTCCGCGATCGTGATGATCCGCGCTCCCAACGGAATGTTGCTGGCCGCTAGGGCTTCTGGATAACCGGAACCATCGAAGAACTCGTGGTGATGCAGAACCATTTGCCGGATCCGTTCCAGCGCATCCAACGGCTCCAGCAACTTGCCCCCGTAAACCACGTGACTCTTCATCGTTTCCCATTCTTCCGGGTTCAGCGGTCCGCTCTTGTTCAGAATCTGTTCTGGAATTCCCACTTTTCCCACGTCGTGCAGTACCGCGCCCAGGCGGATCTCTTCCACTTCACTTTCCGACATTCCCAATGCCTCGGCCAGCAGCGCCGCATAGGCCGACACCTTTTGTGAGTGTCCCTGTGTGTATTGGTCCTTGGCGTCAATCGCATACGCCAGCGAAGTCACCGTGTCCAAGATGGATTGCGGCAGCGCTCTTGGGCCCTCCAGGCAGCCTGGCTCCGCTCCCTCGGTTGCCGGCAAAGAATCCGAGAACTGCCTCAGCCGCTGGTAGATTTCCTCAAATGCGTCCGGCCCCGTGGCGAACTGGCGTTTTAGGGTCACTCCCAAATATGCTTCCAGCACATCCCGTTTCCAGCGCCGTGCTTCGTTCGGATCGATGTGCTCCGCCGTCGATACCGTGTTCCCGCCCTGGTGTTTTGACAGGTACATCGATGCGTCCGCCACCTGAATCAGTTCTTGCGGGGCGGACCCGTGCAGCGGGTACGACGCTATTCCAAAGCTCGCGCTGATATTCTTCTCTCGCAGTAAAGGATCGGAGGCAATCCATCCGCGCAATTTCATGGATAGCTGCCGCGCCTGCTCCATCGTCGTTTCTGGCATCAAGATCACGAACTCGTCGCCACCATAGCGCGCCACCACGTCCGAGCGCCGGCAGTTCGTCTCCAGAATCTGCCCCACGCGCTGCAGCACTAAATCTCCTTCCAAATGCCCGTAAAAATCATTCACAAACTTGAAGCGGTCCAGATCCATCAACACCAGCGCGAACGATCGGCCAGCGCGCGACGACCGTTTCCACTCCGACGATAGCGCCTCCATGAAGAAGCGATGCGTCTTCACTCCCGTCAGCCCGTCGGTGATTGCCTGTTCCTGCGCTCGTTGGAAGGTCTGCGCGTTATGGAAGGCTCCGGCTATCAGGTCCGCTAATGTGTGCAGCAGCAGCGACTCTTCTTCGGAGAAATCCGCCCGTTCCAGCGTTTCCACATACAGCACGCCATGCAGGTGATCGCCATAAAAAATCGGCAGCGCCATAGCCGCATAAGTGTCCGGCAAAACAGGGTGTGGGCCGTTTTGCGAATTGATCGACGATCGGAAGGTCGCCGCCTTTCCTGTCCTCGCCACCTGCCCAATCAATCCTGTATCCAACGGAATACGCCGGCCCAATGCGCCGCGCCTCTTGCCGCTCTCCGCGGAGACGATCAGCTCTCGCGTCGTGTAATCCAGAATCGCAATTCCAATGTGGTCGTAAGAAAGT
This sequence comes from Candidatus Sulfotelmatobacter sp., assembly GCA_035524015.1. Taxonomy (GTDB): domain Bacteria; phylum Acidobacteriota; class Terriglobia; order Acidiferrales; family UBA7541; genus Acidiferrum. The sequence continues at coordinate 3,021 of DATKPS010000033.1, forward strand.
CCGTTCTCTAATTGCCCGGCGATCTTCGCCAGAATCTCATCCGGGTTCAGCGTGGCAATCGCATCTCGCGAGATCAGGTTGATTAAGCTCAAGTGCCTCGCCTTCGTCCGCTCTTCTTGGAACAGCCGCGCGTTTTCAATGGCGATGCTCGCCTCGCTGGCCAACACCCGCATCAGTTCCAAATGTCCCTCGTCGTAAACCCGCTCACTATCCGCATAAACGCACAGCACCCCCATCGCGTGGTCATACGCTACTAGCGGTACACCGCAGAATGACCCGGTCGTTCGGATGGGGTCCACTCCCAACTTTCTCACTTCGGAAACAAAATTCTCTCGAATCAGTACTGGCTGCCTCGTGCGCAGGATATATTCGGTCAGATGATTGCCCGCAGGCCGCGCCCGTTTAGGCATCCGCACGCCCTTCATCAATTCCAAATCAAATTGGATTTGGTCTCGGGCAGAGTCAAAGGTCGCCAGGTATAGGTTCTCCACGTCGAACAGTCGCCGCAATTCTTCCCACAAGCGCCGCAGCAGGTCTTCCTTGTTCAACGTGGAGCTCAGCGCCCTGCCGATTTCATTCAGCATGTGCAATTCTTCGGATCGCCGCGATGTTTGCTGGATCAAATAGCTATTTTCCACCGCCACACCGATTTGGTGCCCCAGTGCCAGCAGCAGCCGCAGTTCCGCGGGCGTAAATCGCCGGCTATCCGGCGTGCCCAGCAATAGCAGCCCAAACGCCTGCTCTTTGGCCTGCAGACTGATCACCACCGCGCTTCGCAGCCCGTGCTGCAGCGCCAATTCCCGAAAGCGCCGAATCGGCTCGTCCTTCTCCAGCGCAGACAGGTTGTCGTCTCGCAGATCGCGAAAGCCCAGCAAACCGCCAAGCCGCGACACCATTCCGACCAGGTAGTCGTCCAGCCCCTCCGTCTGCGCCGCCCGGCAAAATTCGTCCGAAATCCCTGCGGACACCACCGAACTCGGCCCGGCCGGATCCCCGTGATGCAAGAAGAGCACCCCGGCCGGCAAACGCACCACTCCCAGCACGCGGTCCAGCGCTTGAGCCAGCATCCTCTGAATCTCGCCCCCGACAAAACTCGAGGTCGCCAGGTTCAAATTCGAAAGCGCCAGCATGTTGCGCTCAACACGCCGCTTTTCTTCCTCGTAATTCGCCATCAGCAACAACATGCCGACGAACACAGTGGGAATCACGGTGATCGGCTGCAGCGCAGCGCCGAGGAATCCCTGCACACCGGGCACTGCATACAGCGTGAACGTAAGAATGCCCCAGAAGCCAAACGCCGCGCCCAACAGTTGATCCGCCAAGGTTTCGTGATGGCGGCTCTCGCGCCAGAAAAGCACCGCCACTGCGACATACACCAGTGAGCTCGGCAGCACCACCGGCACCGGCAGCCCCAGCAGTGCGTCGGCCACCGCCCAGCCCACCAACACGATCCCCGTCCCGATCGCAAAACCCGTCCACAGCCGTTGCCGCATGTAACTCTGTGTCCCCAGGAAAAACGCCACCCCCGCCAAGCCAAAGAACGCCGGGCTCAACGCGAACAAAAACGGACTGGGTGCGTTCCAGTGGGAAATCGCCGCGGGCATCAGCTGCACCGCGTACAGTAGCCACGCCGTGGCCCACAGCAATAAGTACGTTTGTCTTTTGAGCGAATACAGCGATGCAAAAAACACACCGACCAGAGCAGTGGCTACGAAGAAGCCGAGGGCCATGAAGCTTTGAACCATTGACGAGCTGGGACGTTCCTTCCGTGGTTGGCCGGGCCGGCCTACTGACTGCGCACTCTCACAGTGCGGCCATGTCGCAGCGAAAATCCGCTACAACCTACCGGGACGATAGCCATCTGCGAGGTACACCGATCCTGCCCAACCACCCGCAAAACGAATCATTTGCGATTATGAGGCCAACAAAAAAGACTCGGCAAGCGTACCACTGTACTGGTGGCGTAAGAGGTAGTAGGGGGGCAGACACTATTCTGGGCGCCTCACCAAATCTTAGTCCTGGCTCCAGCCCGGCGCTACTCAAAATTGAGTTGTCACTCCGAGCGTCAGTGAGCGACGGGCCTTTCTCTCCGCCGGCCGCGTCTGCTGGTCCACTTGCCCGATAACGCCCTTGTCCGCCGCGAGCCTCTCAGGTAATTTGTTCCTTCGCTTCGGAGGGCACTTCATGATGCTCGGTTCGTTTCGCGATGGCGCCGCTGTTACGACAAAAGCAGCCGTTTCTCGTTTATACGGTTTCGCTCCAGTCTTGTTTCTTGGAATCTTGCTCGGTACCGCACTCCAATTGGTTTCTTGGGCCGCTGCTCCCTCTGCGAGGGACGACTTTTCTTCCATCCCTGTAGGCACTATTTTGCCCATTCAACTCGACAAGCCCATTAGCGTCAAAAATGCACAGCCCGATCAAGCCATCGAGGCCAGTGTTATGCAGGACGTTCCTTTGCCCGCCGGAAAAGTCCCTATGAAGACCAAGGCCATGGGCACGGTCCTCTCCGTTGCGAAAGACGCCGACGGGACTGGCGTCAAACTCACCTTCAAATTCACTCATCTCGAGGACAAGAAAGACCGAGTGCCTATCCTTACCTATCTTCGTGCCATCGCTGGCCCGCTTTCGGTCCGTTCCGCTCAAATTCCCCCTACTGGCGCTGACAGCGGAAGTCCCACCGGTTGGACCACCACCTCACAGGTCGGCGGCGACGTCCGCTTCGGCGACGGCGGGAAAGTCCGTCATGGCAAGGAAATCGTCGGAAAAGGAGTAATCGGGGGCGTGCTTGTGCACATCAGTGCGAATCCCGCTCTTGGCTGCGAAGGGCCCGATGGCGCGGAGGCTCTCCAGGCACTTTGGGTCTTCTCCTCGAATGCCTGTGGAGTCTACGGGATGAAGGGAGTGAAAATCGCTCACGCCGGAAAAGGCGCTCCTGTCGGCGAAATCACTCTGCACTTTGAAAAGGACGACATGAAGCTCGAACCCGGCACCGGCCTCCTCTTGCGCGTCGCCCCCCAATCCTAGCCCGTAGGGTTGTGGACAATACACAATAACTGCATTGACCGCTTGCGGAAAAACTCCTATGGCGCAGGCACTCTTGCCTGTGCGCGGGGCTAAGTGCAGCGTTCTCAGAACAGCTAAGAGTGCCTGTGCCACGAAAACGCTCAGTTCTGGAGTTTTTCCGCAGGTTCTTGAACCTGTCATCCTGAGCACCAGCGAAGGACCTCAACCGATCCACACTTTGACGAGTGCTGTCATCCTGAGTCCGCGCAGTTTGCCGGCGAAGAATCTCACCGTACGGTATTTGCTCGGGAGTCTGCGGCCAGCGCAATGCTTGTTCGTGGGTGAGAAATGCAGGCTAGCCCTCGTCGATAGCAATCGCAGCGTCCGTGTGGTTGGACGCCACAGCCTCCCTTCCGTTACACTGAAGTTTTCACTAATACTCACGGAAAGCCACGGACCATGACTGACGCGACCATCACTCCCAAAACAGCCGTACGCGTGCGCTTTGCACCCTCTCCCACCGGATATCTTCACGTTGGCGGCGCCCGCACCGCTCTCTTTAATTGGCTGTTCGCCCGCAAGAACCACGGCACCATGATTCTTCGTATCGAAGATACCGACGCCGAACGCAACAAGCCCGAACTGGTCACCGGCATCCTCGACGGGCTCCAGTGGCTTGGTGTCGATTGGGATGAAGGCCCTTTCTACCAGTCACAGCGCACCCAACTCTATCGCGATGCCGCCAAAAAGCTCCTCGCCAACGGCAGCGCTTTTCTTTGCTATTGCTCGCCCGAACGCTACGCCGGCGGCGATCACGCCGAGGAAGGCGCCGAAAAAGCTCAGGTGCGTCGTGTCCTTCGTTGCTCCTGTCGCGAGGGCAAACCCTCGTCGCCCGATACCCGGCCCGCTATTCGTTTTAGAGTTCCCATCGGCGGCAACACGAAATTCTTTGACGCTGTTTTCGGCGAAAGCGAGTTCTCTAACGACGAAATCGAAGACTTTGTGCTCTTGCGTTCCGGCAAAGAAGGCGAGGAGTTCGGCCAGGCCATGTACCAGATGAGCGTCGTTGTTGACGACATCGACATGCGCATCACGCATGTGATTCGCGGCGCCGACCACATTTCCAACACGCCCAAGCAGGTGCTTCTCTATCGCGCGCTCGGGGTTGAGCCTCCCGTCTTTGCCCACGTGCCCCTGATCCTTGGTGCAGACAAAAAGCGTCTTTCCAAGCGCCACGGCGCCACCGACGTAAACATGTACCGCCGGGAAGGTTTTCTTCCCGAAGCGTTCCGCAACTTCCTGGCTTTGCTGGGCTGGGCTCCCGGCGGCGACGAGGAGTATCTCCGCACCAAGGACCTGCTCGAAAAGTTTTCCCTGGAAGGGGTCAGCCGCACTAACGGCGTCTTTGATCGCGCCAAGCTCGAATGGTTCAACACGCAATATCTTCAAAAACTGCCCATTGAAGACCTGCTGCCCGAAGTTCAGCAGCAACTGAAGCAGGATGGCTTGTGGAAAGAAGAATGGGCCTCCGGCGCCGGCCACGAATGGTTCTCGAAAACCGTGGACCTGCTTCGCCCGCGGGTGCGCTTGCTGCCCGACTTTTCCACGTGGTCTCGCGCTTTCTTCAGCGACGAGTTCGCCATCGACTCTGCGGCCAAAGCCAAATTCTGGAAAGATGAAAAGGTCCCGGCGCTCCTCAAGAATTTGGCCGAAGCGCTGGCTGCGCTGACGGAGTGGAATCACGATGCATGCGACCACGCTTCCCGTAAAGTCGCCGAAGATGCGGGCGTGAAAGCGGGCTTGCTCATCAACGCCACGCGCGTTGCTATCGTCGGCCAAGCCGTAGCCCCACCCCTGTTCGACACCATGGTCGTTCTCGGCCAGGAGCGCGTCGTCCGCCGCCTCCGCGAAGCCCTGAAAAACTGGAACTAAACAGCTGTAGCCGCGGGTTTACCCCGCGGTGCCGGCGGCGCTTGCATGAGTGCTCGGACGACAGGCGCGTCATAGCATCGTAGGGACCGATGGCGTAAACCGTGAGGCTGGCTCTACTTCACAAACACAGCGGCGTTCGCCGCTTTCGCGCCGGCTTGCCCCGCCACCACATTGATTGTCGCGTCCACGTCCTTGGTTACCGGTGGCAAGCAAATTTCCTGGCTGCACGCCTGATATTTCAACTTGATCGCCAAGTGCTGCGCTCCCAGGGGCGCATCCGGCAGAACCGTTAGAGGCAACTTCACCGTCACGGCATCTGTATAGACATTCAATTTCTTATCCTTCGCAAACGCAAAGCTTTCCAAGGTCCCTTTGGGATAAATGATAGTGCTTGCTTTGAAACCGGCAGGCACGTCCGCGTGAATCTCCGTCGGAATCAAATATTCTTCGGTAACCTCATGCGCGTTCACGTGAAATCCAGGGCGAATCTTCAGGACTACCGCCACCTGCAGTGGCATGCCCCGCCCAACCGGGTCGTAAGAGACATACGCCGTGGGTGCCACCACGTCCTTCGCGGACACGTTTTGCCCCCGCACTGCGCCTACGCTAAGCAACGCCACCGAGAACGCCAGAATGAACATTACTCCAATCGCTCGCTTCACAGCGTCACCTGTGTTCCGAGCTGTTGAGAGATCACCCGGCTCATCACCGCGTTCAGATCTTCTCCGCTCTTTTCGTGTACAAAGCTTCCCCGCACCTCCGACCATCCCAACTTAAAACTGGTCGACAGCGCCGATATCCAGATTTCCCGGATCGGTGTATTCGGCGAAATCACAAATTTGGCGGGCTCCGGCTCTTCGAAAATCACTTCCAGCTTCCCGCTCTCGCCTTCCACGTCGAAACCGTGTTCATCCCCAAGCGTCAGCAATCTCCGCTTCAGGTTTTCGAACGCGCTATCCGCCTTCTTCTGGAACTCGTGTTCAGAGAGCATTCGCGTTTTCCATTTAATCCGAGGATTCCACAGCCTTCTCGATAATCTCAGGATCCGGCGGCCCTTGGAATTTCATAATCTGCTTCCCGCTGCGCGAAATCAGAAAACTCGTCGGATATCCCAAAATCCCGCCGAACTTGTCCGCGGCCTCATCGCTTCCGAGCACGATCGGATAATTGATCAGCAACTTTTGCCCGTTCACGTCGTACTTTTCTTTGGCCACAAACGGAGCAACCACGCTTTGTCCTTCGTCGTCCATCGCGATGCCCAGCACCGTGAACCCCTTCGACGCATATTTGTTTTGCATCTCGATCAACGACGGGATTTCTTCCTGGCAAGGCCCGCACCAGGTCGCCCAGAAATTCACGAATACGACTTTACCCTTCAGGTCCGCTAGCGAAACTTCTTTCCCTTGCAGATCTTTCAGCTTCAAATCGGGCGCCGGCTTACTCTCCTCGGTCACCGGTTGAATCTGTTGCGTCGTTTCCACCGCCTGTTTGCTCGGCAACCGCGTTGCCCGGTCTACATAAACAGTCAACCCAATCAACACCAGCACCGTCACTACGATAATCGCTACTTTTTTCATAGCCCTTTCACCCGGCTACCGCTCTTACATCGAAAAACGATTCAGAAATGTCAGCTTGCCCGCCAGCCACGCCAGCTTATTGAAAAACACCAGCCCGCCCACGAACAGCAGCAACGCCCCGCTGAACAGTTCCACCGTATGCAGATGCCTCCGGAAATTCTGATAGAAGCGCAAAAACTGGTTTAACAACAGCGCTGTCAGCAGAAACGGCACGGCCAAACCCGCCGCATACACTGCCAACAGCAGAATTCCTCGCGCCAGCGTTCCGCTCGCCGCGGCCAGCACCAACACCGCGGAAAGGATGGGCCCGATGCATGGCGTCCACCCAAACGCGAACGCAAATCCCAGCAAAAAGCCGCTGACCATTCCTGGCTTCGTATCCTTACTCCGCAACCGCACGTCCTGATTCAACCACCGTGCCAGCGTCGGACCAAAGAACCCGATGATCGACAGCGAGAAAAAGTGGATGGCTCCCAGCCCGGCAAACAGCGGTCCGCCGTGCACCAGCGCAGCGATTCCCAACGCCACCAGGATCACGCCCAGGATGATCCCCGCGCGTACGTTCATCTTGATCAGCCCGCCCAGCAGGTGCAGCCCAAACAGTAAAATCAGGGCGCCCGCCACCGGAGCCAGCAAATTCTTATGGGACTGCAGGAATCCTCCCACCGCGCTCGCGGAGGCCCCAAATGCAATGAACACCACGGAAAATCCAACGACGAACGAAAGCGCAGAAGCAAATAAACCCGACTTGGGTTGCTCCCCTTGTCGCAACTGCTCCACGCTAATCCCCGAAAGCATCGAGATGTAGCCCGGCACCAGGGGTAATACGCACGGCGACAAAAACGAAATCAATCCCGCAAGGAATGCGCCAGCTAGAGGTACATCCTTCATCTCAGTGTGTCCTTATCCCTTCCATTCTCGCACAAAAATCGCGCAGGGCTGGGACGCCAGCCCGCTTCCTACCGGATAACGCCACCTGTACTCAGATTGTGACGCATTCCGCGAAGTTACAGATTCACTGCGTCGGAAATTCGGCTCTAAGCGCAGGCTCGCCAGACAACTGACGCGTTTCTCTGGCAGCGGCCTCCCGCAATTCTTTCCTGCCCATTTGTATATATATGAAAAAAAGTCGCTTGCACTAGCCGGGCTTGGCATAGTCTTTGCTCTCCTCCATCGCGGGAGCCGCCGCACCAGCCATGATCTGGACACCAAACAAAGTCACTTTCCTTCGCGTCTTCGTTGGGTTCATCTCCGTGGCGCTCTTCGGGCGCAATCCTTGGCTCAATTTGCTGGCCGTCGTTCTCACGGTCACCGCTATCGCTCTCGACGCTCTCGATGGCCATATCGCTCGTGCCAAGCAAATGGCCACACCTGTGGGCGCGCAGATCGACATTCTGGGCGACCGGATAATTGAGAACATGTATTTTACCTACTTCGCCGTCGTCGGCATGGTCTCACTCTGGTTGCCAATGCTCTTTTTCGCTCGCGGAGCCGCCACGGACTTTCTTCGCAGCCTTGCCTTGAAGGCTGGCCATTCTGGCTGGGGCACAAACGCGATGCTGCAGAGCAAGTGGGCACATGCGTTAGTTGCTTCGCGCTGGAGCCGCGGCGCCTACGCCACCATGAAGTGCCTGTGCTTCTGCTACCTCGGCCTCGAACTGGCGCTGACCCGTGGTCCCGTGGTTCTTCTCGGCCCTCTGACTGGAGACCTGCAAAGTGCCATTCGCCTCGGTGCGCAATTCCTTGCCTGGTCCACCGCGGCCTTCTGTGTCGTTCGCGGCTCCCCCGTGCTCTTCGAAGGCTGGAGGTATTTCGCTGAAAAACTGCCCAAGCAGCGCGCGAAACCGTATCCCGAAAGGCACGCGGCATGAACACCAAATCTTCATCTCAAGCGCATATCGCCGCTTTCTTCGATCTGGACGGCACGCTGCTTCCAGAGCCCTCCCTCGAACATCGTTTCTTTGCCAATCTGCGTCGCAACCACAAAATTTCAGTGACCAATTACCTCCGCTGGACCGCGCAATCTCTGCGGCTCCTGCCCCAAGGTCTGCTTGCGATTCACCATGGCAATAAGCGCTACCTCACGGACATCCCCTGCGATCTGGTCTTCCGTTATATGGACTCCATCTCGTTTTTCGAAGAAGGGGTCGCCCGCATCGCCTGGCACGTTCGCCAAGCTCACAAAATCATTCTGGTCAGTGGCACCTTGGAACCGCTCGCGCATCTCGCCGCTACCGCGCTGGCCTGCGAACTCGAAACCCGTGGCCTGGAGCTGCGCCCGCTCCTCTGTGCCACCCGCCTCAAAGAACATCGCGGTCGATGGATAGGCGGTCTGGATGGCCCCGCCATGTATGGTCCCGCCAAAGCCCACGCCGTCGAAGCCTTGGCGAAGCGCCATCGCCTCGATCTCCACCAATGCCATGCTTACGCCAACAGCTTGCTCGACCGGTATTTCCTTTTCACCGTTGGCCACCCTCACGCCGTAAATCCCAGCAGGGAACTCGTCGCCATCGCCAACCAAGAAAATTGGCCCATCTGGTCTTGGTGCCAGGCCCAAACTACGAATCCTCAACGAAACGCCCGTTTGTCGTCACGAATCGAATCCTTGGAGAAGCAAGCATGAATAATGCAGACCTGCCACAGTGGAAACGATCGCCGTCTGATTCCGACTGCTTCACCGCCGGGCAGTTCGACAGTAGCGGCGTTGCTTTGCCGCTTTCAGAAAGGCACACTTCACGCTTGCTTCACACGCTGAAGGGAGCCATTGCCGAAGCCTGGGCCGCTTGCGGCGCCTTCGAATGGCTTGCCCTTGGCTATCTTGCTCTCACCAGCGTGCTCATCCTCATTTTTGTCGAAAATCTCGTTTATCCCTTCCGCCTGGTCGCGGTCAATGCCTTTGTCGCCGCCGTTATCCTCACACTTTGTGTAGTGCAGGCGCGTTCCGCCTCCCGCAAGCGGTTGTACGGTCCTTCGTTTTCTGCAGATTGGTGGCACTTCTGGCGCCATTGGTATCCGCATCTGTTCTTCCTTTTCTGTTTCGAAGAGCTCGCCTATCTCATGACCCTCTACACTCCGCATTGGCAGGACGCCAGGCTCATCGCCTTCGATTACTGGCTCACCGGTGTTCACCCCTCGGTCTGGCTCGAACAATTTGCCACGCCCTTCCGCAACGATTTCATGCAACTGGTTTACTTCACCTACTTCGCTTACTTGCTGATCGTTGGCCTTGTTCTGTATCTCCGTAAGGACTGGCGCGGCTATTGGTCTGCCATGACCTACTCCATGGTTGGCTATAGCATCGGTTATTTCATCGCCATGTTTTTTCCCATCGAAAGCCCGTGGTTCGCTATGGCCGGCTGGTGGCACGGTCCGTTAAGTGGTGGCCCCTTCACTGCGCTCATGGCTTTCATCGAGCATTACGGCCGCGTGCGCGGCGCCGCTTTTCCTTCGGCACACGTTACCGGCGCCACCGCTGCCCTCTGGGCCGCATGGAAGTTCCGCCGCTGGCTTTTCTGGTGGCTGCTGCCGTTTTACGTGGGGATGTGCTTCTCGGTGATTTGGGGTAGATACCACTATTGCGCCGACGTCATCGCCGGCATCCTGACCGGAACCCTCGGCTTTTTGATCGGCAGTTGGATGATGCAACGCCGCGGTGCCATCACCACAGACCCCAACGCGGCGTCAGCCTAAAGTTCAATTCGTAAATTTGAAATCTGGTCGAATGACGAACGCCAACTCGCGCTCGAACCGGCCGGCAATCTCCAGTAGGAGCGCCTCATCCGTCCAATCGCCGATCACTTGCAAACCAACCGGCAGTTTCTCGCTCGTTAGCCCGCAAGGCACAGAAATTGCCGGAACTCCTGCAAGATTCGCTGGCCGATTTAGTTTCAGCAGCAACGCGCGTAACGGATGGCTTTTTCCTCCGATCGACACCGTCACTTCCCCCATCCGGGGAGCGGCGATCGCCGTCGTCGGCGTCACCAGCGCGTCGATTTCATTCGCCGCCAGCGTCTCGTGGAACACCGCCTTGAACTTCTCCCGAAATTCCCGCGCCTGCAGGTAACTTACGGCCATTACCTTCGTTCCCATTTCCAAGCGCGTTCGTACGTCTTCTCCATATTCGTCGCTTCGCTCCGGATACCAACCTGCCTCCTGGTGATACACCGTCGCTTCGGCCCAGGCGATTTGGTTCCCCGCATCCTCGGTCTCGGCCATTTGTGGAAACGAAACCTCCGTCAACCGCGCCCCCTGTTTTTCCAGAAGCCTCAACGCATCTTCGAACACCCTCTGAACCTCGGCATCGACCACTTCCAGAAAAAACTCTTTCGGAATCCCCAACTTCGTTTTTCGTTTCCGGACCATCGCTCGCCCGGCTAAAAACCTCGCTTCCTTCTTCCCGCGAACAAAGATCGGATCCAGCAAGAGCGCCGCATCCTCCGCACTTCGCGCCAGCGGCCCCACAAAATCCAACGTGGGCGAAAGCGGTATCACATCTTCAGCGTTCACCCTCCCCAGTCCCGGCTTCAGCCCAACCACTCCGCACAGCGACGCTGGTATGCGGATCGATCCTCCCGTGTCTGTGCCGATGCTTCCATAACACAAGCCCGCGGCCACCGCCGCCGCCGATCCTCCGCTGGACCCGCCTGGAATTCGCTCCAAATCCCACGGATTCCGTGTCGGGCCGTAATGGGGATTCTCCGTCGTGACACCGTAGGCGAACTCGTGCATGTTCGTCTTCCCCAGGATCACCGCCCCCGCTCCTTTCAGCGCTGTCACTACCGGCGCATCATGCAACGGCACGAAATCCTTCAGGATTTTCGACCCGCCTGTCGTTCGCACATCTTTCGTGTAGATATTATCTTTCAGCGAAATGGGAATTCCATGCAGTGCGCCGCGATCCCGCCGGTTTTTTCTGTTGGTGCACAGTTCCGCCTCAGCCTGCCTGGCCAGCTGCAGCGCCTGCTCCTCGCAAACCGTGATGTAGGTATTTAACCGCGGATTCCACTCTCGTATGCGTTCCAGTAAATGCTGCGTCAACTCCACCGGCGACAGCTTGCCGCCCCGGAACAGTTTCCCAATTCCCGCAATCGACGCAAAGGCGAGTTGCTCTTCTCCCCTCAGAAAATCCTCTCCTGTTTTCTCAAGTTCCCAAACGTCCCGATATTCGCCAGCATCAATCCCACGCGAAACTGGTTCTCCGACCGCACCGTAGCCAAATTAAACCGACCGTATTCCACCGATAATCCGCAGCAACCCCCGTTGTAACTCACCTGTACATATTGGTTCAGCAGCGTGTTGCTCAGAATGTCGTAGCTCACCCCTGCGGCGACATTCCATCCTTTTCGTACCTGGTTCCCGTAACCGATCACTCCCCGGATCTGATGCGAGGGAGGTTGCACCACCGGATTGCCCTGCAACCGGAAATCCGCAACCGTGGCGTAGAACTCACTGTAAGGTTTCACTTTCAGCAGTGTTCCGATGGTCGTCACTTTGTCCAACTGCGGGTCGTACTCGATGATCGATTCCGCGTCGTACTTTCCACCGGGCGTCAACAGCACGTCGCTCACAATCGGCGACCAATTTCTCGGCGTGGCCGCGAACGCGAACGGCGTTATCGAATCCAGCGCTTGAAACACGTTGCGTTGCCCCGGCACCAACGCTCCCCCGAACGTCGGATCGAAGTAGTGGTCCTGCACCACGCGCCAGGATAGAAAGTCGACCGGCTGGTTATCCCCGTCTTTCACGTACAAATGCTGAACTAGGCCGTACTCGATCTGATTCGTGTCTGTCAGCGTCGCGTCGCTGTCAAAGCGAATAAACCTCTCAAAATCATTCACACCCGTAACATACGAATAGGTGATTAATGGCGTAATGGTGTGCTTATAGCGGTGTCTCGTCAGTGGCCGGTCAAAGAAACGCTCTAACGTCGGCGGGCTCAAGTCCACCTGAAATTCTCCGGTATTGCGAGTGATCGACTGTCCTGACACGCTTCCGGCGGTGTTCAGTGAGTCGCCATAGAACGTGGTACGAAACGTCGCCGACGTGGTCACGCCTAACCAATCGCCAAAATGTACCGGAACCGTGACCTTCGGCGCGAACTCCGCGCGCCCCACAAAATTTGGTGTATCGATGAATTGATCCGTGCGGTTCACCGCTCCCGCGAACGACGTAAACGAGAAATACACCGGCAGATTTTGCCAGGGCGCCTGTTCTACCGACGAAAAACTCGCTTCCGGCGCGCTTCGCAACACTACGCTCTCCGCCGGGCTCACCTGCAGGTAGCTCTTATCGTTCAATCCGTCGACGTTGAAACTGAAGCCGCGGAAATTGTTCGTCAAAAATACCGCGCTTCGAATTTCCGAATCGATCGCTTCCGTATACGTTCCCGCAAATGCCAATTGGAAGGTCAGCGACGACAATTGATTCAGATCCGTCACGAATCGCCACCCATGATTCCACAGCGACTGGATCTCCAATTGCTGCGTGTACCCTCCTTGCCCTTCCCGGTCATCCACCCCGTAGTATCTGTACTCAATCGACGTGCCTTCGAATGGCCGCGCCCGGAGAATCCCGCGCTCCGAAGGCCCTCTTTTCCCGAAGTATTCGAAGCCTGCGGTTGCATCTACCCACGGCTCCGGTGCCCAATAAAATGCGTCGCCAATCGTAAATCCCTTCGTGTTGCTATTCCCGGCGATCGGCAACATGAATCCCGATTGCCGCACGTGCTCTCCCGCGGGGGCCGTGGCATACGGCAACCAAACTAGCGGGATCCGCAACATCCGAAAATCCGAGTTCACCAGCGCTACCGATTTTCCCAGCGTCACCGTGGCTCCCGGCGCGTAAAATTGCCAAAACGGTTTCTGCGGCTCGCAAACCGTAAACCACCCGTGGTGTACCACGTAAACATCTTCGGAAATCCGGTCTATTTGTTTTGCCTCAAAGTACAGCGGGTTCTCCGTCAGCAGCACCATCGGGTTGGGACGCCGGTCCAAATGGATCGTTGCGCGAACGTTCTGGAACGTCCCCTTGTTCGTCGCCACGTTCAGTTGGGCGTCGTCGGCTTCCAGATGCACGTTCTCGTAGTCGTAAATCACATGGCCGCGAGCCACTGCCTGCGACGTGTCCGTGTTGTATTCCACGTGGTCCGCCTGCAGCCGCATCCCCTGGTAGTGGATGTCCACGTCTTTGTCCGCGATGTACACCGGGCCTTCCTTCCGTTGTGGACCGCCCGCGGTAATCTCCGCGATTCCCCCGCGTTGGGGCGGGAGCGGTTGCTGCGCCGCTGCGGCCAGCGCAAAGTGCAATCCAATCACAACGGGAATAATCAGCCGGTGAAGCCGGCCTCGCCATTCAATGGACCTTTTGCTTTTCACGCGATCAATGCGCTCGATGAACGATGAGTTAGCCTAGCATGCACCAGGGAGCTTTTTATAGCCACACCCCTCCCCATCCTACGATGCATGCAGCGCCTCTTAGGCTAGCCTACTTGCTTACATTTTTTGTGTGATGGGTTTGGTACCACTCGAAGGTGCGCTGCAGCCCCTCTTCAAACATCACTGTTGGCTCGTAACCCAGGAATTGTCGCGCTTGCGTAATATCTGCCTGTGAATCCCGGATATCTCCCTCGCGCGGAGCTTCGTACTTCGCTTCCAGTTTCTTTCCCGTAATCCGCCGCAGAAGTTCCAAGGTCTGATTCAACGAAATCCGCGCGCCCGTCCCGACATTAAACACCCTTCCGGAAACGCCCCCCGCCTCGCACGCCAGCAAATTTGCTTGTACCGCATTCTCCACAAACGTGAAATCCCGCGTTTGCTCGCCGTCCCCGTAGATCGTGGGTGGCTGCTCCTCCAGAAACGATGTTGCGAATCGCGATAGCACCCCCGAATACGGCGAATCGGGATCTTGCCTAGGCCCGAAAATGTTGAAATACCGTACGCACACATTCTCCAGCCCATAACAGCGTCCAAACGTCTGCGCGTACAGCTCGCCCACGTACTTGGACACCCCATAGGGCGAAATCGGCTGCGGCTGCATCGATTCTTTTTTCGGCAACGTGGGCGTTTCTCCATACGCCGAAGACGACGCCGCAAATACCATTCGCTTCACCTTGTTATCCCGTGCCGCCAACAGCACGTTCAGCGTTCCTTCCACATTGATCCGGTTGGTTTCCAGCGGGTCTTTCACCGATCGGGGCACCGACGTTCGCGCCGCCAGGTGAATCACATACTCCGCCTGCTGCATGGCCTTTTGCACTGTTTCCAGCTCGTTGATCGAACCCTTCACGAACGTGATCTTGGCACGCACCTCCGCCAGGTTTTCTTCTTTTCCTGCTGACAGGTCGTCCAACACTACGACGCTGTGCCCACGCCGCACCAGTTCATCTACCGTATTCGAGCCGATGAACCCGGCGCCCCCAGTTACCAGGTAGCGCATTTCCTCCGCCTCCTGTGCTTCCGCACGTCTTATTGTACGATGGGACTAGCGCCGGGGTCGTCCGATTCTTCCCTGGTCGCACAAAAAGGCATGACCAAACGTTACATCTGGACGCTCCTCATTTGTATCCTTCTGTTCTTCCTCTGTTTCTTCCTCTATCGAAGAATCACGCGCACTCCTCCGCCCAACACCAATGCCGTCACCCACTGGCCGGATGTCTCTACTTCAAATGCTCCTTCCCCTCCCGCCACGCCGCCCGCCACTAAATCTCCCACTCCCGCCTCCCCCGGCGAATCGGCGGCCAAAAAGGAAACTCTTCCACCGGTGCCCGAGTTCACCTTGCGCCCCGGCGAAACTCTCGAATATGCCGCTAATATTCCCAAGCTCAACAGCACCGTTGCTGATCTGAAGATCGTCGCCGTCGAAAAGCGCAACACCGGCGCCAAAGGTTCCTGGCATCTGCAGGCTTTCGCACACACGGAAAACCCTTATCGCATGGTCTTCCAACTCGATGATCAGTTCGATTCCTACAGCGAAGCCGCCAACATGACCAGCATTCAATATGAAATGCATCTCAGCGAGCGAGGCGAAAAAGCCGAGTTTGTCGAGCGCCTGTTGGCCTCGTCCAAGGATCCTCCGCCGACAGGCATGAGCGGAGTCCGCGTCCCTCCAGGAACTCGTGATCCTTTAGGCTTGCTGGAATACTTACGCAGCGTGGATTGGAGCCACACCAACGAAGTCCGCAGCCCGGTGTTTGATGGCCGTAAGCTCTACGACGTCCGGGCCGTCCTTGTCGGTAAGTCCGCGCCGGTCACCGTGCCTGCGGGCAGCTTCAACACCACTAAAATCGAACTGCATGTCTTCGATAACGGCGCGGAGAGCAAGGATGCTCATTTCCTGCTCTATTTGAAGAATGATCCTACACGCCTGCCTGTGCTTCTTGAGGCCGTGGTGCCTGTGGCTACGGCCCGCGTCGAACTCACCAAAGTGAAATAACGCCTTCGTGGCTCTTTAGCAGAGGAAAATCTTTTCGCGGTTCCGAATCACGCGCCGCGTTGCATTCCGCGTGTCCACCACCAGCTTTGCCCCGTCCACAATGGCGGCATAGTCGTAACTGGAGTGATCCGTCGCAATGATTACCGCATCGTATTTCGCCAGGTTTTGCGGATTCAGCGGCACAGACTTCATGTGTGAATAATCGTAGTGCCGCATCTTGTGTAATTGCGGGAAGTACGGGTCGTTGTACTCGAAGTCCGCTCCTTTTTTCCCGAGAATCTCCATGATCTTGAGCGTTGGTGACTCGCGCAAGTCGTCCACATCTTTCTTGTAGGCTACGCCCAGCACCAGCAGCTTCGATCCTTTCAGGCTCTTGTTGTGCCGGTTCAACGCCTCACCCAGCGATTCCACCACGTGGTACGGCATCGCCGTGTTGACCTCCCCGGCCAATTCGATGAACCGGGTGGAAAAGTCATACTCCCGTGCTTTCCACGACAGATAGAACGGGTCTACCGGAATGCAATGTCCCCCCAATCCGGGTCCCGGATAAAACGGCATGAACCCAAATGGCTTCGACGCGGCCGCGTCGATCACTTCCCACACGTCCACGCCCATCCTCAAGCACAGCATCTTCAATTCGTTCACCAGCGCGATGTTCACACAGCGGAAAATGTTCTCCAGCAGTTTGGCCATCTCTGCCGCGCGCGTGGAACTCACCGGAATCACTCGCGCCACCACCTGCGCGTACAGCGCCTGTGCCGCGCGGCCGCTGGGTGGATTCACGCCTCCCACCACCTTGGGAATTTGTGCCAATCCGTACTGTTTGTTGCCGGGATCTTCGCGCTCCGGGGAAAACGCCAAAAAGAAATCCACCGGCACGTGCTCTTTGTCCGGCCCTGCGCCAATCGGGCACTTCCACCCGCTTTTCTCCAGGATCGGCAGCACCAACTCCTCTGTCGTTCCCGGATAGGTCGTCGACTCCAGCACTACTAGTTGCCCCTTCTGTAGGTGGGGTGAAATTGATTTCGCGGTCGCTTCCACGTAGCTCAGGTCCGGCTCGCGATATTCGTTTAGCGGCGTGGGCACACAGATCAGGATCGCGTCCGCCTCTTCCAACCTTGCAAAGTCCGTTGTCGCTGTGAAATGCCGGCTATTCACGTATTGTTGAATCTTGGTTTGCTGGATGTGTTCGATATAAGATTTTCCTGCACACAGCATTTCCACTTTTTTCGGGTCCGTGTCAAAGCCGGTTACGCGGTGGCCCGCTTCTGCGAAACGCAGCGCTAAAGGGAGGCCCACATATCCACATCCGATGATCGCCACTCTCAGTTGCGCGCCTTTAAAGAACTCCGGTTTTCTGTCCGTTGCCATGGAATCGAACCTGCTCCTCAATTCTTCTCTTTTGAAGCTGTTACGGGCCCTGAAGTCTCCGGGGCTTATCACTCAACCACTATAGCAGTTTCCCCTTTGGCCGATAAAACACACTACCCTATGTTTCCAAAATTTCACGCGAGGCTGCTCGCTTTCCTCAGCAAACTCGCACTTCTTGCGGCGCTCTTATGCAAAGGCTGACACCTTCGTCATGCACATTCTCATCATAGTCACTCTCGGTCTGGTTGTTGGCGTGGCCGTCGGCTTATTTGGCGTCGGCGGCGGCATTGTCTTGGTTCCCGCCATGGTTTACTTCCTCGGCTACGACCAGCACCTCGCCCAGGGCACTTCTTTGTTCATTCTCTTGCCTCCCATCGGCCTGGGTGCTCTTCGCGAATATTGGAGAAATCGCCAAGTGGATCTCCGCGCTGGCATCCTCTGCGCCATCGGCTTTTTGCTGGGCGGCTACTTAGGCGGGCTGATTGCTGTGCCGTTGCCTTCGCGCGATCTACGAGGCATCTTTGGATTCTTCCTGATTCTTTCCGCCTTTCTCTTGTGGCGGAAGGTTCGCTCCGCTCCCTCGGAATCTTCCACTGCCGCTACTCCAGATCCCCAAAACCTTGCACGCGATCTCGGCATTACCTTGGTCGCTGTCGTTTGTGGCGTGGCCGCCGGTCTCGTCGGTATTGGTGGTGGTGTCTTGTTGGTGCCGCTGCTAGGCTTACTGTTCGGTTTCAGCCAGCACCGCGCGCAGGGCACCAGCCTCGTCGCGCTTATCCCTCCCACCGGTCTGCTGGCTTTTCTCGCTTACGCCAAGGCCGGCTACGTGTCTTGGGAAACTGGTTTGCTCCTCATCCCCGGCGTTTTTCTTGGTGGCATTGTTGGCGGCCGCCTCGCTCGCCGTTTGAATGCTCGCGGCATGCGTCTTGTTTTCGCCGCTTCCATGTTGATCCTCGGCCTCTGGCAGGTCTTCACGGCTTGGCACTGATGCCGCATACTGGAACTACATGATCGACCTGCACTGTCACATTTTGCCGGGCATGGACGACGGCGCAAAAACCATCGACGACTCTCTCGCTATGGCCGAAGATGCTATCGCCGATGGCATCACCCATGTCGTCGGCACTCCCCACGCCAGCTCCGATTATTCCTTCAGTTTTAAAGCCGTGCGCGCCCGTGTCGATGAGCTCAACGCCAAACTCGCGGGTCGCCTCACCCTCGCCAGCGGCTGCGATTTCCACTTAAATCACGAAAATCTCCTTGCCTTGCGCAAGGATCCCCGCCCTTTTTGTATCAATCAAAAAGACTATCTGCTCGTGGAGTTCAACGAATTCTCCATTCCTCCCGCCCTCGATCAAACCCTCCACGAACTCAAACTCGCGGAAATCCATCCGGTCATTACTCATCCCGAACGCAATGGCATACTCCGCACTCACCCGGAGCGCCTCCGCAAATGGATTACCCAAGGCTGCTATGTTCAAGTTACCGCGGGTTCCCTTAACGGTGTCTTCGGTCCCAACCCACAACAGATCGCCTGGACCTGGCTGGCCAGCGGCATGGTCCACTTCATCGCCAGCGATGCCCACAACACCACTCGCCGTCCGCTCAAGTTGAAGTTTGCTTACGACGCCATCGCCACGCAAATGGGCGAAGAACGCGCCAAGGCGCTCCTCATCGATAATCCGCTCGCCGCTTTGGAAGGGCGTCCTCTCCCGTACGTGCCCGATATCGCGCCCGTCGCTGAACCGCGCAAACGCAAGCGCTTCCTCGGTTTATTCTAAGGACGCATTCTCACGCTTCAACCGGCTGGTCGCAACGGCAACCCCGCCCACGCGTTCATCAGCCCTAATACCTCGCGCACTACATCGAGGGCATCCTGGGTGGTCTTCCACCATCGTCCGGGATCGAACGAATCATCGGAAACTCCATGGACAATCGCCTCGCCATACCGGGCAGAAAGCCGGCTCCACAACGCCTTCACCCGTCGCGTGTGCACCTTGGAAGTCACCAGAATCACCGCACGCCCGTTTTCTTTGCGTAACTCTTCTCCAATCGTCTTCATCTCGTCCGCGGTATTCACGATCGGCGGGTCCAGCACCGCAATCGCATTTTCCGGTATGCCTTCATGCATCAGAATCTGTTTGTCGTAGGAATCCTCCCCTACATACGAAATCGACAATTGCGCCAGTGCCGCGCCCGGTTCGGTCGAGTGTGTCAGCCACACCCGCGGCGCATATCCCTCTTTGTACACGCGCGCCGCTTCCAGCGCCCGGCTCGGCATTCGTCCGCTCAGCACCGCGATAGCATCCGCCTTGCGCAACGGGTCTTCCGCCACCAGCCATCGCCCCACATTGAAAAACGCAAAC
>DATKPS010000034.1:0-13314 GCA_035524015.1 Candidatus Sulfotelmatobacter sp.
CGTCGATATTCCCGTGGACCGCGTGTTCATTGGCTCCTGCACCAATTCGCGCCTCGACGATCTGCGCGCCGCCGCGCATCTGGTGGCTGGAAAACACATCGCCAAGAACATCAAGCAGGCCCTGATTGTTCCCGGCTCTCGCGGAATCAAGACCCAAGCGGAAAAGGAAGGCCTCGACAAAATTTTCTCCGAAGCTGGATTCGAGTGGCGCGATGCCGGCTGCAGCATGTGCATCGGCATGAACGCCGACGTGCTGCCTCCGCACGAACGGAGCGCCAGCACCTCCAATCGCAATTTTGAAGGACGGCAGGGCCGCGACAGCCGGACGCATCTGGTGAGTCCGGTGATGGCCGCAGCCGCTGCTATCGCGGGCCACTTCGTCGACGTGCGCGAATTCGACGTCGCCAAAGTCGAGTAACGGCTTTACAGCTTGCGGAAATGGCGAAGGGCAGTTCCTCAGGGGCTGAAGCCCAATGGATTGCCAGGCATTTATGTCGGAGCCCCTCGAAACTCGGGGTGAACTAAAGCTCCGACCCCCGGTGGCAGACACAGTTTTGCGCAGACTGTGAAGCCGTGGCGGCGTGCCCCAGGCTCGGTTTTTGAACCTGGGTGTTGGGTTTGAATTTGTAACTGATTACTGAAAACCGATTGTTGATAACTAGAAACTGAGGACTGACCAATGAAACCCTTCATCACTCACTCTGGCCTGGTGCAACCCATCGACCGAGTCAATGTGGATACTGACCAGATGGTGCCGAAGCAATTCCTGAAGGCGCTTACGCGCCAAGGCTTCGGCCGCATCCTTTTCTATGACTGGCGGTATCTGCAGCCCGGCGAGCGGCCCAATCCCGGCTTTGTCCTGAATTTCCCGCGCTACAAAGGAGCATCGGTTCTCCTTGCGCGCACCAACTTCGGTTGCGGCTCTAGCCGCGAGCACGCCCCCTGGGCCATTGCCGATTACGGCTTCCGCGTCATCGTGGCGCCCAGCTACGCCGACATTTTCTACAACAACTGCTTCAAGAATGGCATTCTTCCCGCCATATTGACCGAAGCGGAAGTGGACGAACTTTTCCAGCGCACTGAGAAAGAGGAAGGCTACTTGCTCTCCATCGATCTACCCAACCAGACTATTTCCGACAAGCACGGATTAGTCTACAAATTCGAAATCGCCCCGTCCCGTAAGGAAGTGCTGCTCAAAGGTCTCGATGACATCGGTACCTCGCTGCTCCACGCGGACGCTATCACCGCCTACGAAAAACAACACCACGCGACCGCTACGATGTACGCCCCCGTCGACGTAAAGTACTACTCCAAGTCCGAGTAATTTGGGACGCTTGCGAAAAAGGGCGATGCGGCGAAAGGGCTAGAGAGTGTGTGTGAGCACTAACAAACACGACCTCAGCGGCTAAAGCCGCACGAATTCGACTCTAATTGCGGCACGGCTGAAGCCGTGCCCTGACGAAAACTGAGAAAAAGCGGGTTCCTCGGGCAAACATCGCCCTCGGAATGACAATTCTGTGATTTTTTTCGGCAGGCTGTGATGCAGCGCGTACCTGCTGAAAAACGCAGATTTTCCGCAGACTCTGAAGCTGGTGCTACTGGAGGCCACTTCCTACCACTCGCGCCACCAGGGCTTGAAATAGACGCGGCCTTCGAAAATGGGTTCTGGCGCTTCCGGCGCTGCTGGTTCCCCCAACAGCTCGGCCAATAAAATGCCCAGCACTACCAAACCCGCTCCCAGCCACGCGCGGGCGCTCAGCCGTTCGTGTAGAAAAACAAACGAGGTAATCACCGCAAATACCGGCTCCAACGCGAATAGAATCGCCGCGTGTCCGGGTGAGGTAAACTGCTGGGCCCACAATTGCACGGTGAACGCCACCGCCGTGGCGAAGACCGCGCAAATCAAAATCGCCCAAAACAGCGGCCAGCCCCAGTCAAAGCGCACTGGCTGGTAATGGGTGAGTCCCGCAAACGCCGTCAAGGGCCACGACATCGCCGCGCAGCCCGCCACCTGAATCAGGCTCAACGCGGAGACGGAATGTTCCTGCGAATATTCCCCCACCAAAATAATGTGCACGGCATAAAATCCGGCGCCCACAAACGTCAGCACATCCCCGCGATTCAGATAACGCAAACCCTCCACCGGCACGGTCAGAAAATACAGACCGAGCAAGGCCGCGAACGCTCCCACGTAAATCCAGCGGGTCAGGGTGCGTCCCCAAAACACCGCTAACAGCAGCGGCACCAGCACCACGCTCGACCCGGTCACAAATCCCGAATTGATCGCCGTGGTGTACTGCAGGCCTGCGGTCTGGAAGCAGTAGCCCGAGAACATGAAGAAGGCCAGGCGCATTCCCGGGAAGATTTCGCCACGCTCAATCTTCGCCAACACCCGCGGACGAAACACGGCCATGAGCACCGCGGCAATCGAAAAGCGCACCGCCAGAAACAGGAATGGCGAAGAGTGCTCCAGCCCCGTCTTTACGACCACAAACGTGACGCCCCAAATCAACGAACAAAACGCCAGGGACAAATCCGCCTTCAGCCTTTGCTGCATCCCTCCACTCCCTTGACTCTCCGGTCCCTACCTGCAATTCTCCAGCTATGCCGCTGTTCCGCCCCTTCGTGGTACTTTCTGTGCTCCTTTGCTTGCTTGCTGCGCCGAGCCTTTGCAAAGACGACTGGATCGAAGTGCAGTCGCCGCACTTCACCGTCATTTCGAATGCCGGCGACAAAGAAGCCCGCAAAATCGCCGACCAGTTCGAACAATTCCGCGAAGTCTTCCACACCACATTTCCCAACTGGCGCGTGGACCTCGGCAAGCCTTGCATCATCTTCGCGGTGCGCAACGAAGATTCCCTGCGGGCGCTGCTTCCCGCCTACTGGGAAGAAAAAGATCGCGCGCATCCCGCCGGGATTTACATCGTCGGCGAGGACCGCCATTACGTCGCCCTGCGCACAAACGTGCCAACCGACAATCCGTATCAGGTGGTCTACCATGAGTACACCCACGCGATTCTGAATCTCAATTTTCGTGGGTTGCCGGTTTGGCTCAACGAAGGCTTAGCTGAATTCTACGCAAATTCCATCATCGAAGACAAAGACGTGGAGATCGGCCGCATCGCGCCGTATCATCTACAGACTCTCCAGACTGAACGCCTCATCCCCATCGACGCGCTGTTCACCGCGACGCAATCGTCCCGCTACTACAACGAAGCCAACCACGCCTCGATGTTCTACGCGGAATCCTGGGCGATCACGCATTACCTGATGATGGATCCGGAAGCGCGCAAGCGCGAACTGCTTAAACATTTTCTCGACGATTTGAACGCCACCGGCGATCCGGTCGCCTCCGCCCAGAAAACTTTCGGCAACCTCAAGGATTTCGCTTCGGCCATGGACGCGTACGCCCGGCAGCGTACTTTCTACTTCCGAAAAATTCAGACCACGATTCACAGCGACCCGAAAAGTTTCGCCAGCCACGAGCTTTCGCCCGCCGAACTGGAAGCTCAGCGCGCGCTGTTTTACGTCCACACGCGTCGCCCCAAAGAAGCGATCGCCGCTGTGGACGAAGCCCTCAAAGACGATCCGAAGCTCCCGCTCGCCTATGAAGCGCAGGGCTTCCTCGCCTATTCCCAGGCGCAATTCGAAACCGCCGAAACCGCTTTCAACCGCGCCATCGAGCTAGGTTCGACGAGCTTTTTCCCCTACTACTTCATCGGCAAAGCGCAACTCCGCGACGCGCTTCCTCGCCCCGAAGACGTCGCCAAAGCGGCTGCCACTCTCGAAAAAGCTGTCCAGATCAATCCCCAATTCGCTCCCGCCTACTCCGCTCTGGCCACCATTTATTCGATGAATGAAGCCAGCTACGAAAAGGCCTACGCCGCGGGGCGTAAAGCGATCACCCTCGAGCCCGGTAATCTCAGCTACGCCGTCAACTACGGCTATGTCCTGCTTAACACCGGACAAATTGCCGACGCCAAGGTCCTCGCGGTGCGCATTCAGCAAGCTGCCAAAACTCCCTTCGACCAGGACAACGCCCAGCGCCTTCTCAACGTGATCGCGGACCGCGAACGCGCACAACAATACGCAGCGCAAGCGGACCAACAACGTACCGTCACCGTCACTCCCAGGAGCGTTGCTCCGGCCGAATCTTCCCAAAACTCCAACACCTCTGCTCCTGCCGCCGCGACGGAAATCACCACACCACCTGCCGCCAATCCTCACGCGGGCGAATCGGAATACGCCGTTGAAGGCACTATTGTTTCCTCGGACTGTGCCGCCGGTCCGGGCACACTGGTCCTCTCCCTGGGCAAATCTTCGATGCATTTTCGTTTTTCGGATTTTGCGGCGTTGCAGGTAATCAGCACCGCCAAGCAGGATTCCGGTGCCGCACCAGCCTGCTCGAACTGGAAAGGCCGCCACGTTCGTTTGTACTTCTACAAACTAAAAGACCCGCACGTCACCGGCGACCTAAGCACCATCCAATTCCTGTAGCCGCGGCTTTACGCCGCTGTTCTCGTCGGAGCACAGCCCGGTAGAAGTGTGTATG
The DNA here is from genome assembly GCA_035524015.1 of Candidatus Sulfotelmatobacter sp. Classification (GTDB taxonomy): domain Bacteria; phylum Acidobacteriota; class Terriglobia; order Acidiferrales; family UBA7541; genus Acidiferrum. Next base: position 4,553 of record DATKPS010000034.1, read on the forward strand.
CGAAACCAAGACACACGCGCTCAGCGGCTGAAGAGGTACGGAGAAAGCAGTTCCTCAGGGGCTGAAGCCCGATTGATTGCCAGGTACTTATGTCGGAGCTAAAGCTCCGACCCCCGGTGCCAAGCTCATTTTTTCCGCAGCCTGTGAAGCCGCACTGATTCAGCACTAGCTACTCGCGTTGCGCACTATGGCGGAAATGCCCCTCCCGGATGACAACCCCGCCAAATCTAACAATACTTCACTCCGAGCAAAGTCTCCGCAGCGGGGAATCGCTCTTCGCGAGGGAAAACCAACGGCCCGCCTCAGAAGGCGGGCCCTACAGGGCCTGCGTGAGGACCCATGTTGTTCGTCAGGGTACGGCTTCAGCCGTGCTAGGTGGATGCGCCGAACGACCTAACCTCGGCGTCTTGCCTACCAAACTCTTCCACTCTTAAACTCTTTTACTCAATTCTTCTCGTACACGGTTTTGCCGCCTACCACGGTCTGCAGCACTTCCGTCTTCAAGATGTCCGCCGGCGTCACCTTCGTCAAATCTTGCGACAGCACCACAAAATCCGCGTACTCTTCCGGCTTCAACTCTCCCTTTTTCCCATCCATAAACTCCGCGTACGCCGACCCCGAGGTGTAGGCGCGAATGCAATCCGCCAAGGGTAATTTCTCTTGCGGCTCCCAACCTCCGGCGGGCGTGCCTTCGGCGGTTTGCCGGGTTACGCACGCGTACAAGCCGCGCAACGGATTGATTGGCTCCACTGGATAATCGGTCCCAAACGCCAGCAACGCTCCGGCTTTCTGCAGGGAGTTCCAGGCGTACGCGCCCTTGGACCGCTCCGGCCCCAAGCGCGCTTCCGCCCAACGCAAATCGTTCATCTCGTGAGAGGGTTGCATGGACGCGATCACCTGCAAACTGCCGAATCGCGCGATATCCTCGGGCGCGACGACCTGCGCGTGTTCGATGCGGTCTCGCCGGTCGCGTGGCGGATTCACGCGCACCAGGGACTCAAAGGTATCCAACGCCAAGCGGTTGGCCTTATCGCCAATCGCATGAAAGGCAATCTGAAAGCCCAGGCGGTCCCGCTCAATCGCCAGCGTCTTCACCTGTTCCGGGGTCATCAGCAGCATTCCGCTGGTGGAGGGATCATCGCTATAAGGAGCGAGCAGTGCTGCCGTGTGCGTGCCCAGCGCGCCATCCAGAAATCCTTTCAGCGCTCCGGTCTTCAGCCAGGGGTCGGTGGTGCCACCCTCGGCGCGGCGGTTTTGCAATTCGTCGGTAGACAACTCAAAGGGTAGCCACTCGGTGATGCGCACGGTGAGTTTCTTTTCGAGCTTCAAATCGCTGTAAACGCGAAAATCGTCCCAGTCCGAAAAATCCTGCGCGGAAGTCACGCCATTCTGCGCCAACTCTTGCAGCACCAACTCGATGCCCTTGCGGCGGTCGGCCGCGGAAGGATCCGGAATCCGCTGCGAGACCATCTCTTGGGCATTTTCTTCGAGCAACCCATTCGGCTCGCCATCCGCGAAGCGCCCAATTTTTCCGCCCTGGGGATCCGGGGTGTCCGGGGTGATTTCCGCGTGCTTCAAAGCCAGGGAATTGGCCACCGCGATGTGACCGGAAACGTGGGTCAGAAACACCGGATTGCCCGGGGCCGCGTCGTCGAGTTCGAGGCGGGTTGGATAATCCTGCTTAGGCCACTTCGACTGGTCCCAGCCGCTGCCGATAATCCATTCGCCGCTTTGCTTCTGGCTGGCTGCCTCTTTTACCATCTTCAGCACGTCGTCCACGGAGGCTGCGCTGTTCAGTTGCAGATTGAGTTTGTGGCGCCCGGCGCTGCCCAAATGGCTGTGGGCGTCGTTAAAACCGGGCATGACAAAATGTCCGTGCAGTTGCACCACTTCGCTGCCCTGCGCGCCTCCGCAATCGAGCAGCACGTGCGACAAGGTGCCGACGCAATAAATCTTGCCGTCTCGCACGGCCATGGCTTCGGCCCACGGCGCTTTCGGGTCATTGGTATAGATGCGCCCGTGGAGGTAATACATGGTGGGATCGGTTACCGGTTTTTTCGCTTGAGCGGATACAGATGGGGACGCCGCGCCCCAGGCACATGCAACCGCCAATACCATCACGAAGCGCCGGAGCAGCCGAGGGCAGATGTTCATTGTGTTTTCTCCGTTGCCAGCCCCGATACACCGAGCAACGTCAACAACACGCGCTTCAATCCCAACTCGCGATCCGTCGGTTCATACCACTCCTGCAAAGAGTGCGCTCCTCCGCCATTTCCACCCGCGCCGATGGAAATCGCGTCGATGCCCATGGACAGGGGAATGTTCGCGTCGGTCGACGACCGTTCATTGCGAGAGGTATTGCCGATGGCATCATCCGCAGCGTTCAACGCCGCCAGCAGCGCGGAATTTGGCGGCAACTCGCCGCCTGGGCGGCTCCCAATCAAATCAATTTTCCATTCCAACTTGCCTCGGGTGCGCTCGCGAGCGTTATCCATCTCATCTTTCACGCCCGCGGCAATGCACTCGCGCAAGGCGTTCTCGAGGCGCGCAATTTCGTCCTCATCCTCCGACCGCAGGTCCACCTTCAAGGTGGCCTCATAGGGAATCGAATTGACCGACGTTCCGCCCGCCACCTGTCCGAGATTAAACGTGGTCCGCGGGGTGGTTGGCACTTTCGTATTGATAAAGCGCACCGACCCGCGCACCAGCGCGTTAATCGGGTTGGGCATCCCGAAGTCCGACCAACTGTGGCCGCCCGGGCCGGTAATCACCACTTCTTCTCGCCGGGAAGCCAGCGCCTTGGTGGTGACATAATCGATGCCGGACCCATCGAGCACGATCACCGCTTTCAATTTCTTTTCGTACTCATCCACCAGCGCGCGCATTCCCCGCAGGTTGCCTTCGCCTTCTTCGCCGACATTGGCCGCAAATAAAATTGTGCGCTGTGGGCGGATCTTGGCCACGTGCATGGCGCGCGCCACCGCCAGCAATCCCGCCAACCCGGTTCCGTTATCGGAAATCCCCGGGGCCACCAGGCGATCGCCTTCGCGCCGGACATTGATCGGGGTGCCCTCGGGAAAAACCGTGTCCAGGTGGGCCGACAGCATCACCACTTCTTTGTCGTCGACGCCGCGCAACTCCCCAATCACGTTTCCAACCTTGTCGGTGTACACCGCCAGCCCTTCCGCGGACAAAATTTCCTTCACGGCCTGTGCCCGTTTTTCTTCTTGAAAGGAGGGAGCCGGTATTTCTGTCAGCCGGATCTGCTGCGCGGTGATCCAGTCGAGGTTACGATCCAGCCAGTCGACCGCTTCCTTCACCTGCGGTTGGTCCGCAAGCTGGGTCGTTCGTATCGCGCGCACCTTTGCGGGCAAACCGGAAGAGCGAATCGGCATAGCCAAAAGAATAACGCAAACCGCCAGGCGTTTCACTGGCACAAAGTACAGCCTCCGCGCGGTTTTTCTAACTTGCGCCTTCATGGCAACCCAAGAGCACAGGCAGGAGTGCCTGTGCCACCCAACTCTTCCACTCTGCTCTTCACTCGCCGCTGGCCATTTCCCACTGACCATTTTCCCTGACCAATTCCCGAAGTTCTTCATCGGTCAATACCCGGGTGGAGCGCTTGGCGGCGTCAAAAATGCGGTTCACCAACTCCTCCGTCTCGGCGATGCCGTGGCGCGCCAGCCAGTACACCACATTCGACTTTCCGCTCATCGGGCCAATCTCCACCAACTGCTCCAAGCCCACCAAATGCGCGGGCACTCCGCTATACACGGCGTCCGCCAACATACGGTCATGATTGCGCAGCGCCTTCACAATCGCCGCCGCGTGCACGCCGGTCGCGGTGCGGAAGGCGTCGCGCCCAAACACCGGATAATTGGGCGGAATGGTGGTGTGGGTGGCCTTGGCGATTTTCTCGCAATAGGCTTTCAGATACGTCAAATCGTTCTTGCGCAATCCGAGCAGGCGCAAATTGACCAGCAGCAACTCCATCGGAGTGTTGCCCACGCGTTCGCCCAGCGACAGGGCCACACCGTGAATCTGGCGCGCCCCTGCGGCAATAGCCGCCAAGGAATTGGCGATCGAGAGCCCGCGGTCGCGATGCCCATGCCAATCCACGCGAATCTCTTCCCCGGAGGGTATCACCACCTCATCGATCACAAATTTCACCAGGTTGTACGCGCCCTCTGGCGTGGCGTGCCCCACCGTGTCGCATAACACGATGGCTTTTGCCCCGCTGCGAATCGCCGTGGTGTACAAGCGTTTCACCGTTTCCGGGTCGGTCCGCACGGTATCCTCGGTCACGTACATGGACGGCAAACCATGCGACACCGCGAACTTCACCGCCGCTTCCGTGGTCCGTTCCAGGTGATCGACAGTCCAGTCCTCCACCAATCTCCGGATCGGGCTTGATCCCAAGAAGGTCGCTGCCTCGATCGGCATTCCCACCTTCTGGGAAATTTCGACAATCGGACGAATGTCCGCTTCCACTGTGCGCGCCGCACAGTTCGGCTTGATGTTCATCCTGCGGTCGACGATCTCCCGCGCCAACGCTTCGACATCCTTCGCGGCGCGCGGTCCCGCCCCGGGCAGCCCGATATTGAGCGAATCAATGCCCAAAACTTCCATCAAGTGCAAGATTTCGATTTTGTCTTGAATGGGGGGATCGGATACCGAGGGATTCTGCAGGCCATCGCGCAGGGTCTCGTCGTTCACTAATACCAGGGTGTCCGCAGGGATCGGCGCTGTGCCGGCCAGGTTCCAGTCGTAGATCAATTCGTTTACGGACACGGCGGAGCGACCTCCCTGTCCCGCGGAGTTAGTATCGGACGGTAAAGCTGTTCGGCAACTGCTTGGGATCGGGCCTGTAAATCACTTTGCAGAACTCGCAACGGTACACTTCGGCGCCCTTGCCCACCAACTTCTCGACTTCCGGCGGATAATCGAACCAACGCTTCAAATGTCCGGCGCACAATTTGCCTTTTGGATCCTTCTCATCGCAAGCGCGCTGCTTCGGCTTGCGCGTCTTGACCTTCGGCGCCGCCTTCTGTTCCGTTGCCGGAGTCTCCTCCGCAGTTGCAGCCTTTGCCGTTGTGTGCGTAGCCGCGCCCGCGGCCGGCGTTCCTGTTTCCTCAGCCAATTCCATTCTCCTTCCTGGTTCCTTCGCAGAATAAAGAAACTGTCATCCCGAACACCGTGGATGCCATCCTGGCTCGATTTCACGGATCGAGACAAGACGCAGGGGTTGAGATCCTTCGTCGCAAAAGACGCTCCTCAGGATGACAGGTTGCGTTTTTTTTGTGGGCGCTCGAAGGCTCACGATGTTTCTCTCTTTGACTCTTTGACTCTTTGACTCTTTCGCTCTTTGACTCTTACGCTCTTTAATCCAATCTGCGATCCCGAAACATGGTCTTCGCGGCACCGCGCAAATGCCGGAATCGCCGCAATCCTCCGCCAAACTCAAATCGCAAAAACGAATCCGCGGCTTTTTCCAACTCCGCTCCGTAGCGGTACCACCACGGTTTCTCCATCCCGGGCAAACGGTCCACGTCCAAATACTTCAAGTGCACCATCTCCAAGAGTCCCGCGACGCCGTGGGTCCGTCCCCAACCGCTGGCGCCAGTGCCGCCGTGGGGAGCTTCGGCGATCGCGAATCCGCACAAGGCGTCGTTCACCATCACTGTACCCGCGCGCAACTGATGCGCAAGCTGTTTCCCGCGGATGGTGTCTCGTGTCCAAACACTCGCGGCCAGGGCAAATTCGGTGTCGTTCGCCAGGCGCACCGCCTCTTGGGCATCCTTCACGACTTGCACCGCCAGGATGGGCCCGAAGGTTTCGTCGCGGAACAATTGCATCGACGCGTCGACGCCCGAGAGCACCGTCGGCTCAAAAAAATTCGGTCCCAAATCCGGCCGGGGCTTCCCTCCACACAACACCTTCGCGCCGCGCTGCACCGCGTCCGCAATCAGCTCGCTCATCCGCTGCACGTGTTGCGGCCGGATCAACGGCCCAACGTCGGTCTGCGGATCACTTCCCGGCCCCAGGCGCAGTTTCTGGGTCTTCTCCACGCAGCCGCGCAAAAACTCCTCGCTTACCGGCGACTCGACAAACACGCGTTCCATCGACAAGCAGACTTGTCCGCAATTCGTGAAACTGCCCCACACGGCCGCGCTGGTGGTGACTTTGATGTCCGCGTCGGCCAGCACGAGCATGGCGTCTTTCCCACCCAACTCCAGCACGCTGGGGATCAACTCCCGCGCGCACGCTTCCGCCACATGCCGGCCGGTGAACACGCTCCCGGTGAAGAACACTTTGTCTGGGTGGGCATCAATCAGCGCCTGGCCCACATCGCCGCTGCCCTGCAGAATCGTGACCAGCCCTTCGGGAAAGCCTGCATCGCGGAACAATTTCCCGATCCACTCACCACATTCCGGGGTGAAGTCGCTGGTCTTGCACAGCACCGCGTTGCCCGAGGCGACCGCCGCAATCATCTGGCTCATCGGGATCGCTAATGGGTAATTCCACGAACTGATAATCGCCAGCACTCCCAGCGGCTCATAGAGCAACTCGCCGGATTTCAGTTTGGCCGCCGTGCTGTGGTGCGGCACCTTCTCGGGCTTCAGCAGCGATGGCCCATACTTCGCAAAATATTCGGCGGTGTCCAGGGAGACGAACACATCCGCGAATTTCGCTTCTACCCGCGGCTTGCCAGACTCGCGCACGACCACATCGACCAAGGCATCGCGCGCATCGAAAATTTTCTCTTTCAGCACGCCGACCCGCGCACAGCGCTGGCGAATCGGTACCTTGGCCCATTCCGCTTGCGCCGCGCGCGCTTTGGCCAACAATTGCGGCACCAGCAGCGGCGGGGTGCGCTCAAAACTCCGCCAAATTTTTCCACTGGCTGGATCAATCGAAGGAACTGCTTCCAACGTAACGGGCGTTGCCACCATACTGCGATTCTAGCCTAACCCGCACCCGTAGCACAGGCTACAGCTTGCGGAAAAAGTCGGCTAGAGGCGAATTACGTGGCACAGGCACTCTTGCCTGTGCTGATTTTGATGCATTTGGCCCGCGCGCACAGACAAGAGTGTCTGTGCCAGGGGTCAGTTGGTCACGAATGATGGACGAGCATCCGAGCCACGTCGTTGTAGGTTACGTACGCGATCAGCGCCAACAGAAATACCAATCCCACCTGAATGAAGCGTTCCTTGAACGCCAGGCTGAAGTCGCGTCTCCGAATCCCTTCCAGCGAGAGCAGAAAAATCTGCCCGCCATCGAGAATCGGAATGGGCAGCAAATTCAAAATTCCCAAATTGACGCTAAGCACCGCCATCAACTGCACGACCGCGAAAGATCCCGCTTCCACGGCCTTCCCGGCCAGCGAAGCAATGCCGACCACGCTTTGCAATTCCTTTGGCGAGGTCTTCCCGGAGATTAGCCGGTCCACCACGTCTACCACCATCTGGGTGCCGCGCCAGGTCACGGTGCTGGCCTGTTGGAAGGCCAGCCCGAACGAGACTGGCCGGTAATAGACTTCGGGCTTGGCCGGCGCCTTTCGTAAAATGCCCACGAGCCAGGCGGTCTCGCCCAACTCATTCTTGCCTTTTTGTGGCGTTACGGACAAATTCACCAACTGCCCATCGCGCTTCACGGTCAAACTCACGGGCTTGCCGTCGCTTTCCTGAATGGCGTTCACAAACGCTGCCCAGGTGCTAATCTCCTGCCCATCCACGGAAACAACCTGGTCACCCGGCTTCACGCCTGCGGCGTAGGCCGGCTTCGTTGGGTCGACTTGGTCGACCACTGCGGGCGCGTCCGGTGCAAACCCGAAAATCAGATCCGGGGCCTTCATGTCGACGGAAGTCACGGCAATGTGGCGCTCTTCGCCCTGATGATTGACCACGATTTGGTAGCTCTGGCCGTTGGGCGCCTTGTCGATGAGATTCTGCGCGGTCTCCCACGTCGGATTCGTAATCCCGTTCACCGAGACGATGCGGTCCCCGCGAACCACCCCGGCCTTCGCCAGCGGTGAACCTTTTTGCAGGTCCACCACGACCAGGGGATCCTTCTCGTATTTCGGGAGTGGTTCGCCCTTCAGCGCGAAATAGCCAGTCAGCAGGAAGATGGGGAAAATCAGATTTACAATCGGGCCCGCGAAGCAAATAATCGCGCGCTGCCAGCGCTTCTTGGACATCAACTCGTCCGGGGCGCCGGTGGGCTTCTGGTCGCCCGAATCAATATCCGTAATATCCTGCCCGGCCATGCGCACATAACCGCCCAGCGGCAGCGCACTGACCCGCCAATCCGTGGCCCCGCGCTTCCAGCCAAACAGCCGCGGCCCAAAACCGATGGAGAAAACGTCGACGCGCACTCCGAAAAAGCGCGCCGCGACGAAGTGCCCCCACTCGTGTACGAGGATGAGCACTCCCAAAACCAAGATCATTCCAATGATTGTGTTCATTCGAGCAGGCAACTCCGTCAAAAGACTAGTTTAGCAGAATCCTAGTGTCCCGCAGGCACATCTCCAGGCTCGGTGCGAAATGCGCAATTCCACTCAGCGGCTCTCGATTAGATGCGCCCGCGCCTCAATCCGTAGCGCCTCTCGTGGCACAGGTTCTACAGGCTGCGGAAAAAGTCGAAAAGCAGTTCCTCAGGGGCTGAAGCCCAATTGATTGCCAAGCATTTATGTCGGAGCTAAAACTCCGACCCCCGGTGCCGAATACATTTTTCCGCAAACTGATTAACCTGTGTGACTTGGC
>DATKPS010000035.1:0-14045 GCA_035524015.1 Candidatus Sulfotelmatobacter sp.
GGAAGGATTTAACGGAGTGCATGTGTTCGCGCCAGATGGCAAGCTCCTCGGCAAGATTCACATCCCGGAAACGTGTGCCAATCTTTGTTTTGGGGGGGCCAAGAAAAACCGGCTGTTCATGGCGGCGAGCCAGTCTCTCTATGCCGTCTACGTCAACACACAGGGCGCACAGACGCCGTAGTTCTTCTCTAAGTGAGGCTGCTGGGAGCGTGTTGCGTTTGCGCGGGGCTGACGAAGCGAAGGGACGTGAATAAATCCAAGCTTAAGGATGAGCGGCCTGAGACATAGGTGACACATTGTACCGGACACATAGGTAACACTTTCCTCCCGTAAAAGGGAGGGGACGATGCCTTGGAAGGAGTGTTCGGTAATGGACGAGAGAATGCAGTTTGTGGCTCGCCGGCTAGCTGGCGAGGCGATGGCGGAACGTTGCAGAGAGTTTGGGATTTCCCGTAAGACTGGTTACAAGATTTTCGATCGCTACCAGGAGTGCGGCATTCACGGGCTCACCGACAGAAGCCGGCGTCCGTATCGTTATGCCAACCAACTTCCTTTCCAGGTAGAGAATTACATTCTGAACCTCAAACGAGAGCACCCCAGCTGGGGTGCGCGCAAAATTCGCGAGCGTCTCCTTCGCCGATTCTCCGAGATCCCCATTCCCGCCAAGAGCATGGTTCACGCGGTGCTGGATCGTAACGGTTTGGTGGAGCGCCGCGGTCGCGTGCGCCGTTGCGCCCAAGGAACGCCGCTCTCTTCAGGCCAGCGACCCAATGAGCTGTGGTGCACCGATTACAAAGGGGAATTCCTGCTGGGGAATAGCCACTACTGCTACCCGTTGACGGTCACCGATCATGCCAGCCGTTATCTGCTCACCTGCGAAGCCCTGAGTTCAACGAAAGAACGCTACGCTTTCACTGTATTTGAGCGGCTCTTTCAGGAGCGCGGCCTGCCTGCCAACATCCGCAGCGATAATGGCGTGCCCTTCGCTTCGGCGCACGCCTTGTTTAATCTCAGCAAGCTGGCGGTGTGGTGGCTGCGTCTGGGCATCGGCATCGAACGCATCCAGCCGGCCCATCCGCAACAAAACGGCCGCCATGAACGCATGCACCTTACGTTGAAGAAAGAAGCCACCAAGCCGGCGGCCACCAACTTTCTTCAACAACGAACGCCCGCACGAAGCACTGGATATGAAGTGTCCCGCAGAGGTTTACCAGCCTTCTCCGCGTGCGTACACCGGATTGCCAGACATTGGCTATCCGCTGCACGACAAAACCATCGTGGTCACTCGTTGCGGTCGCATCTGCCTAGGCAAGAAGAAAATCAATTTCAGCCAGGTCTTTGCCGGCCAAGCGGTCGGCATCAAAGAAGTCCACGACGACATCTGGCTGGTGAGCTTTATGGATTATGATTTGGGGTACTTCGATCTGGAAACGCGGGTGCTTTGATCGAAGGGATTATTTGGGAAAAGAGCGATACCTTGATTTGGAAATTTTTTAACCATGGCTGTGGCTACGCTGCACGCTTCTTCTCTAACCTGCAGAGCATCGTGAGGTGCAAGAATAAAATTGTCTACTGGCCTTCCCTCGATGACGGTATTCAACGCTGGAGATGGCCCGCTATTTTGCAAGTGCAATTTAAGATGAATGTTAGCTCCGTTGACGCACATGTGTGTCAGCTAGTTTATTACCGGTTTTGCAGACTGTCGGCTGTTTGGGTATCTGTGCCTCGCGTTTTTGAAAATCTGGTCATTTTAAAGGAGTTATACGGATAGTTTCAGAACTGTTCATTCTAAAGGGAGTTAGCTGTGCTCATCGAGTCAGCCTGAATCGCAAAGCATCAATTCGGAAGCTGGGGAAAAGTAGGAGAGGCCCGGTTCGGCAAAGTTTGGCAATGCCGAGCACACATTAACTCATGCCGAGTATACCAGTTTATTATGATATCTGTCAAGATAATTTAGAGGTAGCATGCGCTTTCAGTGCGTCATTTGCCTACGGCCTGGACCGGAGCGCCAGCTAAGAGTTGGATGGTCCGGTGGGAAGCGAGCGATGCGCAGTTGGCGATACCGGGTTTACCGAAAGTAGGTGATCGAACCGCACCCCATAACCTTGATGGCCATCGGCAAAGTGCCTGGAGTGGATGACACGCCCGGTGCAATGGAAATGCAAGCGATAACTGCCGGAAATAGAAGTCGGAACATCCAGTGACAGGGCCAGTGGAGTACCGACGCTGAGTGACACATCCGTCTCCATGAAAATACCTGAGGATGAAACATTGCCGGTCTCGGAAGACAGAGCGGCAGAATTGTCTTCGTTGAGAACGCGGAACTGCACGGGAATTCTAAGCGGGAGACGAGATTCAGAACGGATGTGAGTTGTAGATTGCACGGGCGCGCCCTTCCAGTGCCTTTTCGGAGAGGGCGAATTGGCATCTTTGTTTGAGACCGAGATACACAACTAGGCCGGCAGCGGAGAACCTTCCATTTCGATGTGATAGGCGAGGGTTCCGCTGTCTACGGGTCGTTCTGCCACGACCCGAGCAGAACATCGTTTTTCCCAGAAGGCAGACTCCGGAGGCTCCGCCGGGAATCGGAGATTGATGGAAAGCAGACATCCTTTGCGCAACTTCCTGGGACTGGTGATCACAAAACCGTTTTGAAGAATGCTGACGACACTGGTCTGATAGTCGGTCTTTCCGGAATCCAGTTCCCAGCAGCGAAAACTGGTGGGAATGACGAACTGTTCCAGTACGGATTTGCGGTTTCGAAGTAACACAGCCATTTAATTCCCAACGTCCGCCAACGCGGATTGCGTGAGAGATGCTTTTGAGGGGCCAAAATATAAAATCGTAGAGCGTTGAATCTAAAGCAAGTTGAGAATCGCTGTGCATTGTGAGTGCGAGGAAGCTGAGTCAGATGACTCACGGATTCGCATGAAATCACTCAACCGAGGAGCACCTACCCGGCCGGGCTGGGGGATGATGCGCGGAGACTGGCTGACCCTGCCTGCTCAGGCCAGTACGGCGAGCACGTAATTCACGCCGAGGGCGTAGCAGGTATACCCGAAATCGAGAAAGAAGCGGGTAAGGGCGAAATGGTTCTCCATGCTGTGCATCTCGCAAACGATGATGGGGTGCCATTGGCGCAGGGTGTTGGTGGCGCCTTGAAAGACTTCGCATTCGGCGCCTTGCACATCGCAGCGGATGAAATCGGGAGCGGGGTGGGAGGTGCAGTAGTCGTCGAGGGAAACGCAGGCGACCTGAGTGGTATTGGGAGGTTCGGTTGGTTCGAGGGAAAGGTGACCGAGAGCGCGGTCTGGGGATTGCGAGGTGTCGGCGCAAGTAAAAGGAAGGGTGGCGGATTTGTTCCACACGGCGCGCTCTTCCGCGACGGCCTGGCGAAAGCCGTTGTGCTCGAGGTTCTGGCGCAGGCGCAGAAAGAGGATAGGATCGGGCTCGAAGGAGAAGACGTGGCCTTCAGCGCCCACAAGCCGGGAGGCCAGCAGCGAGAAAAAACCAATGTTGGCGCCCAGATCGTAAAAGACCATTTGCGGACGAAGATATTCGGCGAGGGCCTGCTGAACGCGGGGCTCGCCTTCCCCGAGGAGAACGCTTTTACCGGTGCGAGGATTGAGGGAAATCCAGAGGCCGGCGGCGGGTCCATGTTCGATTTGCACCCAGAGGAGGGAGTCGTTGCCAACAACGGCGCTGTTCGTCAGTTGAAAAAGGGAGCCGAGAGTGGGAATGTTGCAGAATCGGTTAAAGGCCGTGGAATAGCGCAGAAAAGCATTGGCAAGACGAGGGCCGGACTCGGACATGGAGGACTCCGTTCAAGGTAAGCCCGACGCGACCTGGCTGGAGGAAGGGGTTGAGCCTGGAGCAAAGATGCCGCCGAGAATCGGTTACCGTTACGTAGATTATATATCGTTAACCAGAATTGTACATCATTTTTAGGTATACCGCTGCGGAAAGAGTACTTCGCTGGCGGGCGCGGTGCGTGCGAGCCGGCACGGGCTAAAGTCGCACTGATTCTTTGTGATTGTGCGGACATGGGGCGCAGGAGTCCTGCGCCCCTACGAAGAGGCCAGCAAGTCCTTGCGGGCTAGTGGAAAGCAACAATGGGCTGAAAGATCGCAGGCACCCGCGAACCAAGAGCAGGCTCGCGATGCTCGCCTGGCCGATCTAAAGTTCGGCCACTACACAAAGAGGACGCGGAGAGTGTAGGTCGTGCCTAATGCCCTAATAGCAGCCGCGAAGAGGGCTGCGGTGAGCCTTTCCTGGCGCCGGCGACAGCCCTTAAGATGTTCACGGAGAGTAAGCACGTGAACGAAAGCATGACCTTGCCCCGGGCGGCTGAGAGAAAGGCCGAGAAAGCGGGCAGGACGTGGTACGGCAAATGGTTTACGGCGATGGCCTTCGTTGCGCTGGTGAGCTACTGCGTCGTAGGTGCGCTGAAGGTGAACACCGAGTCGGTCAAAGCGATCGGCAGCCGGTTGGACACGTCGATTCCCGAGGGAGCCAATGTGTACACGGCGCTGCGTGCCGGGGCGACCGGCCAACTGTACATTTCCTACAACCAACGGCCGCACGTGGAACAACCGTTCGGGCCATTGTTTTACGTGGTCATGGCAAGCATCGCACGAGTGTCGCACCTGGACGTGGACGTAACGACGCGGCGGATACGAACGATGACGTATGGGTGCTATCTGGCCAGCGCGCTGATGGTGTTTTTGATCTGCAGAAAGCTTGGTTCGCCGGCGAGCCTGGCGGCGATTGCAGCGGTAATGCTGTTGGCGCAACCGGACTTTCTGGGGTGGAACATTACGGCGCGTCCGGATCTTCTCGCGCTGTTGTTAATGCTAGGCAGCCTGCTTTTAGCGCTGAAAATGGACGAGCACCGCTGGCTGTTTGTAGTGCTGGCGGGGTTGCTGGCAGCGCTAGCTTTTCTGGTGAAGCAACCAGGCGCAGCGGTGGGCCTGGCCATTGGATTGGTATTGCTTTGGCGCAAGGAGTTCGTGCGGTTGGCGCTGTTCTCGGTGGCAGCGGCGGTGCCGATTGTGGTGATGTTCTCGATTTTGGTGCTGCGAAAAGAGCAGTTTTGGGAACAATACACGTCGATCGGTAATGCGTACTGGTCGTTGAAGGGAGGTTTTCAGTATTTGGGGCAGTTGATGGCACAGCCGTATTACATCGTGCCGGTGTGCATAGGGGTGGCGGGACTGCTGGCTTGTCTAAAGATGGGAAAGGCGTGGCAATTCGCGGCGGCGTTTCTGGTGGTTACCTGTTTGACTGGGCTAGCCGGATTGCCGCAAATAGCAGGAAGCACCAATTATCTGCTTCCGGGACTGGCGGGATGTTGCCTGGTAGCGCCGGCAGCGATGCAGTTGTTTCAAAGAGAGCCAAGATTACAGTTTTCGGCAGTGGTGTTGGTGCCAGCGCTGCTATGTGCGGGGTGGAGCGGAGTGCAGTCCGCGGACATGTACGCGCGGTCGGTGCGAGGAGTTCCTGAAACTGTGTCGTTTGTGCCGTTGCAGTCCGCGCGAGTGTTGACGGACATGCCGATGCTGAGCCTGAGAGGTAAGGACCCCGAGTTTTTGGATGGATTTTCGACGCATTCACTGGAATTGACCGGGCATTGGACGTCCGCACCGATTGTGGAGGAGCTACGGCGGCGGCAATTCGATGTGGTGATCCTGGGACGCCTGACACCCAGGGCGATTTTCTTTCCGCATCCGGTGGCTTACCGGGAGGTGGCCAGTTGGCGAGGGATTTCGGAGTTTAGTCCCGAGGTGATAGCGGCGCTTAATGAAAATTACAACGTGTACTGTGCGACGACTACGGCGGTGGTTCTGAAGCCGATCGATCGGACGCCGAATATTCCAGCGGATTACTTTACGGCGTTCGTGGGCCGTTCGTGTAAGAGGCAAGCGGAAAATTATCCGGCGCAGTTGGTGACGGCGGAGAAGAGCCGATAGAGGTTGAAGGGATTCGACTACACAAGCAGGGCGGTGAAGCGGGCGGAGATGGAATCCCAAGAGAAGTGAGCGCGGTGGGCGTCTTGACTACGCCGGCAGAGTTCCGCGCGCAAGGCGGTGTCTGAGAGGACACGAACGAGAGCGTCATTTAATTGGTCTGGACGATCCGGCGGGACCAGCAGAACACCGGCGTCGGTAATCGGTGAGGCTGTTTCGGAACCGGAAAAGCCAACCACCGGCAAGCCACAAGAAATACCGGCGATGGCGCTGCCACGACGGGAACAGACGCTGCCACGGACAAACAGGAGCACCGTAGATGCCGAGAGCCTGCGCACCACTTCGGCGGCATCGAGGACACCCTCGACTGTAAGCGTGACCGGAACACCGCGGAGTCCTTCGGCGAGAACGGCTTCGTGAAGTTCGGCATGGCGGCCAAACACGGAGAGGTGAAGAGGGCCGAGGGTTTTTGCGGCGTGGCAAACGGCGGAGAGAATCAGCTGGGTTTCGCGGGCGCCCGCGTGGCCACCGGTGATGCCAAAGACGGCGACGGATTTTGGGGTAACGGACGGCTGCGCCGCGGAAGCGTCGAGCGGTACGGGCATATTCGCGCCCACGGGAATGAAGTGCACCTGTGGCGGGAGTGACTTAGGTGGCCAAGATAAATTTTGGGGAGGAACGGTGAAGATAGCGAGGTCGGCGATCGCGAGAGCCCGGCGCATGGTGCGGACTTGGACGAAATGGCGGAAGGAGTCGATGAGGCGGTTACCTGAAAAAGGTTCGGCGTCGTGGAAGACGATGGCGACGCGGGCGGCGGAGGATTTCAGAATGCGCAACACGCTCAGGACCTTTTGAGGGAAACCGCGTGCGGACCAGGCCAAGGCCGTGTATTGGAGCAGAACCCATTGGCCTTGCCATTGCGAGGATTGCGACCGGAGATCGCGGAGGGCGTGGGGCCAGCCTTTGCTTGCCCAAGGTACGCGGCAGATCTCCATGTCGATGTTGTGGGTATGCAGCGCATTGGCGAGATACCGGCAGTATTCCTCGACGGCGTCGGTGGGTTCGTCTTTGCGACCGAGGAGCGCGATGCAACGCATACTCACTGCGGCGTTCTCCGAGGGGCAGGGGCAGCCGATTGCGCAGAAAGCGGGAGCATGTCCGGGCCGAGAAGACTGCCAAGTCGCCGACTGAATTGCACGGCGCCCGGTTCGGAGAGGTGGAGCGGGTCGGCAAAGAACGAGTCGTTCGGGACCCACGGGCCGGCATCGACGTAGAGGACTTGATAAGGCGAAAGGAGCGCACGGAGATGCGCGACATACTGCGCCCACCAGGCCGTGTCGTAGAACATTTCGCGATGGGCAGCGCGCATGGGCATTTCGACGACAACCACGGAGATGCCGGCGTTGTGAGCCTGACGCACGAGTTCGCTGACGGCGGGAGATAGCGGAAGGGCCATGGAAGATTGGCACTTGCGGCGAAAATCTTCGGGACTAGCGGCTTCCAGAAGAGAAAAGTCTGCCGCGCGACCGAAGCGGTTGGTCCGTTGCGGAGGCATGCCTTGCTGGGCCATGGCCCGACGGAGAATTTCGACCTTGGCCCAGATGGCACCGCGATCGGCGAGCATAGGGAAAGAACGCATGGCGCCGAACTGGAATGCATCGTGGACCGAGAGCGAGTAGAAATGGCGGGCGTAGAAGGGTTCGATGTAATAGAGCATGGCGTGATTGCCGATGAGGTCGCCGGTGGCGAACTGAACGGGGTCGGTGAGCTGAAAATCATAGAAACCATACACGAGAAGACGCGGGCGCAGGCCGTGGGCGAGGGCATAGCGGAAGAGCAAGAGATGTTCGACGGGGGAAGTGGCACCCAGACCAAGGTTGACCGCGCCATGGGGCGAGCTAAGACCGGCGGCACTATCGAAGGTAGTTTCGTCGAAGTCCGAGGCGACCAGGGAATTGCCCAGTGCGACGACGCCAGCGGAGCGAGACTCACGAGCGTGGCGCATCACCCGGCGAGGTAGGGAGTTGCGGGTGAGGAAAGCCACGGCGAGATTCAGGAAGAGCAGACTACTGGCGAGAATGATCGCGGTGAGAAGAAGCTTGCGTTTGGTGATCACGGATTGCCCCGGGCCGTGGGGATTGCTGGCCCCCAGGACGGCGGGGTCTGGCACCAGGGCAGTGAGAAACAAGAAAATCAACGCGAAAACTCCGTTCGGAACAATGGTTCCAACCTTAGGCAAGCTGCTAAAAATCGATGTAGATAAATTTCGAGCTTTGGCCGGAAAAAATAAAGATGATGCCGACCAAAACGCTCCACCAGAGGCCCCAAAATAGGATATTCGAAAGGGTAACGGAGAAGCCTGAAGGAGGGGCATCTCTTTCTCCGGCCAGATATTCGAGACTTTCGCGAAACCAGTCAAACCATGCCATAGTTCACCCCAGAAATAGGCGGCGGAAAAAATACAACGCCGTATGAATATCCATGCAGAAGAAAGCCCAGGCCAGATTCACACTGGTAAAGGTGATAAGCCAAGAGCCGGCGCGGGCAGCAAAATGCGGTGAAGGAAGAGCTCCCGGACGGCGGCGCCACCAGCGGTGGATCGCAAGCATCAGGCCGTGAAGCATGCCCCAGATAATAAAATTCAGGCCAGCGCCATGCCAAAGACCGCTAATGAACATGGTGACGAAAAGGTTCATGTAGATCCGCGGCATGGGAACGCGAGAGCCGCCTAGGGGAATGTAGACGTAGTCCATCAGCCAGGAAGAGAGTGAAATGTGCCAATGCCGCCAGAAGTCGGTGATGTTGGTGTAGATGTACGGCCAATCGAAATTCTCGGGAACCTTGACGCCAAAAAGACGGGCGGAGCCGATGGCGATATCGGAATAGGCCGAGAAATCGGTGTAAATCTTCATGCCGTAGGCCAGCAGCCACAGGGGGAGCACGGCGCGATGGGCATGGGCAATGTCCGCGACGTTGAGATGGTTGGTATAGGCGGTGAGAAGATCGGCGATGGCGAATTTCTTGGCCAGACCGGCGAGGATGCGGGTGATGCCGCGCTGGACGTCGAGGGCCCAGTCCTGAGGAATAGCACGGAGCTTGGGGAGGAAGTCCTGATAGCGCTTGATGGGCCCGGCGACCATGGTAGGGAAAAAGAGAATGAACGCCATGTACTCGCCGACGCTGCCGGTTTCGGTCTTGTTACGATAACGGTCCCAAGCGTAATGAAGAAATTCGAAAGTGAAAAACGAAATGCCGAGAGGGAGAAAGGCGTTGCGCCAATAGAAGGGATTGTGAGCGGGGACTGGCCAGAACAAGCCGGAAAGGAAATTGCGGTATTTGAAGACGACCAGGAAGAGAATGGTTTGCACGACACCGAGAAAACAAAACCAAGAAGCAGGCTTATAGAAACGGCTGATGAAGGATTCCCAAAGAAAGATGAGCAGACAGGCCGCGCCGATCGCGCCGCCCAACTGCGTAAACGAAAAATAGACGAAGAAGAGGCAGCCGCTGAGCACGATGATCCACGGACGAACAGCGGGGCGAGCCAGACGAAAGAGAAGCGCTGCCGGAATGAGAAAGAGAAGATAGTAGTCCCAGGTATTGAAAATCATGGGACGGCTGGCTCAGTTTTGTGGCGCGGAGCATTCATTTTTCGACCAGATAGCTGCCGAGTATAAGCGCGTCCATGCCGGAACTGAAGAAGGTGCGAATGGCGTCCGTGGGCGTGTGGACGATCGCTTCCCCGCGCAGGTTGAAGGAAGTGTTCATGATTACGGGAACACCGGTGCGCTTGCCGAATTCGTCGATCAGACGGTAGTAAAGCGGATTGATTTGCTGCTCGACAGTCTGCGGGCGGGCACTGCCGTCGACGTGGGTGACCGAGGGAATGACGGCGCGCTTTTCCGGGCGGACCTGGGCGGTGAGGATCATGAAGGGAGAATCGTAAGCGGATTCGAGGTATTCGGGAGCGACTTCTTTTTTGAAGGAAGGCGCAAAGGGACGCCACCACTCGCGGAATTTCACGGCGTTGTTCACTTTCGCGTTCATTTCCGGATCGCGCGGATCGGCAATGATGGAGCGGTCGCCGAGTGCGCGCGGGCCAAACTCCATGCGGCCCTGATACCAGCCGAGGATTTTGCCTTGGGATAGAAATTCGGCGGCGGTGGCAGCGGGATCGGAGAGCTGCGCGGCGCGGATTTTGTAAGTTTTGAGAGTGGAGCCGATGGCGGTGTCGTCAAAGCAGGGACCAAGATAAGCGTGGCGCATGGGTTTGAGCGGCAAGCGCTGGCCCTCATCGAGAAAGGGAGCGAGGGCCGCGCCAAGGGCGACGCCGTCATCAGAAGCGGCGGGCTGAACGAAGATGTCGTCGACGAGGCCGGAGGCGGCGATTTTTCCATTGGCTTTGGAATTGAGAGCGACGCCGCCGGCGAGGCAGAGATTTTTGCTTTTGGTTTTGTCGAGGGCGATACGCACGACGTTGAGCATGGCGGTTTCGCACAAATCCTGAACGGCATAGGCAATGTCCTTGTGGAGGTCGTTGATGTCGCTTTCGGGTTCGCGAGGAGTGCCAAGCGCTTTGGGCCAGTCGGCGTAAGGATTATTTCCTGTGCCGTGCAGCAGGCGAACGTTGGCCTTGTAAGGCATGGTGCGAACGTCGAGGAACATGCTGAGATCGACGCCGGGTTTGCCATAGGGGGCAAGGCCCATCACTTTCCACTCATCAGAATTAGGGACGAAGCCGAGGAATCCGGTGAAGACGGCGTAAAACAGGCCAAGAGAATCCGGCCAGTCGATGGTGAGGACGGGATAAACGCGGCCCTTGGTGCCGTGCCAAATGGAAGTGGCTTCCCAAGCGCCGCGGCCGTCCATGACGACGATGGCGGCATCGTCGAAACCGGAGTAGGAGTAGGCGCTGATGGCGTGAGCCAAATGGTGATCGACGAAACGATAGCGGGCTTTGGAGGGACTAAACTGCTGGGCAAACGGATTAGCGCCGCCCTTCTGGTGCCACATGCTGGCGAAATGGCGTGTGGAATTGAGCACGTTCATGTAGCTGATGGGCCACTGGCCAGTGGCGAAAAGCTTGAGGTCATGACCGTAGGTAGAGGAGGGAGTTTGCCAACCCACGCAGACTTCATCGATTTGATCCGGACGAATCTTGGCGAAATCGAGGCAGGCTCGAATCGAAAGGGCGGGAAAGCGGGAATCGTGTTTGAGGCGGCTGATGCGCTCTTCGGCGACGGCGAAGATTAGTTCGCCATCACGCACCAGACAAGCGGACGAATCGTGCATCTGGGAATAGTTCAGACCAAGGGTGATCATGCGGACATGTGCCCTTCGCTGGCGATAATTTGCCGAAAGAATTTTTCAAGCATGAGGGCGGAGTGTTCCCAAGTATAACGTGACATAGTCTGCTGCGCGGCCTGGCCCAAACGTTGCCGGAGTTCCGGGGAGGCGGCGAGGCGCAAGACGGCTTCTTCGATGGCAGTGGCGTCGGCGGGTGGAACCAGCAGGCCGTTGAAGTCGTTTTCGACCACATCCACCATGCCGCAAGTCTCGGTGGTGATGACGGGCATGGCCGAGGCCATGGCCTCCAGAAGAACAGACGGGAGACCCTCCATCAGGGAAGGAAAGAGAAAAACGTCGTGGGCAGCGAAGAGTTCCTGCATCTGTCCCGAGGGAACAACGGGATTCACGACAACCACGGAGGCAAGCGCGGGCCCGAAAAAGGCTTGGAGGGTTTCGGGAGGGACAGCACAGCCGGCAAAGGTCATGGTCAGACCAGGCAGTTGCGGCGCAAGCCGATGCAGAGCATCGCGAAGATAAAAAATGCCGCGCTGATCGAGCCATGTGCCGGCGTAAAGAAGTTTTAAGGGACCGGAAGAATCGTAGTGGCGAGGAAGGAAAAAACGGCGCTCCACCCCATTGGGAATGTAGGCCACACGGTGTGAATCGAGGTTGTATTTCAGCTGCAGAATGTTCCAAACATCGCGGCTGTAGGTGTGGGCGCCGTCGGCGGTGCGAATGGTCCAGCGATAAAGTGGGAAGGTGTAAAAGCGGTGCCAAAGCCGATTCTTCCAGTCGAAGTTCCAAGCGCGACCTTTTCGGGCCTCCCGGCTTTGCACGTGGACACGCCTCTCCTCGAGGCCGTGGAGAGTCATCACACAGGGAGGAAGACCGGGCGAGGCAAACCAATGGCGACGCGCCCCATAAAACAGGCCGGCAGGAGCATGAAGATTGACCAACGAGAATTCATTGCGATGGCGGGAAATATAGCGGTCCAAACGGCGGGCAAAACTAAGCGCGCTGAATCGTGGGGAAACGCGATCGTTGCCGAAGAGATCTTCCTGGAAAAGAAACTTGACGGAATGACCGCGCTGCTCCAATTCACGGCCCAAATGGTAAGCGATGATGGCGCTGCCTCCTTCACGCCGAGAGGGCACAGGAGCAGCCATCAGGATGCGCAGGGGCGGGAGTGGAGGAGGCGCAGATGCGGCCATCAAACGCTCCAACCGCCGGAACGATCGACGTGGTCCGGGCGATGGAAAGGAAAGAACTTTTCGCGGAACCTGCGGTAGAAAGAATTAGATGCCAAGAAGCGGCGCAGGGCGTTGTAGTTACGCGCGGAGAGGAAAAGAGCGGGAATGAGGCTGAAGCATTTCAAGAAACGGCGGAAGAGGGAAACTTCGGGATGATGGAGGTCGTAGTCGCGCAGCTCGGTGCGAAAGGTTTCGAGCGGGGAGCCTTCACCCATGGCCAGACGCAGGGTGTCGGCTTCGGTCTGGATGGCTTCCAGAATGATGTGAGCGGTTTCCGTGGGGAGTTGCTCTTCGGCGAAGCGGCGGCGGAGGGAGTCGGCCAGCGCAAGCAGAACGGTGTGCTTGCGACGAAGCGAGGACAGGTCATAGGTGGAGAATTGATAGAGATTCTGGCCCTGGAGTCGATAAAAGGTGAGGGGCTGGCGCAGCAAAAGAACTTCGGAAAAGAGCGCGCCTAAGGTGAAAAGGAACTCGTCGGCTTCGAAAACGAGCGATTCCGGGACCGTGCCGATACGGCGAAGAAGTTCGGCGCGATAGGCCATGCGACTGGTACCCAAGAAGCTTTTGCGTCGACGGAAGATACGCGCTCCGTCCGGGGAATCGATGCGGAAGTGCGGATGGTCGCGAACCAACTCGCTACGACGGGTGCCGTCGGCCAGGACTTCGGTGATACTGTGGCCGACGAGACCGACCGCGGGATGATCCGCGAAGGCGGCAGCTACAGCAGAAAGCTTGTTGGGGGCCCACCAATCGTCGCCATCGAGAAAGGCGACGATCTCGCCCTGGCAGTGAGGAATGGCGAAATTGAAAGCGGAGGCTTGGCCGCCATTGGACTTGCGCAGAATCTGAAGTTGCGGGGCAAACTTGGCGAGGATTTGCGGAGTGCGGTCCGAGGAGCCATCGTCGACAACGAGGATTTCGCGGTCGGTTGCGGGAAAATCCTGCTGCAAGACGCTGAGAATCGCTTCTTCGATGAAGCGCTCGTGATTGTAGGTGTCAATTAATACGCTGGCGAAGACTCTTGGCATTCCGTCCTTATTAAATTAAGCCGACACGTATGCAGTTAAGCTTCGTTCACCGCTTAGAGGCGGAGCAACCCAGGAAACAATGCGAGCCAGAAAATTATAGAACGAGCGGTATCTGCAAAGAAAATACAGCAAGTTTGTCTCCTTATACAGTGATTCCTGTAGAGTCTCCTGCTAGTTTTTCTGGGTGTTCGAGTATAATGCCGCGCGGGGGAGAGGCAGGTGGTTTCCCAGCACACGCCTCTTACATTAGACCTGGAAAGGGTGTAGATGATCCGAGAAGTTGGCAAGGGCAGGGGTGTCCTTTTTCTATTTCCATTTGTTACTGTTCTCATCCTGCTCGCGGCCGGCTGTTCGTCAGCGCCGGTTGACGTAGCGATCAGCCCGCAATTCGCGGCCATCGGCACCGGCCAGAGCGTGCAGTTCACGTCGATTGCCACCAACGGCTCGGGCGTCACGTGGTCGGCCAGCGCCGGGACCATTAATTCGAATGGAGTGTACGTAGCTCCTTCGGG
>DATKPS010000036.1:0-27609 GCA_035524015.1 Candidatus Sulfotelmatobacter sp.
CCCAAGTAGCACAGACGTCAGTCTGTGCCTCAGGATCCTGATCACCGGTCACTGGTCTCTGATCACCGATTACTGATTACTGATTACTGATTACCGAACAACCGGTAACTAAACCTAATCCAAAACCCAAAACAAGGACACTCACGAATGGCCGACGCAATCGCACTTCCCCAAAATCCCACGCTCTCGCTCAGCTCCAAGTTCTTTCGCCTGCTCCCCGGCATCGCGCTCCTCGCCGCCATCGGCTTCGCCGGCAAACTCCTCGAGAAAAACATCAACGCCTACGCCAAAGCCCGCCACTTCCCATTCCCCAACATCGAATATGTCCTTTGGGCCATCCTCATCGGCCTGGTGATCTCCAACGTCTTCGGCCTCGCCGAAATCTTCAAGCCTGGTGTCGCCACCTACGAATTCTGGCTCAAAGCCGGCATCGTCCTTCTCGGTTCGCGCTTCCTTCTCGGCGATGTCGCCAAACTCGGCGGCGTCAGCCTCATTCTCGTTGCCATCGAAATCCTCGGCTCCCTCGCTTTTATGACTTGGCTCGGTCGCCTCTTCGGCCTCAAGCCCAAACTCACCACACTTCTCGCCGTTGGCTCCGCCGTCTGCGGTGTCAGCGCCATCATTGCCACGCAAGGCGCCATCGATGCCGACGAAGAAGATTCCTCCTTCGCTATCGCCGCCATTCTTGCTCTCGGCGCGATCGCTCTCTTCACCTTCCCGCTCATCGGCCACTACCTGCACATGGGCGATCACGCCTATGGCACCTGGGCCGGCCTCGCTGTCGACAACACCGCCGAAGCCACCGCTGCCGGCGCCCTCTATTCCGACGCCGCTGCCAAACTCGCCGTCCTTACCAAAACCTGCCGCAACGCCCTCATCGGCTTCGTCGTTCTCGCCTACGCCATCTACTGGGCCAGCAAGGGTCAAGCCCACACCGTCGCCAACAAAGCTGCCTTCCTCTGGCAGAAATTCCCCAAATTCGTTCTCGGCTTTCTTCTGATTTCGCTACTGGCCACCCTCGGCTTCTTCACCAAAGACCAAAACACCTCCCTAGCCAACCTCTCTCGTTGGGCCTTCTTGCTCACTTTCGCCGGCGTCGGTCTGCGCACCAATTTCCGCCAAATGCGCCACCAAGGCCTCCGTCCTTTCGCCGTAGGTTTCATCGGCGAAGTAACCATAGCCGTCTTCACCCTAGCCCTGGTAATAGCCGCCGCCCAACTCTTCGCCTTCTAGCACCTGTAGCACACGCTTCAGCCTGTGTGTTTCTCTCTTCGGGTGCCCTACCCTTTGCGCGCCGTTTGCGCAAAGGGTGGGTCTTCGATCCTCGCGTCCCGCACGCCCTGAGGAACTGCTTTTCGACTTTTTCCGCAAGCTGTTCAGCCTGTGAGCCCCTTTGGAGTGCGGTAACTCGCTGCCGCCTTTACCCCCGCTGCGTCTTGTCTCACAACGCAAGCACTGCCCCCCCATCTTCCCCGTGTAAAATACGAACGTCATTCCCAGGAGCCCCAAGTGCGCCCACGCACAATCCTCATCTTCGCCGCCTTCCTCATCCCCACCCCCACCTTCTCCCAATCCTCCCTCGCCTCCGCCCAATCGCAAATCCAACAACGCATCGCCTCTTCCCACGCCGACGTCGCCGTCTATTTCCATTCCCTCGATTCCGCCACCAACTGGTCCTTCCGTCCCGACGACTCCTTCCACGCCGCCAGCACCATGAAAATCCCCGTCATGATCGAACTTTTTCGTCAGGTGAAAGAAGGGAAGCTCCATCTCACCGATCCGCTGCTCATCCACAACGAATTCCACTCCATCGTCGACGGCTCTGTCTACCAACTCGATCCCAAGGACGATTCCGAAGCCGACCTATACAACGCCGAAGGCCAAACCCGCACCCTCTCCCAACTCTGCGATCTGATGATCACCGTCAGCAGCAATCTCGCCACCAATCTCCTCATCCAGAAACTCGGCGTCGATAACATTCGCGCCACCATCCACTCCCTTGGCGCCGACGGCATGAACTTCCTGCGCGGCGTCGAAGACCAAAAAGCCTTCGACAAGGGCCTCAACAACACCACGACTGCCCGTGCTCTGGGCATCCTGCTCACCGCCATCGCCAACGGCCAAGCCGTCGATGCCGGGTCTTCCCGCCAGATGCTGGCCATCCTCGAACAGCAGCATTTCAACGAAGGCATTCCCGCGGGGCTTCCTCCCGGCACTCGGGTCGCCCATAAAACCGGCGAAATCACCAAGATTCATCACGACGCCGCGATCGTCTACGCGCCCCACCCCTTCGTGCTCGTCATTCTGGTGCGTGGCCTCGCCGACGAGAAAGACTCTTCCGCGGTAATGGCCGATATTACCCGTATCCTCTACCAAGCTACGCAGTAACGCTCTCGGCATATTCGTTCGCCGCCAACGGTTTACCCTTTGGAACGCTCCTACGGTCATTCCTCCTTGCCATCCCTACTGTTAGCGACTAAGCTACTGTTTCCGTTGGAGGAAACCGTGCCTAAAGAGAAACCCCAAGTCAACATCGGTGAAGTCATCAAAACCTATCGCAGCCAGCGCGGCCTGTCCCAGGGCGACATCGAGCGTCGCACCGGCCTGCTCCGCTGCTATCTCTCTCGCGTCGAGAACGGCCACACCGTGCCCTCTCTCGAAACCCTCGCCAAGATCGCCGAAGCCATGGAAATTTCCCTCGCGGATTTCTTTCCCGGCACGGAAACTCCCCGCGACAAAGAGACCCAGAAGATGCTCGGCGAACTTTCTCAGGACGAGATTCGCTTCCTCGCCGAGATCAAGAAATACAGCACCACGCTTTCCGAAGGTGACAAGCGCCTGGTCCTCGCCATGATTCGCAAAATGGCCACACTACTCCCCACGCAAGCCGCCCAAGCCAAAAAGCCGGCCCTCCGCCGCCCCTCTCTGTAACGATAGCGCGAAGAAAATCGGTCTATGAACTAGCGGTCAGTGACCAGTGATCAGCAAACAACGGGTGCCGCACCCTTTGGTTTCCAAGGGTGCGGGTTTAAAGTCCACTTCAAGCACCAACATAAACACCAACCTAAATCTGTCCTCCTGAGCGCAGCGAAGGACCTCAACCGACGACTGACTCCCGGCTGCCCCACCCTCGGTTTGTGTGGGTGAGTCTTGGGTTTTCTGCCGGTTCTTGGGTTTTCTTTGAGTTCTTTGTTTTGCTTTCGTAGCCATCCTCAGCAGCGTCCAGTGCAACGAAGGACCTCAACCGCTGACTACCGACCACCGACTACTGCCTGCCCCGCATCAATCGCATCGCCTCCGGCAACGCCCCACCGCCTGCGCCTCCACCACCGCCATTCTCGCCACTGTCCTCCGGTTTATCTCCCTCGCCCGGCGCCAAAAACAAATCCGTCTCCACCGCGTGCTGCTTGTTATACAGCTCAAAATACCGCCCCTGCTGCGCATACAAACTCGCATGCGTCCCGCGCTCCAAAATCCGCCCCTCTTGCACCACCAGAATCTGCTCCGCCCTCCGAATTGTCGACAACCGGTGCGCGATCACAAACGTGGTCCGGCCCCGCATCAAATACCGCAATCCCTCCTGAATCAGCGCCTCCGATTCCGAATCCAGGCTCGATGTGGCCTCATCCAGAATCAAGATCCGCGGGTCCGCCAGAATCGCCCGCGCTATCGACACCCGCTGCTTCTGCCCGCCCGACAATTTCACTCCGCGTTCGCCCACCACCGTGTCGTACTTCTTCTCGAAATTCTCCGCAAACTCGTCCACCCGCGCGATCCGGCACGCCGCCATAATCTCTTCTTCCGTCGCCTCCGGCTTCGCATACGCCACGTTCTCGCGAATCGTCCCGTCGAATAGAAACGTTTCCTGCAGCACCACCCCCAACTGCGTTCGGTACGAACTCAGCTTCACCGTGGCGACATCGATCCCGTCCACCAGAATCTGCCCCGCGGTCGGCACATAAAACGCCGAAATTAGCCCAATAATCGTCGACTTCCCTGATCCCGACGGCCCCACCAGCGCGGTCACTGTCCCCGGCTGCGACACAAAGCTGATCCCGTGCAGCACCTCTTTACTCGGCTCGTACGCGAAGTGCACCTCCTGAAATTCCACCCACCCTTCCAGCCGCTCCAGCGTTACTGTGCGCTTCGGGTCTTGGTCTTCCTTCGTTTCGCTCAACACCTCTCGCGTGCGCTCCAATCCCGTTATCGCTTCCGTGATCTGCGTCCCGATATTCACAATTTGAAACACCGGCGCAATCATCAGCACCAGATACGCCGAGTAGGCGATCAATTGCCCCGGCGTCATTTCTCCCGATAGGATTTTCTTCGCTCCCAGATACATGATGATCGCGCTCACGATCCCCATCAGCGTCGAGCCCGACAAACTCATCAGCGACGTAGCCGTCAGTGTTTTCAGCACGTTGTCCAGCAGCCGTTGCACCCCCGTCCCAAACACGTTTTCTTCCCGTTCTTCCGCGTGGTACCCCTTCACCACCCGCACGCCTCCCAGCGATTCCGTCAGCCGCCCGGTTACCTCCGCATTGATCTTCGGCCGCTGCCGGAAGATCGGCCGGATCGTCGTGAACGCTTTGTTCAGGAACAGCGCAAAGCCCACCAGCACCGCAAACGCCACCAGCGTCATCGCTGTACTCGTATGCAGCAAAATGATCAGCGCCAGCACCGCTGTCAGGCACCCGCCCACAAACTCCACCAATCCCGTCCCAATCAAATTCCGGATGCCTTCCACGTCGCTCATGATTCGCGACACCAGCACGCCCGTCTTGTTCGCGTCGTAATACGCCACCGGCAAGCGCCCGATATGCGCTTGCACTTGCTTCCGCAATTCCGTGATCATCCGTTGCGCCGACTTGGAAAGCACCTGCGTCAACGTGAATGACGTCAGCCCCTGGACCAGCGTCGCGCCCACGACCACCAGCACCAGCGGCACCAGCAAGTGCACTTGCTTCTTCGCAATCACATTGTCGAATAAATATTTGCTCGACCCCGGTAGCACCAATCCCGCCACACGGTTCACCGCCACCAGCACCAGTCCCAGCAGCAGCAGTCCCTTGCGCGGTCGCAGCAACTCCCAAATCTCCGGCAGGGTACTCCACTTGATCTTCTTCTTCGCTACCTTAGCCGCAGGCTCGCTAGTAGCGCCCGCCGCTGAGGTCGTTGGTGCAGTCGTAGCCATAGCTCCTGATTTCCCAGAAAGGATACCCCGTTCGATGCCCCGCAAGCGAGAAAGACTACGCCCCCTGTAGCACAGGCTTCAGCCTGTGATAACCCAGTCGAATCAACAAAAAATGCCGCGCGCCCCAGGTTCGCTGTCAAGAGCCTGGGTCTTGCGGTTAAATTCCTAGCAAGCGCGCCCGACACAGCCAGAAATCTCCCGACCATTCACAGCCCGCCCCCGCACGCCTTCCTCAACCCCACCGTTTCGGTCCAGACACGGGAACAGACTACAATGGAATGAACACTCAGGGCGGGATGAATGAACCAACTAGCGAAGACTGAAGACACCGGTACCACGCCGCAAACTGCGCAAAGCCCCTGGAAGGGTTGGGCCTCGGTATTGGCGGCCAGTTCTGCCATTTTTCTCGGCTGCATCGTCTCCCCTCCCTCCCTCATGGATGACGTCGACGCCGTTCAAGCGGTCATTGCCCGCAACATGCTCCACTCCGGAGACTGGGTGACCGCCCGTTTGAACGGCATCATTTATCTTGAGAAGCCCCCGCTCATCTATTGGCTCATCGCCATGTCCTACAAAATCTTCGGCGAACACGATTGGGCCGCGCGCATCCCCGTGGCCCTCTCCTGCGTCGCTCTGGCTTTGCTCACCGCCGCCATGGGCACCTGGGCGTTTGGCCGCAAAGCGGGAACCTATGCCGGGATTGTCGTCGCCACTTGCGTCGGATTGTTTCTCTTCACGCGCATACAGATACCCGATGTGATGCTTACCTTCACCATCGCCCTCGCCATGTGGGCCCTGCTGCGTGTTTTGGACCAGCAAGAAAAACGCCCCTCTCTTTGGGCCAACGTGCTGGCCGCGAGCCTGGGAGTCGGCCTGCTTCTGAAGAGCCTCGTCGGCGTGGTATTTCCCGTGGCCGCCGGCCTTGTCTACCTGCTCGTCACTCGGCAATGTTTCCGCCGCGAAACCTGGCAGCGCCTGCATCCCTTCCGCGGCGCGCTCATCGCTTTTCTCATTGCCGCTCCCTGGCACATTCTGGCAACGCTACGCAATCCGCCCTACTTCGCTTGGACCCTCCACAGCGGCCCCGGCCAGTATCACGGTTTTTTCTGGTTTTTCTTTATCAACGAACAGTTGCTCCGCTTTCTCAATCTCCGCTATCCCCGCGACTACAACACCGTCCCTCGCCCACTCTTCTGGGCCTTTCATCTTCTCTGGCTATTCCCCTGGAGCGTGTATTTCCCGGCCCTTTTCAAATTGCGGTATAAGCCGATTGACCGCGCTGGGCGCATGAGTCTGCTTGCCCTTTGTTGGGCCGGCTTCATTCTGGTTTTTTTCACCTTTTCCACCACCCAGGAATACTATTCCATGCCCGTGTATCCGGCCTTCGCGCTCCTGCTTGGCGCTGCCATCGCGCAAGGTGGATCGCTGGTTCGCTGGGGAACCCGAGTCCTCGGCGTCATCGCCGCTCTCGCCGCTCTGGCTACTTTCTCCATCTGCTGGATGGTCCGCCACGTTCCCACTCCAGGTGACATTTCCAACGCCTTGGCGCTCCATCCTCGCTATTACACCTTGTCTCTCGGCCACATGTTGGATTTAACCTTAGACTCCTTCGCCTACCTGCGCACTCCCTTGGTCGTAGCCGGCATCGCTTTCCTTCTGGGCGCCTTCGGCTGCTTTTTGTGGCGCGGGAAACGCGCCGTGCTCGCCGTTACTTTAATGATGGTGCTTTTCTTCCATGCTGCCAGGCTGGCCCTGGTCGTCTTCGATCCCTTTCTATCCTCGCGCCCCTTGGCCGAGGCCATCCAGGCCGCTCCACCAGGCAATTTGATCGTGACCGGCCACTTCTACCCCTTCTCCTCGGTGTTTTTCTATTTGGATCGCGAAGCGCTCCTCCTCAACGGCATCCGCCATAACCTCGAATATGGCGCTGCCGCTCCCAATGCTCCCAAGGTATTTTTGACCGACGACCAGTTGCCGGCTTTGTGGGACCAGTCTCAGCGCTGGTACCTGGTGACCAAAGCAGACGCGCTACCGAAACTCACGCAGGAACTTGGTGCGGACCACCTTACCGTCTTGATCGCCAGTGGTGGAAAAACCGTTCTTACCAACCAACCCCTGCCGGCAAAATAACCGATCTCCCAGAAATTTTTGCACCGCCGAAAATCCCGAGCGAAGTCTTCGGAGCGAGAGACCTCTCTTCGATCACCGCGTCTTGCTTCACTTGTGTAGGGGCCGCCTTCTGAGGCGGGCCGTTGGTTTTACTTGGGCGATCTACAGTTCGGCGGGTAGGAGGCGAAGCCGGTCAGGAAGCCTCGCCTCCCAGGAAATGGCGTGCTTCTAACACAAGCATCAAACAGATCCGGAACGCAGTTGTCACCACCACGTCTCGTGATTGTTAATTCCAGCTTTTGATGGCCGCAGCCTACGCGTAGTCGAACAGCGTCATGAACCCAAAGTCCATGTGCAATTGCTGATGGCAGTGGAACAACGTCAATCCCGGATTGTCCGCCACAAAATCCACTTCCGCTTCCTGGTATCCCCCTAGCATCATCACATCCTTCAAGATGCCCGCCGTCGGCTCCCCCGCAATTCGCGTCAGTTCGAAACTGTGCCTGTGCAAATGGATGGGATGAATATCATCGCTGGCATTACGCATCTTCAACCGGTAACTCTTCCCCTGCTTCAGGTGGAACGTCGCGGGCGCCACCCCTTCGGTCATGGGGTAAGCGCTGCCGTTGATGGTCCACACGTTAAAACCTTCGTGCGCGGCGTTGTCCTTCGCGAACCTCATTTCGATCGTCTCGTCCGGCGCCGCCGCCACTGCTCCCGCCTTCCCGAATCGCGCATAGTTCCACTTGAACGCCGGCGGTGCCGCCCACGCCGGAGCTCCCTTGCGGTTCGCGTATTCCACCACAATCCCCATCCCATGACGCCGGTCATCATTATCCGTATCACCCAGTATCCAAACGCCCGGATGATTCATCTCCACGATCGCCGACACGCGTTCCGCCGTCCCAATCCACAACACCGGCACCTTCACCGCATTCGGCACCGCGTTTCCATCCAGCGCAATCACCTGAAACGTGTGCCCCGGCAAAGCCAGGCTGCGTATCTCCGTCGCGCTCCCATTCAGCACATGCAACAACACCCGCTCTCCGCTCTTCACCCGAACCGGATCGCCATGCCCCAGCATTCGCCCATTGATCGTAAATGAGCCGTAGCCCACCTCAAATCCATGCGGCATGCCCTTCGCCAGCGACACTTTCATCGCCGATTCGCCCGAATCTTCCAACTCTTTCACCCGCGTTGCTGGCGTCAGAAAATCCATCGCCATGTCCCCGCCGCGGCTGAAGGTAGGCTCAAACTCCTTCAGCACCAGAAAAACTTCGCGGTCATAATTTCCCGGCGAAGCTTTCGGTTCGATGTAAACTGCTCCGACCTGCCCGCTATATTGCCCCGCGCTCAGATTCGCTCCCGCGCGATTGTGGGTGTGATAAAAGCGCAGGCCCGAAGGTTTCGGCGTGAACTGGATTCGTCGCTTCCCGTGCGCGGGAACATACGGCGTCCCCTCTTCCGCCGCGCCATCCACCTCCGTCGAAACCTGCTGCCCGTGCCAGTGCAGCTGTTCCGGCGTGTCCGTATCGTTGAAAAGATCGATGGTTACCAGCTGGCCCTCTTTGAACCGCAGCAGCGGCCCAGGAAATTGCCCGTTGTAAGTAGTCACCCCAATGATGCGTTTCGGCGCGATCTCCACCGCCGCATTCTCGATGTGCAGCGTGTAATCCGCCGCGGTTTCCGCGCGAACCCCACGCAGCGACTCACCGACAATCACCGCGCCTGTAGCCAATGCCCCAGTTCGCAAGAATTCCCGCCGTGTAGCTCTCATCTCTCTCCTGCCGATGTGCCCTTCGTCAGGGCACGGGGCTGAACACTCCGCGGAAAAATGTGTGGCCACCGGGGGTCGGAGCTTTAGAGTCTGTGTGACAACTCCCGTTTTTCGTCAGGGCACGACTTCAGTCGTGCCGTAACCAGCGCAGCATCATTGCGGCTTCAGCCGTTGAGGGCCTGCTTACGAGTTCTCACACAGACTCTTCGGCTCCGACACCATCGCTCTGCTTGCAATGGGCTTTAGCCCCTGAGGAACTCGTTTCTGCAACTTTTTCAGACGGGCTCCCCAACGCGAACAGGCTGGGCCCCGTTCCGCCTCATTTTCCAGGCAAAAGCCAATCCGGCCCCTCCCACCGCGAATCCAGCGAAAGCGCCCCGCCGCCCGCCATGAGCAAAAACACCAGCGAACACAGCATCGCGAAATCCGTCCGCGCGTCGCTCACCATATACCAAAACCCCTGTGCCGGACGCGTCAACTCGGGAATCTTCGTAGTCACAATCGCCGTGCAAATGATCACCAGCAGTGGCACGCAAGCCGCCCGGGTCCGCAAGCCCACCAGCACCAGCAAGCCGCAAACAATCTCAAATGTGCCCACGAACCGCGCCGTGAAATACGGTTCCGGAAAGCCAATCCGCGCGAACCGTTCCACACCCATATGCGCATCCGTGAATTTCAATACGCCTTGTGTGAAGAAAATCAGTCCCACCGCAAGTCGTATGAACAAGATGCTCGCTGGTCCTTGCGCCTGCCGCCGAACCAATGTTCCCGCCGCGCTCACGGCTGCCGGCCCGTGGGGTTTTCCTTGCTCGCTTCCACCACGCCTACCTTATCTACTCCGCTGCACGCTATGTACACACGCCCATCCGCCGTCGCCACCATATTTCGCACCACCCCGCCCCCCGACGGAATGTTCGCTCGCGCAAATGTTTGCGTCTTGGGATCAAACTGCACAATCGTGTTCGGCTTCACCCCGGATTCGCTGTACCACACCATTCCATCCGGAGTGATCGCAATTCCATACGGGTTCGATTCCGCTCCTCCCGGCGAATCGTACATCTTCACCACTCGCGTGCTGAGGTTCAGCGTCCCCAGATGTCCGCTCTTGAAGTCCGTAAAGTACACGGTGTCGTCACGCGCAATCGCCAAACGTCGTGGTCGCGCATCTTCCGGCAACACATATTCCGTAATCTTCATCGTCACCGGATTGATCGAAGCCATTTTGTTCGTGCCCAATTCGCAGAAGATCGGCATGCCCTTGCTGTTGATCTGAATTCCATAGGGCAACGCGCTTTCCGTCGGCACCTCCTTCAACTCGATCTTCCCGCTCGCCGGGTCCAACCGCCCAACCATGTTTCCGCCTTGCACCGTGAACCACAGCGTTCCCTTCGCGTCGAACACCGCGGTATGTGGATCATCCGCCTTTTCGCTGGGCATCTTGTATTCCGTTACTTTACCGGTCTGCGGATTGAGCTTCCCAATGTAACCACCGAAGTTGGCGGTGAACCAGATATTCCCATTGCGATCCGCCACCAGTCCGTGCGGACCGGAATTCTTCGCCGTGTCCAGCGGATACTCCTTGAATTGCCCGCTGCTCGGATCCAGTCGCCCGATCTTGTTCGCCATCTGCTCGGTGAACCACAGCGCGCCATCCGGTCCAACCGCTGGATCATGGGGATGCGCGCCTTTGGTGGGCACCGCCCATTCATGAATCGTCACGTTCAGTGTCGTCACGTCTCCCGGTTCCGCAGGCGGCCGGTGCCTTGGCGCAGCCAGCGTTACCAACACTCCTAGCAACACAATCGCGCAAATAGCCAGCGTTCGGTTTTTCATGGGTTAGCCTCTACCAACTGTGCGCAACACTACCGTCTTCAGGCTCCGGGCTGCGCTGTTCCGTTGGACGCGCCGCACGCCAAAATTGATACACCCGCCGCGCCCGCCGCGCAACCCGCCACCCTCAGCGGATTTCTCCAACCCCGTGCCCTCACCCGCAAAAGAAAACAAAATTGTCATTCCGAGGGCACTCTTTGCCCGAGGAACCTGCTTTTTCTTCGTGACGGCCACGCTTCACACTCTACAAAAAAAAACGTGTCTGCCACCGGGGGTCGGAGCTTTAGAGTCTGTGTGACAACTCCCGTTTTTCGTCACGGCACGACTTCAGTCGTGCCGTGACCAGCGCACAATCATTGCGGCTTCAGCCGCTGAGGGCCTGTTTGCGACGGCCATACCCTCATAGTCTGTAGAAAAAATCAAAAATTGTCATTCCGAGGGCGCTCTTTGCCCGAGGAACCTGCTTTTTCCTGCACTTTTCACCAATGCAGCTTTTGCGCTGTTGCCCCCTTGGTACCCCTGCTATTGCGCTGTTTGTGGGTGAAGTGCCATCATTTCATTAGATCCTGCCTGCGGCCGAAATAGGCCGCTCCGTTCCTTCGCTCCACGGCTTTGGGACCTGCGAGCTGCCGCTCCAGTGGCTCGAGGTGCACGCAGCGAATCCCGGCAGGATGCGCGCTGCGCAACGCAAGAAACCAGGTGATTTATGGCTCTCACCGAAGAGCAGTTGCTTAACGCAAAAGAATTGATCGAGCTCGAAAACCGCTACGGCGCCCACAACTATCAGCCGCTCGACGTCGTCATTGAGCGCGCCGAAGGTTGCTGGGTTTATGACCTGGAAGGGAAGCGTTATCTGGACTGTTTGGCCGCGTATTCCGCGGTGAACCAGGGGCATTGCCATCCGAAAATTTTAGCCGCGTTGCTGGACCAGGCCCGCAAGGTCACCCTAACTTCGCGGGCTTTCCGCAATGCCCAATTACCTCTCTTCTACAAGGATTTGCATGATCTGACCGGCATGGAAATGGCGCTGCCCATGAACTCGGGCGCCGAAGCCGTGGAAACCGCCGTAAAGGCCGCCCGTAAGTGGGGCCACACCAAGAAAGGCATTCCCGACGGAAAAGCCGAAATCATTGTTTGCGCCGGAAATTTCCACGGCCGGACCGTCACGGTGATCAGTTTTTCCAGTGACGAGCAATACCGCCGCGGCTTTGGGCCCTTAACTCCCGGCTTCCGCATCGTTCCTTTTGGCGACGCCAAGGCCTTGCGCGATGCCATCACCCCGAA
Source organism: Candidatus Sulfotelmatobacter sp. (assembly GCA_035524015.1). Classification (GTDB taxonomy): domain Bacteria; phylum Acidobacteriota; class Terriglobia; order Acidiferrales; family UBA7541; genus Acidiferrum. The sequence goes on from DATKPS010000036.1 coordinate 12,195, forward strand.
CACTTGCGCATTCTTGTGCGAGCCCATTCAAGGCGAAGCCGGAATCGTGATTCCGCCCGACGGCTACCTGCACGAAGCGGCCGCGATTTGCCGTCAGAATCGCGTCCTCTTGATGGTCGACGAAATTCAATCGGGTTTGGGCCGCACCGGAAAGCTGTTTGCTTACATGCACGAGAACGTTCAGCCCGACGTGCTCATCGTAGGCAAAGCCCTCGGCGGCGGCTTCTATCCCGTGTCCGCGGTTTTGGCCTCGCAGGAAATCCTGGGCGTCTTTGGCCCGGGCGATCATGGCAGCACGTTCGGCGGCAACCCGCTGGCCTGCGCCGTCGCAAGGACCGCTCTGCAAGTGCTGCAGGAAGAAAAACTGGTCGAGCGCTCCGCAGAATTGGGCGGCTATTTCCTGGCCAAGTTGCGCAACCTGCACAGTCCCGTCATTAAAGAGATTCGCGGGCGGGGTCTGTGGATTGGCATCGAGCTGCGCACGCCAGCCCGCAAATACTGCGAAGCCTTAAAAGATGACGGCGTCCTCTGCAAGGAAACGCACGACAACATCATCCGTGTGGCGCCCCCACTGGTGATCCGCCGCGAAGAGATCGATTGGGCCGTCGAACGCTTCCAGAAGGTGTTGGGGAATTAGTCCGCTGCGCCGGAAGTGGGCGCTTTCGCGGCCGGTGGGTCGAAGTGCAGCACGCTGGAAACGAATTGGCTCAGCGTGCCTCCCAAATGACTCAACACTCGCTGCTTCAGCGTGGTGTAATCCTGCGTCCCGCAGAATAAATCCGACAGCAATTGCCGGAACACCGCGTTGCGCTGCAGGAACTGCACCATGCGCGTGGTCACCGCTGTCCCAAGGAACGATCCGCGATAGAAACGCCGCACAATCCGCGCCGCAAACTCCAACTCCAAGGAAAACGACGCGCGCACGCGCGCAGGATACTTTTCCGGGCATCCTTCCGCCAGCGATTTGCCCAGGATTTCCCCGGAACGCATCGCGTAGAACAGTCCTTCGCCCGTCAGCGGGTCCACCCACGCCGCCGCGTCTCCGCACAGCGCCCAATTCCGCCCGATCACCGCGCGATCCGAAAGCGTGCGCACCTGCGGCGATGGCAGCACATGGCTGTAAAACTTGGCGTGGCTCGTTTCAATGGACTCCCGGGTCGCAAATTCATGCAGGTGATTCCGCAATTCACCGCTGGTATGCGCTTGCATGCTCCCACAAATTCCTAGCGAAATGTGATCGGCGCGGGGAAACGACCAGATATACCCTTCGAATTCCGGCAGGAACTTGATCAGAATCTGATCCGCGGTCTGCGGGACGAAATAACCCTGGGTCATTTCCAGTTCATCGCGAGCCAGCGCGCGGGTGCCCGGCAGAAACTGGTTTCGCGCGCCTCCCGCAAGCACCAGAAAATCGCAGCCCTGCCACGCGCCATCCACGGAATAACGCGGTCGATCGCTGGAAGTATCGATATTCTGCACCCGCGAATGATGTATGCGGCAGCCGGCTTCGCGCGCACGATCCAGCAGCAATCCGTTCAGCACCGTACGCGAATAAATCACGATGGGATGTTGCAAATCCAGCGTGGCGCGCTGATTTTCCGCGCTGATTATCTCCACTTTTTGGATCAGCTTCTTCGGCAGCGGATTATCCAGAAGGAAAGGGAAGCATTGCGTGGCTTTATACGTTAACCCGCCTCCGCACGGCTTTTCCCACGCCAGGTGCTCGTCAAAAATATCCACGGTGTGGCCTGCGCGGGCCAGTTGTTCGCCGCACATGGCGCCAGAGGGGCCGCCACCGACAATGACATAGTCAGCCATAGATCACCGCGAATGAATTGTTTCCGTCTCCGGCGCGGGAGGGGATTGAACAAGCTGGGATTTGTCTCAAGACAAAGGAAAAATTACCAGACAAAACCCTGCCAGCAGTATAGCACCGAACAATGCGCTGGCTGCGGGTGAGCCGCTCTCCCGCCGTACCAATTGGATACCTAGACCACAGACCAGGAAAAGCAGCGCGAAATACGGCGACAGCAGCACCAATAAAATTTCCCCGCTGTAGAAATACAACACCCCCAGGCTTAGCACCGCCCACACCACCACCAGCAGCAGAAACCACGATACGTAGCGCATCCCTCCATTCACAACCGGACCGGCCACCAGTTCCAGCCCATAGAGAAACAGAAACGCCGTCAGGAAGAACAGCGGCAGCCGTTCCCAACGTTCCAGATTCAGCCACGCCCCCGTCAGCGTCAGCTCAAACCAGCCGTTCACCAGCAAGGTCATCAGCAGCCCGGCCACCGCGGCTCCGAAAAGCACCCCTCGTTGTCCGCGAAAACCGCTGCTGGCGCCTTTCCGGTGCAACAAAATCAACCCCGCGCCTACGATCAGGAAAAAGCCGGCCAGATAGTCACCCTCAAACAGCCGGAAGATACGCACCGGATGCCAGAAATGAAGAATAACCAGGGCCACGATGGATAAGAGCGCGAGCTCCACGAATCCGCGCACGCGTTGCACCGGTTCTCCCGCCTCCGGATCGGCCGGCGCGTTTTTCCCTACCATTTCGCGGATAAACGGCCCTGCAATCAGCAGCAAACCCACGATGCCGAGCACGCACCCAAACAGGTTCGCTCGCGACGGCAAGTGCGCGATGTTCGGCAGCTCCAGTGTGTGTGTCGCCCAAGCCTGCGCATCGCGCGCAACCGTCGGCGAAAACAACATGCTCACGTGCGTGTTCCAATGCAACTCCCTATATTTTGCCCAGGAATACGGGCTGTGCGCGGCCAAATCGGCGGCGCTCTCGCGAATGCCGGGTGCATCGAATTGGGCCGCCAGAATCAACGTGTTGGGCGTCACCAGCGGTGGTGTATGAAACAGCAGATTCTCCGGGCTGATCCCGTGCGCAGCCACCATCGGCGCCGGCGATATCGCGATCACCCCGGCGGGACGAAACTTGTCCGCCAGACGCAACGCGATGGCTCCTCCCATCGAATGGCCCGCCAAAATGGTGCGCTCCGGAATGATCATGCCACGCGCCGCTAAGCCCCTCAGCAACGATGCCGAGCAACTTTCCGCTCGCTCTGGGGTAAATGGGCCCGGCGATCGGCCGTGCCCGGGAAGATCGGGAATGAACACGCGCAATCCCGCTTGCGCGAACGCCCGCGCCAGGTACTGCATGATCACTTTGTTCGCCGACAGGCCGTGGAACAGCACCACCGACCCGCTGTCCGGACTAGCCAGCAGGTCCGCGCGATTCATCACCACCAGGTCCATGCGGCACGCCGCCGCATCCACGATATACCGGTGTTGCGTATAGCCCCGGCCGGCGTAAACCGCCAGCAGTGCACCCACGATCAGGCACAGGATTCCCGCCAGCGCTTGCCAAACCTGCTTTTTCTTATCCAAGCAACCAGCTCCTCAACGTAATTCAATTTGCCAGCATGATAAACTGGAACTTCACACAAACCGTGGATCCGCTGCTTTCAACGAACATGGAGCGCCTTTGCATCCGTCCGCATTGACCTTCGAACAAATGATTGTGCGGTTTGCTCCCCGGAAACGCAACGGCAAGCGCGTTGTCTTCACCAATGGCTGCTTTGATCTGCTGCATCCCGGCCACATCCATAGTCTGGAAGCAGCCCGCGCCTTGGGCGATTTTCTGGTTGTTGGCATCAATAGTGACGACAGCGTGCGCCTTCTGAAAGGCCCGGGCAGGCCGCTGATTCCGCAAAACGAACGCGCAGAGATTCTGGCAAGCCTGGAGTGCGTCGATGGCGTTGTCATTTTTGACCAACCGACTCCTCGCGAAGTGATTGCCGCACTATTGCCTGATGTTCTGGTGAAGGGAACCGACTGGCCCGGAAATCAGATCGTCGGCAGAGAAGAAGTGGAAGGGTCCGGCGGCAAAGTGGTGCTGATCGACAATGTGCCCGGCTATTCCACCACCGAGATTCTGCAGAAGATTCGTGCGACAGGAACTTAAGCTCGTGTAGTGGCCAGCCTTTAAACTGGCTCACCGAGAAAAAGCTGTCGTCGATCGAAAGATTGATGCTACAACACGCAGTAACGAAACACGCCGGGCAATAGGGACCGTACTCGGGACGCAATGATACTGCCGGCGGTGCGAGAACGACTGGAAGCACTCCTGCGCCACCCCGCAATGGATGGCCTAGTGGGAGAAGTGCGCGCCGGCGCCAACCTTGTCGGGCTTTCCGGCCTCCACGATGTGGCCAAACCGCTCGTGGCCGGCTATGTGGTCCACGCATTACGACGGCCAGCCTTTTTTGTCACCGCAAACAACCGGCGCGCCGAGGAATTGGCTGAAAGCCTCCGGTTTTTTGCCCAGATTTTCCCCGGTCCCACCGGCGGCACCGCGGTTCTTCCCGCTTTCGATAGCCTCCCATGGGATCCGCAGACTCCCCACGCGGACATTCTGGAACGAAGAGCAGCGGCCCTGTTTCGTCTGGCCAATGGCGAAGTGTCTGTGGTGATGGCCCCGGTGGCCGCAAGCATGTGGCGCTATCAGGACCCCTACGTGTATCTCACGCTGGCGCGCACCTTGGCCAAAGATACCGAAGCGAATCACCAGGAACTCATCACCCATCTCGCCAGCATCGGTTATGCCCGCGCCGAAATGGTCGAACTCCCCGGCCAGTTTGCCGTGCGTGGCGGCATTATCGACGTGTTCTCCCCAGAGGCTTTGCGCCCGGTGCGCCTCGAACTCTTGGGCGACACCGTGGAATCCGTGCGCGAATTTGACCCGCGCACGCAGCGTTCCATTGCGCCGGTGGTGAAAACCACCATTTTGCCGCTGACCGAATGGAGCGTCCCGGCTCCGGGCAGCCCCGAAGCCGAAAGCTGGGAACCCGCTGGCTGGTATGGCGCCGCAAACGAGCCCGGCGGTAGCTCCTTGTTTGAGTTGGCGGAAAGTTCGCTAAAGCCGATTGTTTTTCTCGACGAGCCGGAAACGCTGCGCGAGACCCGCAAGGAACTTCTGCAAACCGCGACCGAGAATTATGAGCGCCACGGGCAGGCCAACGCGCCGCTAGTGACGGACTTTTTCTGGAACGAAGAGCAGTGGGAAAAAGCGTTGAGCAAAACCTCACGCATCGAGGTCGAACAGCTCAATCTTGCTCCGTCCGGCGGCCCGCGCTTTGAGTTGCTCTCCCGGCCCAGCACGCGATTCCACGGTGACGTGGTGGCTTGCCTCGGCGACGTGAAGTCCCAGATCGCCGCCGGTGGAACGGTATTCCTCACCGCCGGTAGCACCGGAGAGTTGGAGCGCTACGCCGACATTTGCCGCGAGTATGAAGTCCCGTACGTGCTCGGCGAGACCGAAGAAGCCGCTGCGGGATTCACCGCGGAAAGCGCCTCGGAGACCGCGCGTTTGTTGCTCATGCGCGCTCCCTTTGCCGCCGGCGTGACTTTCCCGGAGGTGCGCGTCACTCTCTACGGAAACGCCGACCTCTTTGATGTCGTTCCCGCGGTCGAGCGGCCCAGCCGCAAAGTCCGCACCTCCGGATTTTTCACCGATTTTGCCGAATTGAAGCCCGGCGATTTCGTGGTTCACGTCGACCATGGCATCGGCCAGTTCGAAGGACTGCGACTCATCGAATCCGATGGCAGGCGCGGCGAGTTCATGCTCCTGCGTTACGCCGACGATGCGCGCTTATATGTTCCACTCGAACGCATGGACCTGGTGCAAAGCTATCGCGTCGTCGAGGGCCTCCATCCCACTCTCGACAAACTCGGCGGCACCGCCTGGAACGCTCGCAAAACTCGTGTCCGCAAATCCCTCGAGGATATGGCCGACAAGTTGTTGGCCTTATATGCCGAACGCAAGACCTCCCACGCCTTTGCATTCTCTGCCGATGGCGCGTTCCAACGCGAGTTTGAAGATGCCTTTGAGTTTGAGGAAACGCCGGACCAACTGACCGCCATTGCCGACGTCAAGCGCGACCTGGAGAAGGCCTCACCCATGGACCGCTTGCTGTGCGGCGATGTCGGCTATGGCAAGACCGAAGTCGCCATGCGTGCCGCGTTCAAGGCTATTGCCGAAAGCAAGCAGGTCGCGGTCTTGACCCCGACGACCGTGCTTGCCTTCCAACACTTCGAAACCTTCAAGAAGCGTTTCGCCGCGTTTCCCGCCCGCATCGAAATGCTCAGCCGTTTCCGCACCACCGCGGAACAAAAAGCCATCATGGCCGACTTGGACACCGGCAAGATCGACATCGTCATTGGCACGCATCGCCTGTTGTCCAAAGACGTCAAGTTTCAGGATTTGGGCTTGCTGATTGTCGATGAAGAGCAGCGTTTCGGCGTGGTCCATAAAGAGCGGCTGAAGGAAATGCGCAAGAATGTCCACGCGTTGGCGCTATCCGCCACGCCCATTCCCCGCACGCTGCATATGTCGCTGGTGGGCTTGCGCGATATGTCTGTGATTGAGACCGCGCCCAGGGATCGCTTGGCCATCCAAACTGTGGTCTCCTCCTTCAATGAGCAAATCGTCAAAAAGGCCATCGAGAACGAGTTGGCCCGCGATGGCCAGGTGTATGTCATTCATAACCGCGTCGAGTCCATTTATTCCCTGGGAAATCTGGTCCAAAAACTCGTGCCCAAGGCGCGCGTGGTCGTCGGCCATGGCCAATTGTCAGAGAAGGAACTCGAGCAAGTCATGCTCAAGTTCATCCGCGACGAAGCCGATGTCCTGGTGGCCACCACCATTGTCGAGAACGGCTTGGACATCCCCCGGGCCAACACCATCTTGATCAATCGCGCCGACCGCCTGGGCCTGGCCGAACTTTACCAGTTGCGCGGCCGTGTCGGCCGTTCCAGCCAACGCGCATACGCCTATTTATTGGTCCCGCCAGAGCGCGTGCTCACCGACGTAGCCCGCAAACGCCTCGCGGCCATGAAGGAATTCTCCGAATTGGGCGCCGGCTTCCGCATTGCCGCCCTCGATTTGGAGCTGCGTGGCGCCGGCAACATGCTGGGCCGCCAACAGCACGGGCACATCGAAGCCATTGGTTTCGATATGTATGTGCAAATGTTGGAACGCGCCGTGGCTAAACTCAAAGGTGAAGAGGCCGCCCCGGAGCTGCGCACCACCTTGAGCTTGGGCATGGACGTGCGCATCCCTCCCGAATATATCCCCAGCGAGAATCTGCGCTTGCGCACCTATAAGCGCGTTTCCTCCGTGGCCAGCGAGGCCGAAAGGCAGGACGTACAGAAAGAGCTCCAGGATCGTTTCGGCGCTATGCCCAAAGCCGTGGAAAACCTTCTGGAGTTTGCCGTCCTCAAATCCATGTGTGAGCGCCTGCGGATTGCCAGCGTCGAGCGCCAGGGCACCAAGATTGCTCTCCGTTTCCATCCCGAGACCACCCTGGAGCCCTCCGCGGTCGTCAAAGTGGTCAGGTCCCGCAAGGGCATCAAGCTCGACCCCAGCGGTGTTTTGTGGATGGAAGTACAACGCGGCGAACCGGTTACCGTCGCGCTCCGGCAAGTCCTCGTGGGATTGAGCGGGTCACGGGAAAGCTGACAGTTCGGGCATTCCAAGCTAAACTTTAACGATGGGGAAATTCATGAAAAAACTTGTATTCTTCGCGGCCCTTTTGATTGCCTGGCCCTTGCTGGCACAAAACCCGCCCGCCCAGACTCCGCCGGACCAGAACCCGCCGGCGCAAGCCCCTCCGGTTGCTCCGGGGGAAAGTTCCTCAAAGCCCTCGCAGACTCCGCCGGATCAAACTCAAACTCCACCCGCGCAATCCGGCGAGAGTTCCTCGAAACAGACTCAGCCTTCCGCCAATCCCCCTGTGGAACAGCCCAAACTCGAGCAGCCCCAAATGGAGGCTCCTCCGGACGCGGCCCCCGCTCCCATCACCCCTGCGAAAAAGCCCGACACCCCGGCCATTAAACCTGCGAAAAAGCCCGCCAGTGAAGGGAAAGTCGTCGAAGAAATTATTGCCCGCGTCAACAACGAGATCATCACCAAGTCCGAGCTCGATAAAGCCAGGGAGGAATCCGCTGAGGATGCTCAGCAGCAGTGCTCCGGCAAATGCACCCCAGAGCAGTTGCAAGTGGCCACCGAAGACGCCCAGAAGTTCGCTCTACGCGACTTGATCGATCGCTCCCTCCTGGCCCAACGCGGCAAAGACATGGACATCAACGTCGAAGCTGATTTGGTTAAGCAGCTCGACCAGATCCGTCAGCAGAATAAGTTGAAGGACATGGACGACCTGGAAAAGGCCGTCACCGCTCAGGGCATCAACTGGGATGACTTCAAGAACAATCTCAAGAATCGCCTGCTCACTCAGGAAGTCATTCGTCGCGAAGTCGGCTCGCACATCAACATCACCCACGACGAAGAAATGAAGTACTACCAGGAGCATCAGAAAGACTTCATCAAGCCCGAGCAAGTGGCCCTGACCGCCATTGAGATTAAGACCGAAGGCAAGAAGGAATCGGAGATTCCGGACCTTAAAGCGAAGGCCCAGAAGCTGCATGACCGCATTGTCGACGGCGAAGACTTCAGCGAGCTGGCCAAGCGCTTTTCCGACGGCGCCACCGCCCAACAGGGTGGCTATTTGGGCGTGTACAAGCGCGGCGAGCTTTCCAAGGAACTCGAAGACCTCGTTTTTAAGATGAACCGCAACCAGATTACCGACGTTATCGAAACCAAGCAGGGCTTCCTTATCCTCAAAGTCCTGGAACATTACGATGAAGGCGAGCAGCCCTTCGACAAAGTCGAAAACGAAATTCAAGAGCAGCTCTACAGCCAGAAAATGGAGCCCGCTCTCCGCGAATACTTGAAGACCCTCCGCGAACAAAGCTATGTTGTCGTCAAGCCCGGCTATCAGGATATGGCCGGCGGCGGTAATTCCGAAATTCAGGAAGTTAGCGCCACTCCGGAAACCACCAAAGAGAAGAAGGGCCATAAGAAGTACTTGTTGTTCGGGAAAACGACCGGAACATGAAGACTCTCTTCGTCAAGGATCTGACCGCGGACCAAATCGTTACCGGCTTTTTCCTTGTTCACGAGAAAGAGATTCGCAATACCAATACCGGCAAGCCTTATCTCCGCATGGAACTCGGCGATCGCAGCGGCACCGTTGAAGCTCGCATGTGGGAGCAGTTTGACATCCTCGCCAAAGACGTAAATCGCGACGATTTCGTCAAAGTGCAAGCCCGCGTCGAGATTTACCGCAACAAACCTCAATTATCTCTTCAGCAGTTCCGTCTGGCTCGTCCGGCGGAGATCGATATCGCCGACTTCCTCGCGCATACTCCCTTCAACGTCGAAGAGATGTACCAGACCTTGCTGACCGATGCCCAGGGCATCAAGAATCCCTGGTTGCGCCAGTTGGTCCTGAAAATTTTGTGCGACCCCGCGATTGCCCCCAGGTTTAAACGCGCCCCAGCGGCCAAGGTCATGCACCATGCTTATATCGGCGGCTTGCTTGAGCACGTCGTCGGCCTCTGCGGTTTAGCGAAACTCGTTGCTGTCCATTATCCCGAACTCGATGTGGACCTCTTGCTCACTGCCGCTATGTTGCATGACGTGGGCAAACTCGACGAGTTATGCTACGAACGCTCGGTGGCCTACACCGTCGAAGGACAACTGCTCGGCCACATTGTCATGGAACTGGAAACCGTCACCAAGGCCATCGACTCCATCCCCGGCTTCCCCGCCAAACTCAAAACCGTTGTCGAGCACCTCTTGGTCAGCCACCACGGCCAGTACGAATTTGGCTCCCCGAAATTGCCCATGATTCGCGAAGCCCTGGTGTTTCACTATTTGGACGACATGGACTCAAAAGTCGCGGCGGTCCGCTCTGCCATGGCGGTAGAATCCGGGGAAGAGAACTGGTCGGCGTTCAGCGGCGCGCTCGGGCGCAAATTCCTGCGCTTGGATCGCTTTTTGTCCGAAGCCCCGCCTGAGTCGCCGAAGAAGGACGAATAGTATTAACTGCGACAATCCACAATTCACCGAACGGGCCCGCGATCTTCTCGGCAAGACCGCGCGTCCCATCGACTCCACCTATGCCGCGCTCATCCCCGCGCAATACAGGGTGCGGGACTTGTGTATTCGCCCGGCTACCTTGCTCGCCCCCATGGCCGGCGTGACCGATACCCTGTTCCGCCGCGTCATTCACGGCTTGGGTGGATGCGGCTTGCTGATGACCGAGTTCACCAGCTCCGAAGGAATTACCCGCAGCGCGAAAAAAGCCGAACGATATTTGCACTTCGAAGCCGATGAGCACCCTATCGCCGCGCAATTGTTTGGCGCGAGCCCGCAAGTGATGGCCGACGCGGCCCGCATGGTCGAAGACCTCGGCTACGACGCCGTGGACATCAACCTCGGTTGTCCCGCGAAGAAAGTAGTCAAGTGCGGTGGTTCCGGCCTGCTTCGGGAATTGCCTTTGCTCGATCAGATTTTTCGCAGTGTGCGCGCTGCGGTGAAAATTCCGCTGACCATCAAATTGCGCGCCGGTTGGGATGAAAATTCCATCGTTGCCAAGGAAGTGGTCAAAATGGCGGAAGACGCCGGTGTCGAGGCGGCCGCGATTCACCCACGCACCCGTTTACAGGGATATTCCGGCAAGGCCGATTGGAACATTATCGCCGAAGTGAAGCAGTTCGCCAGCATTCCCATCATTGGCAACGGCGATGTCCAGTGTCCAGAAGACGCCGCCCGCATGGTCAAAGAGACCGGCTGCGATGCGGTGATGATCGGACGAGCCGCCGCTACCAATCCCTGGATTTTCGCGCAGATGAACGAGTTTCGGGAAACTGGGCGATACACCACTCCCACCGAACTGGACCGCTACCGTTTACTTTCTGGCTACTACAGGCAAATTCTTAACTCCAATGCCCCGGATAGCATGGGAAAAATGAAGCAGTTCGCTTGTTGGTTTACCCATGGGGTGGGGAATGGCGGCGAACTGCGACGTATCGTGCATTTGGCGCGCACGCCGGGGGAAGTGGTCGAAAACGTCGAGCGCTTCTTCGAGCGGAAAGCGGCCGTTTGGGGGAATCCAGCCCATGAGCCAGACAACCGAGAGGCCCGCCCTACAGCGGTCCGAACGTAGAATTTCTGTACGCCTGCCCTTGCGCGTATGGGGTAAGGACGCGCGCGGGTTCAGCTTCGAAGAAGATACTTCCAGCGAAAATTTGTGCCGTGGCGGTGCCGCGTTTCGCACTCGCTTCGACGTCGCGGTCGGCTCCAGCCTGCAAATCCGCATTCCTATGCAGGGCCCAGCCATGCGCCGCGACGAAAACGATTTCCTGACGCAGGGCCGCGTGGTCCACGTCAGCGAGTCGCAGGCCGATGGCGAGCGCGTGGTCGGCGTCCAGTTCGTGGGACCCCGCTTCCAGCGCATGTTCCGTCCAGAAACCGCCGCCTAATTGTTTCGGCGCTGTCGCTGCGGTCTTGGGGAATGCAATAATGGCGGCATGCCTAGCATAGTCACGATTGACAGAAGAGGACGGATCGTCGTTCCCAAACCCGTCCGTGACCGCTTGCAACTTGAAGCCGGCGATGCTCTTCAAGTGGATATAGATGGAGAGCGGATTGGCCTGAGCCTAATAAGCCCGGAGAGTCTTCTGAAAAAAGAGCTCGCTATTTGGGTATTTCAGGGCGACAGTTGTGACCAATCCATTGTAGAACTAATCGATCGCAGTCGCGAAGCTCGCTCGCGCCACGCTGCTCAGCGTCATAAGCGCGCCGCACGTAAGCCCAGCGCTTGCTTCGGGTCCTTGTAGGGGCGCAGGACTCCTGCGCCTCATGTCCGCACGATCTTCGCGTCTTGCGTCACAGCCAGCGCCGTAGGCGCGGCGCATGTGTACACCTGTTCCTGGTTTAGTGCCGGGACCGGTTCCGCAAGCGTTTGCTATTCCGTAGGCGGCGGATTTTCGTCGAGGAGTTGCCGGTAGGCGTCGCGTTTGCTCATGCCCCGTTCCTTCGCCGCCAATTTTAGCGCTTCCTTGCGATCCAGTTTGGCTTGATGCATCAATTCATCCACGCGCGCAGCCAACGATTGTGCCGTGTCTATGTTCGCCCCCGGCGACCCTTTCTCCCCCGCACCAATCACCAGGGTCATTTCCCCTTTCGCGGCATGCTCGTGCAAACTCTGAAAAATCTCCGTCAGTTTGCCCCGCCGAAATTCCTCGTGCACCTTGGTGACTTCGCGAGCCAGGCAGGCTGGGCGATCTCCCAGGATCGCCACCGCATCGGCAATGGTGTCGGAGATGCGCTGCGGTGCTTCGTATAACACCAGCGTGCGGTCCTCTATGCGCAGCCGCTCCAACGCGCGCTGCCGCTCGCCACTGCGTGCCGGCAAGAACCCCAGGAATAAGAACTCCTCCGTCGGCAGACCCGACGCCGCCAGCGCCGCCACTACCGCCGCCGGACCAGGCACCGGCACTACCGGAATATGGTGGCGGATCGCCAGCGTCACCAAGCGGTGCCCCGGATCCGACACCAGCGGCATTCCTGCATCGCTCACCAGCGCCACCCGGGCCCCACGTTCCATGGCTAGAACCAATTCCGAAGCCCGCGTGATTTCATTGTGCTCGTGGTAGCTGACCAACGGTTTGTGGATGTCGAAATGCGTCAGCAGCTTCAGCGTGTGCCGCGTGTCTTCGCAGGCGATCTGGTCCACTTCCTTCAGGATACGCAGCGCGCGCAGCGTGATGTCTTCCAGATTCCCGATCGGTGTGCCCACCAGATACAAACAGCCGCGGGGAACCGGCGAGGGAGATTCGCAATCAGTGTTTCCGTTCATGGCGCGAGATCCCACATTTTAGCATGCCGCCAAGTGCGCTCACTGCGCGTGCTATAATGAAATTTTTGCAGATACCCAGGAGGACCGACTGTGCCGTTGTACGAGTACGAGTGCACCAAGTGCCACAAACGAACCGAGAAAATCGAGACCGTTTCCGGGCCACACCTCAAGAAGTGTCCCCACTGTGGCGGCAAGGTGGAGTCCGTCCTCACTGCTCCTGCGATTCAGTTTAAGGGCACCGGCTGGTACGTAACCGATTATGCCGGCAAGAAGTCCGCCGATTCCGACAGCAAGCCCGCTCCCAAGGATTCCTCCAAAGACTCCGCCAAAGATACCCCGAAGGAATCCGCGACCAAGGAAACCAAAGAGAAAAAGCCCGCCAAGAAGTAGCCTCCAACAATGTTTGCCCAGCCCATGTAGGGCCCGCTTCTGAAGCGGGCCGTTCGTTTTTTGACCACGGCTCGCGGGTTTGCCTTTACCGTAGGGGCGCAGCACGCTGCGCCCCATGTCCGCACAATCGCCGTGTCGAGCCTCCGATAGCGTCGGCTTACGCCGCTATCGCAGCGCCGCCTTCAGGGTGGGTACCCACATGCCGCTTTTACATGTGGAGTCAGCGCGTCTTGCCCCAATCACAAATAGATGAACCGGTCATCCTGAGCATAGCGAAGGATCTCAACCGATCCACAACAATAGCCCAAATAAGAAACCCAGGCGGCGCGCACTCGCTCCTTCTACAGCTTCAACGATTTCAGATACGCCCGAAAATCTTCCCCAAATTCCTTGTTTTGCAGCGCCAGCTCCACGGTAGCCTTCAGGAAGCCCAGTTTTTCTCCCGCATCGTACGAAATTCCTTCATAGATCAATGCCCACAGGCCCTGCTCCTTGGCCAGCAGTCGCATGGCGTCCGTGAGCTGAATTTCGCCCCCGGCGCCGGGCTTGGTGCGCTCCAGACAATCGAAAATCGCTGAGGGCAGAACGTATCGCCCCGTGATCGCCAGATTCGACGGAGCCTCCTCAGGCTTTGGTTTCTCGACTAGTCCGCGGATGCGCAGTAACCGTTCGCCAAACGGCGGCTGCGGTGCCGGCTCCCCATCCACGATGCCATACAGATGTGTTTTCTCCCGCGGAACTTCTTCCACCGCGATCGCTCCCGTGCCGGTTGCCTCGTAAACCTCGATCAGCTGTTTTGTCGCAGGATTCGGGCCGGGAATCAGTACGTCCCCAAGAAGCACCGCAAACGGTTCGTCGCCCACCAGATCTTTGGCCACCAGTACCGCGTGACCCAGGCCCAGCGGCTCTTTCTGGCGCGTGTAGCTCACTTGCACCATATCGCTGATGTCCCGCACCATCTCGGCCTGCTTGCTTTTGCCTTTTTCTTCCAGGTGCCGCTCCAGCACCGGCGAATAATCGAAGTGGTCCTCAATCGAGTTTTTCCCCTTGCCCGTCACGATGATCACGTGCTGAATGCCCGAAGCCACGCATTCCTCTACCACATATTGAATCTGCGGCTTGTCCACTACCGTGAGCATTTCTTTCGGTTGCGCTTTCGTCGCCGGAAGAAAGCGCGTGCCCAATCCTGCGGCCGGAAGGACTGCTTTGCGGACTTTGCGCGGCGCCGTTTTCTGCGGGGACAGCTTGTGCTCTTCGCTCATGTTCTGCGTTTTTTGTCCACTCTTCTCGAAATTTAGCTGCATAGGCACAGTAGCCGCGCCGCGCGCGCTTTGTCAATCGGAGCGCGCAGGCAACGTTCGCAGCTAACCGCTTTAGCGCAACAACTCGTGATAGCATGTGCGCCCAGAAAAACACTTGTTCGATTTCGCTCTTTCGGCCAGAGGAAAGGCCATCGCAATGAACCTGCTGCTGCGCATACTGATCCTCGCATTAGTCCTGTTCTCTCCGATTCGCCCGGAAAAATCCGCTCCGCCACAAACCGTACAACCGGGCTTCAGCGCCACGGAGATCAACATTGGCAACATCACCTGTTACACCGGCTCCGCCAAACAATACGGCGTGGTCGCCCGCGCAGAGGCCGCCTACTTCCAGATGATCAATGATCGCGGCGGCATCAACGGACGAAAAATCAACTTCATCAGTTTGGATAGTGGCTGCGACACCCAGAAGTCTGTGCAGTTGGCGCGTCAATTGGTGGAGCAAGACGGCGTGCTCTTGTTGTTTAGCACCTTCGGCACAGAAGCCAACCTGGCTATCCGTTCGTACCTGAACGAAAAACAGGTTCCTCAACTGTTTCTGGAGTCGAGTTCAGCGGTGTTTGACGATCCCGCGCATTTTCCCTGGACCATGGGCTTTTTCCCCACTTATCGCACCGAAGGCCGCGCCTACGCCAAATACATCCTGCAGAAAAAGCCCGATGCCAAAATCGCGCTGCTCTCCGCCAACGACGACGTTGGCCGTGAATACGTGGCCGGCCTCCGTGACGGTCTCGGAAACCAAGCTTCCCTGATCGTCAAGGAAGCCACTTACGATGGCCCCGAGGCCAACCTGGATTCGCAACTTCGCGATTTGAAACAATCCTCCGCCGGCGTGCTTCTCAATTTCTGCGTTGGCGCGATGGCCACTCAGGCGATCCGCCGGGCCGCCGAACTGGATTGGCATCCCTTGCAGTTCATACCGAACGC
>DATKPS010000037.1:0-15970 GCA_035524015.1 Candidatus Sulfotelmatobacter sp.
ATGGAATTCGACTCGCGACAAGCCGCCCTCCAGGGTGCCGTCGAACTCATGGAGCTTCACAAGAAATATTGGCCCGCCTGGGAAGGCGAGACTGAAATTCGCCAGATCCTCGACGTCGATTTAACTCCAAAAGAGGTCGAACTTCTGTCCTTACTCGCAGCCCGCCGTTCCGACCAGTCCATCTCCGATCAGCTAGGCCTCTCCCCGGATACCCTCCAGGGCCACGTCAACAGCATCCTTTCCAAGCTTGGCGTCAATGACCGCACCCACGCCGTGACCCTGGCGCTGCAGCGGGGAATCCTCCAGTCCTAACCAACGCTTCTTACAAGCGTCTTACAAGCGCATCCAAAAGGTCCGGTTTGTCCGCTGGCATTAACCGAAGCGCTCACGCCCGATACCGGGCTTCCCTGTAGTTCAGGCTGAACAATATCGCCACAACGCCCAAAACCAGCGGACAGATCACGCTCCCTTCGGGGCCCACCGTTCCTCCTGTCAGCCACCGGGCCCCGTTCAACGTCACATGGAACAGGTTGTGCGTTGGGATAAATCCGCTGTTGGGCACACCATAAAAGAATGTCTGGCTCCAGTCATAGCCGAGGTGAAAGCCCACCGCGCACCATAACGTTCCGGTTCGCCGCAGAAACAAACACAACAACAGTCCAAACGACACCACCGACAACGCCCCAATTATGTTTTCTCCTTTATTGCTCAGGTGCCCGAACCCGAACAGCGCGGACAGCACCACTGCTGCCGGCCAAAAACCTATCCCCGTCGTCAGCGTGAACTGCGCATACCCGCGGTACAGAAACTCCTCCGCGATCGCCGATAACAGAAATGTCCCGGCCCAGGCCGCCGCCCACAGCAGAATTGTCGTGCCCCCAATCGTAGGGCGCCCGATCACCAGCCCGTGCAGCACGTAAATGATCACCACAGTTGCGCTGCTGGCCACAAACCCGACCCATAGCCCCAACCACAGCTGCTTCCCCAGTCCCTGTCTCAACGGTAAGCCATACTGCCCCATCTCCCGTCCTTCGATTTTGCTCATCACCCACGCCGCCACCGTAATGATGCATACGAAAAAAGCATCCGGCACGGCGATACTCGCGGGCGTAAACGTGTCGTGCCTAAATCCCGCCGGGATCAGCAATCGGATGATAATCGTGCGCGCTACCGCGCCCATCGCCACCAACATCAGCAGGAAAATCAGCAGCCGCCATCCGGCCCGCAATCCCTTGGGCCCAAGAATCACCGCCCGCAGACCGCTAACGTTGCTCTCCATAATCCTGTCCTTCTTCACCGCTTTGGCCGCACAACCGCCTGCACCACATACGCAAAGCCTTGCCTCAAAGTTTCGCCACTCCTTTTTCTCCAGCCCCTTCGCATGCTACTAAGAACGGGCGTCATCACCTTTTTCCCGGTGTATACCTCTATTGACTCCTGGTTTGCCCTTTACTCAGGATTTGTAGACGAAGGGATACAATAAACTGAGACCTATTCTCCGCAGCCACGAGGACACCAAATCCAATGGCAGATTGGCAAATGCGAACAAAGCGGCCCCTCCGAGGACCGGTGCGCGACGATCCCGGGTCGGCCCCCAAAAACTACATCACCCCCGCCGGATTGCAGCGCCTGAAAGACGAGCATCGCTTTCTATTGACTCGCGAGCGGCCCGCGGTAGTGGAGGTCGTCGCTTGGGCTGCCAGTAATGGCGACCGCAGTGAAAATGCCGACTACCTTTACGGCAAACGAAGGCTAGCCCATATCGATTCGCGCATTCGCTTTCTCAGCAAGCGCATTGACGCCGCCGTGGTGGTCGATCCCGCCGCTCCCCGGCCGGGGTCTGCCGCGACGCGCGTCTTCTTCGGCGCAACGGTGACTTACAAAGACGCCGTCGGCCTGCAGGTCGTTTCGATCGTCGGCATTGACGAGGTGGACCTCGACCGCGGCCATATCAGCTGGCGCTCGCCTCTCGCTACTGCGCTGATGAAGGCCGCCCCAGGCGACCAAGTGCACCTGCGCGCCCCAGCCAAGACCGAGCATCTTGAGATCATCGACGTTGCATACGCGCCCATTCCGATGGATCCCTTCCGCGAACCGCCAGGCGCTCAGTCTGCGCCCCGCGACGTCTCCCGGCCGGACAAGTAGCCACTGCCTCGAACTTTTCCGATCTCGCGCGGTGCATTCAATAGGTGTCAATCACGCCGTGCATCGAACCAAGCCGCCATCCTTGCTTGCTCGCGTTCCTCCTGGCGGCTGGCATAAAGTACAGTGAGGAGGCCAAATTCTGACTGCACCTCATCGGACTCGACGAGACTTTCTCCGCGCAGCGGGAGTTGTGATGGCCGGCGCCGCCGCCGTTCCGCCATGGCTTGCCGGCCCAGGGAAGATGGGGCCGGCGCGCGTCGATTCGCAAGCGCCCGGAATGTCTTTTTTACTGCCGGAAACTGCTCAAGGGGTAGCGCCTCCCCAGCACGTCATGCGCGGGTTGATGGTCGACGCTGGACGGGTTCCCGAGAAACTGGACTACTACCGCCGGGTGATCAACTTTTGCTCGGAGTGGGGATTCAATGCCCTACACTTTCGTCTCGCCGATGACCAGGGCAGCGCACTCCGCTTTGCTTCTGTCTCCGGTCTGATCACACACCCAAACGCTTTCACCCCGGAGCAACTGAGAGATCTTGCCGACTACGGCAAACTCCATGGCGTCGAGGTGTTCCCTGAAATTGAGTCCTTCGGGCATACCGGGTACATCACGCGCTCGCCCGCCTTTGCGCACCTACTGGACCGCGACCCAAACGGGTCCTCAGAGTTTTCCGGGGTCAGCCCGGTAGATCCCGCAACCCTCGCGCTGATGACCAAACTCTATGGCGAAGTTGCTTCGATCTTCCCCTCGCAGTATCTGCACGGTGGGTGCGATGAGGTGAACTGGGGCGGCTCCGCGCGCTCTCGCCTGGCGCTGCAGAGCCGAAGCCGTTCCCAGATCTGGGCCGACTATCTGAACGCCCTGAACCGTGTCGCGGCAGAGTTGCATAAACAGTTTATCGTTTGGGGCGACTTTGTCCTGCACAAGGAACCGCAAATCCTCGGCCTGCTGGACCAGCGCATCATCATCATGGATTGGAACTATTCAGAGACCGATGCGGTTCCGCTCCATGACACGCTTGAGAAGATCGCTGCGCACGGCGCCCGTGCCATCGGAGCCCCCGCTCTCTCCTGCTACCACTGGGGAGCGCGAGTCGGCGCCGAGCAACTGCGCAACGTCGACGCCTATGCCAATGCGTATCACGCGTCCAACGAACCGGCATCGCTCGGTGTTGTGATCACAAACTGGATTCCCAGCCGCTATGTCCAGAACTCCATTTGGGACAGCTTTGCCTACGCCGCCGTTGCTCTCAACCAGGGCACCCCGGCTGCCCGAACCTCGGGCTTTCGGCGTTTCGTTGAGACGCACTACCAGACTACCTGGAACGATCATTGGAAAGAAGTCTTCGAAACCATCTACACCGCTGCGCCGCGCTGGCCGGAAAGCCCGGCCACCTCTCGGCAGGGGCTCACCCTGCCAGTCCCCTGGAGTAGCGACGTGGATCTGGCCAAGCTGCTCAAGGCCCAGGCTCCCCCTCCCAATCCGTTCACTCGCCTCTGCAGTCTTCTCGTTCTACTGGAGCCTTCGGTTTTGACCAATCTCCCCGATTTCCAGGCTTTCGCTCTTTCCATCCAATATCTGCAGAGGCTCTTCTGGCGTGACACTGTAGTCGTCGACCAGGCAACCCAGCGGCCCCTCGATCGGGCCAGAGCCACGTTGCTGATTCAGGCGATTGCGGCCCGCGACCGGACTCTCGCCGACGCCCTCACCAGCGATTGGCAACAGGGGCGCTTCGCGGATGCGCCTGCGGTATCGCAGCCCGTTATCAACCTCCAGCCAAAGGACCAGCTGCTCTTCCAGTGGAAGCAGGCCGCGCATTACTCAGCCTCACTCGCAGAGAACCCTGATCGCTTCTGCGCATTGCTGCAGGGGTGAGTACACGAGCGCTGCGAAGAATCGCGAAGGTTCGTGCTTTCACCTCATCCGTAAGGCCTGGGAAGTTTGAATTTCAAGAAAGGATCAGCGCCAAGGTAGCGTGTTGAAAAAAAAGAAGGGCGGGACGCTTGCGCGATCCCGCCCAATAATTTTCCAGAAGGTCAGGCCGCCTCAAAGGGCAGCCTTACTCCTGTCGGAAGTGGTTATAGAGGTTGAACGTTGGAAGCCTGCAGACCCTTGGGGCCGCGGACAACCTCGAATTCAACGGCCTGTCCCTCGTTGAGGGAGCGATAGCCGTCCGCCTGAATCGCGGAGAAATGGACGAAAACGTCCTCGCCGCTCTGGCGTTGGATGAATCCAAAGCCCTTGCTGGCGTTAAACCACTTCACTGTACCTTGTTCTTTCACAGATGTGTTCCTCTGAATATAAAAGCTATCTGATGCACTCTTTTTCCGGGGACCTTCTCAGGAGACCGGGCGTCTTTCGCTGATTCCTAGACACCGCGGTTAAGGCGGGGCGGGAAACAAAAAAAGTCCGCAAGTTGTACCTGCGGCGCTTTAAACAAAAGGCGAAACAAGAGCAACAAACGCACTTACAGACTAACAGCAAAGTCTCTTGTCCGCAAGCTAAATCTGAGTCGCCTCCTGGCAAATTTTCTGCCGCCGGGTTACCCGCCTCCCTCGTTGTCGCCAGTGCGTAAAATCAACTCGCCCCCGACCACGGCCGAATCCGCGGCAGCCAGCGATTCACATTTGCGCAGAACTGGACGTAATCCGCACTGAACATCTTCCGGAGCGTCGGCTCTTCATAGAAAACCACGAAAAGATGCACGCCCAAAACCACCAAGCACGCCAGCGCTATCGCCCTCCAGTTCGCCCGCCCGAAGACGATCCACAGCCCGATCCAACCCACAAAAAATCCTAAATACATCGGGTTGCGCACATACCGGTAGAAGCCCACCACCACTAACTTCTGCGGTGGCGCGACCGGTGCTGGCGTACCGTGCCCCGTCCGGCCGAAATCCCACACGCATCGCAACGCCACGGCAAATCCCAGCACGGACGGGATGGCTGCAAGCCAGCGCCAGTTCGGCATCCTTTCTACCCGGAAACTCAACCACCCGGGCAGCAGCCAGAACCACAATGCAAAAAACGCACTGCCCACAGCAAGCGACGCGACGGTAGTCCACGTGGTCGACAGATGCCAGGAAGGATGCGGAGCATGCGCAGGAAGCGTCGGCATTGGGGCACCTCACTCTTGCCGCAAGTATGTTCTGGCGCCGCGCGAGTGTAAAGCTACACGTGTAGTGGAAGGGTTAGGGCTTTTGGCGCTGCCGGTAGGCTTCGTATAGCACGATGGAAGCGGCTGCCGCGGCGTTGAGGCTTTCGATTTGCCTCGCTATCGGGATGTGGATACGAATGTCGGCGGCGTGGACGATGTCTTCGGGAAGGCCCGCGCCTTCGTTGCCCACCAGCAGGGCGATGGGATCGCACCATGCGACTTGCCAGGGAGCGACCGCGTCCTTTTCGGATTGATCGTGAGCGCAAGAGGCGACCGTGCGAATGCCGTTGAGTTTGAGTTGCGTGAGCAGAATGCCGATGGCCATACCGGGAAGAATGGGCAGATGCAGCGCGGCTCCGGCGGAAGCGCGCAGAGCTTTCGGCGCGAAAGGACTGGCGGTGCCGCTTTGTCCCGTGGCGGCAGTGATGGCTCCGGTGGCGCCGAAGGCTGCTGCGGTGCGGAGAATGGTGCCAACATTGCCAGGATCCTGAACTCCGGCGAGGACGACGAGCAGCGGAGCGCAGCTGTTGGCGGCGTTGGTGAGCACGTCGGGGAGTTCCCATTTGCGCGGCAGGACGAGAGCGGCGACGCCTTGCGGATGTTCGGTGTCCGCGAGCCCTTCGAAGAGTCGATCGGTGGTGCGTAGCACCGGGAAGGCGATTTCAGATTTGTTGACCAGCGGGGCGAGACGTTCGCGGTAACGTTCTCCGGCATCGGAGAAGAGCACCGCTTCGATGCGGCAGCCGGAGGTGAGAGCCTCTTCGACCAGACGAACGCCTTCGACGCCCACGGCCCCGGAGGAAGTGGGCAGTCCGCCGCGAAGCGCCATGCGAAAGTCTTTGAGGTGGCGATTGTCGCGGGAGGTGATGGCGTCGGAGGAAGAAGAGCTGGCACGCGCGGGTTTCATTGCGTTGAGAGTAGCAGAAAAGCAGTGCGAGTGATCACTGACCAATCAGTAGCACAGGCACTCCTGCCTGTGCTCTTGGGTTGCAGTGCTCTTGGGTTGCATCATCAGTGGCACAGGCACTCCTGCCTGTGCTCTTGGGTTGCATTGCTCTTGGGTTGCATTGCTCTTGGGTTGCTGTGCTCTTGGGTTGCTGTGCTCTTGGGTTGCACTGCTCCTGGGTGAACTACAAGGAAAGCGGAGCCGCCGCACCCCAACTTGCATTGCGTGGGGCGCTGGCGTGTGCTATTTTCTGGTTGCGGCGGGACGCTCTCCGCCGTCGCTCCAGAACAGGATGGGTGCCTTCGATTGTCCGCTGAGATATTGAAGGTGAGTGCCGCGAATCCGGATCCGAAAACGATTCGCTACGCCGCAGGCTGGCTGAATCGTGGTGCGGTGGTGGCGGTGCCTACGGACACGCTGTATGCCTTGGCCGCAGACCCTGTGAACTTGGCTGCGATTGAAGAGATTTTTCGCGTGAAAGGCCGGCCCGAACATCAGGCGCTGCCCATCCTCATCAATTCCTTGATTTACGCGCAGGTGCTAGCCCGCGATCTCCCCGACAATTTTTACCGGTTGGCGCAGGCGTGTTGGCCGGGGCCGCTGACCATTGTGGTCGATGCGTCCAACCGCCTGCCGCTGAAAGTGACCGCGAATACGCGCCGGATCGCGTTGCGCTGGCCGAAGAATCGCGTGATCAATGATCTGATCGCCGAGCTGGGCGTCCCGTTGACCGGCACCAGCGCAAATTTGTCGGGATGCCCGACCTGTGAGAGCGGCGATGAAGTATTTCGCCAACTGGGTGACCGCATCCCGTTGATTCTGGATGGCGGGGAGATGAGCGCCGCGCTGCCCTCAACGATTGTGGAGCTCAGCGGGGAGCATTGGTGCATTGGGCGCGAAGGGGGAGTGCCCCGCGAGGATATTTTGGAAGCGTTGGAGGGGGACGACGCGGTCCCGGCGTGAGGGAGAAGGAAGCAAGCAGCTATCAGTTTTCAGTGATCGGTGCAGCGCGACCAGTAATGAGCGATCGCTGACCTCGAAGCGGTTCTCCGAGTCTGTCCAGTGATATAAAACCGCCCAAGTTTAATCAGCCGTTTTGATTCCCGCACGGTCCGGACTAGCGGCATAAAGCCACTGCTACAGGCAGAGCTTGCCTAGGATTACCGGACGATCGGCGCCGGTGGAGGCGGGTAAGTTGCTCGGGCGGCGGTGGAAGGACTCGTACGCTAGGAGCGCGAAGGCATACGCTTCCTTGGCTTCTTCGGGCACGCCAAATTTGGAAGAAGGCAGAACTTCGATCGGTGCGAGCGCGGCTGACAGTTGGGCCATGACGAGCGGGTTTTTGGCGCCGCCGCCGGAGACGATGAGTTGCTGAATCTTGTTTTTGCGCAGGACGAAGCGATTGAGGGCGTCGACTACGGACGCTACCGTAAATTCGGTGGTCGTGCGGATTAGGTCGTTGGGCGTGGCCCGATGCTTTTTGCCCATGCGCAGGAGTTCCTGGAAATAGGCCCGGCCATAGTATTCGCGGCCAGTGGATTTCGGCGGACCCAAGCGGAGGTACGGATCCCGGAGCAGCTGCTTCAGGACTTTGCGATTGACCTGGCCTTGCCGGGCGAGGCGCGCACCGCGGTCGAAGCGCTGCTTTTTGTGCGTGAAGTGCCAGACCAGCGCGTCCATCAGCATGTTGCCAGGGCCGGTGTCGAAGGCGATGACTTGGGAAGGTTTACAGTTGCCGGGCAGCACCGTCAGATTGCCAATGCCGCCGAGGTTCAGGGAGACGCGGCCGATTTTTTCGTCCCGATAGAGCAGATAGTCGGCGTAGGGCACCAGCGGGGCGCCCTGGCCGCCGGCGGCAATGTCGGCAACACGAAAATCCCCGATCGTCGGGATGCCAGTTTCCGCAGCGATGACCGCGGGCTCCCCGATTTGCAGCGTCGACGCGGTGGAGCGGCCGAGGAAGGGAACGGGGCGGCCCTGGTGGAAGATGGTTTGGCCGTGGCTGCCAATGAGTTGCACCCGGGAAAGCGCGACCCGGAATTCGCGGCAGGCCGAGATGGCGGCTTCCGCGAAGGCCAGTCCGAGACGGAAATTGAGCTGAGAGATTTCAGCGGACGGGGAGGCGGCGCCTTCGGCGATGCGCAGAACCTCCTTGCGGAGCGGGTCAGGCATCCGCCGCGAAGTATGCTGCAGCAGGCGCGTGCGGAGTTTGGGGGGAGCGCCGTGGATGTCGGCAAGGGCGACGTCGAGGCCATCGGCGGAAGTGCCGGACATAAGACCGAGCACGAGCATGGGATGGTTGTAGCACGGTTGGCGTGAGAGTTTGCGCAAAAACTCCTGTGGCACAGACACTCTTGTCTGTGCAGGCGAGCCAAATGCAGCAAAATCAGCACAGGCAAGACTGCCTGTGCCACGAAATTCGCCTCTAGCCGACTTTTTCCGCAAGCTGGTGAGCCAGCAGTGAGACGAACTGACGATGGGGCGGGGTGGTAACGGTGCAAGGCTCATCGAAAGAATGCGGACGGGTTGAGTCGTGTGACCGGAGTCACTGAGCCGGGGCAAGGCAAAGGGCAGGTTAGGGATAGGGGGCCGGACTGGACTTGGGGACAGGGTGCCTTTTGGGGCACAATTGGCTAAGGTACAGGTCCGGCTGTTCGGGGAAATCTATACTTCGTTATGGCTATGTTTGCCAGTGGGAATGCGGTGCCGCCTTGGCTCGGTGAGACGCAGCAGTTCTGCGAGTCTGCGCATATCACCATTATGGGCTGGGGGCCCAACCTGCTTTCGGTGGAAGCCAAGTCGCCGCAGCGCGCCCGCCAGATTGCCTCGCAACTCGCCCCGTTGGGATTCCACATGATTGAAAACGACGCCGACACGTACGCGGGGATATTGAACCTGTCACCGAACCCGGCGGGGTTGCGCGCACAAATGCCCGGCTTCGATATTGGGCGCCGTCCGCTGGGAGACAGCTTGGAGCCGCTGATCTGGGCGTTTTGTTCAGTGCTAGTAATACCGGGATTGGATCCGGCCATGCCCTCGCGCTATTGGGAAGGATTGCCGTTTGGCATCCTCGCGCTTGGTTTGTTTTTCTGGGAAGCGACCCGCGTCTGGGGTTGGCGCCTGGCGTTGACGCCGGATGCGGTGCACGTGCGGCGCTTTTTCCGTTGGGCGACCATTCCGTGGCGAGAGATTCGCGCTGTGGAAATGGTGTATCACGGCAAGCGCCAGGAGCGGGTGGTGTTGCAGTTGGAGGGGAAGAAGCGCGAGAGTTTGGGCACGTTTTCGTGTGAGTTTGCCAAGGAATTGCGGAACCGCTTGCGGGAAGAGGCCGGGTGGCGCAGCCAGGCAGCGGAGTAAGTCACCAGCGTCTGTAGCACAGACTTTAGTCTGTGCTCCGATTCGTAGGCCGGTTAGGTGACTTGCTTCTTTAGTTCAGCCAGCAAATTTAGGGCGTCAAGGGGCTTCAGTTCATCCAGGTTGGCGGATTTTAGCCGGTCGATCACCGCCCGATCCAACGCCGTGAACAGCACCGTTTGCGCGCTATCGCCGTTACGACCTCCGGCCGCTCCGGGAGACAAAGTTTCGCTCAGCTCGTGTTCGCTTTGTTCGTGGCGCTCGAGCACTTCACGGGCGCGCTCGATAACGCTGCGCGGAAGTCCCGCGAGACGGGCGACTTCGATGCCGTAACTCTTGTCGGCGCTGCCGGGCTCTACCTTACGAAGGAAAATAATCTCGCTCGGAGTTTCCTTGACGCTGACGTGCACGTTTTTGACCGCGGGCAGCAGGTCGGCGAGTTCGGTGAGTTCGTGATAGTGGGTAGCGAAAAGCGTCCGCGCGCGGGTGTGCTTCTGCAGATGTTCCACGACGGCCCAGGCGATGGAGAGTCCATCGAAGGTCGCGGTGCCGCGGCCCACCTCGTCAAGAAGGACTAGGCTCGAAGGCGTAGCGTGATTGAGGATGCCGGCGACTTCGCTCATTTCGACCAGGAATGTAGAACGGCCGCGAGCCAGATTGTCGCTGGCGCCGATGCGCGTGAAGATGCGGTCGGTGATCGGCAGCTTCGCCTGCCGCGCGGCCACGTAGCATCCCATTTGGGCCATGAGCACCAGGAGCGCGGTTTGGCGAAGATACGTGGATTTGCCGCCCATGTTGGGGCCTGTGATCAGCAGCAGCTGTTGGCGGCCTGGCTCGAAGCAAAGATCGTTGGGAACGAAACGTTCTCCCTTTTGCTTCAGCAATTCTTCGATCACAGGATGCCGCCCGCCGATGATCAGCAGTTCGCCGGTGGCGTTGAATTCAGGACGAACGTAATTGCGGTCGGCGGCAAGCTTGGCGAATGAGGCGAGAACGTCAAGCTTGGCGATGGCGGAGGCAGTGCGGCGCAGCCGGGAAGCTTTGCCGGCAATGCTCGAGCGCACGTCGACGTAGAGCTGGCGCTCGATTTCGGAGATGCGCTCGTCGGCGGCGAGGATTTTGCGCTCGTACTCCTTTAATTCCGGAGAAGTAAAACGCTCGGCGTTGACGAGGGTTTGCTTGCGCTCGTAATCGGCGGGTGCGAGGTGAAGGTTGGGCTTGGAAATTTCAATGTAGTAACCGAAGACCTGGTTGTAGCGAATCTTCAGGGACCCGATGCCGGTGCGCTTGCGCTCGCGCTCTTCCATCGAAGCGATGATCTGTTTGCTGTTCTGGCTGAGGGTGCGCAGCTCGTCGAGTTCAGCGTTGTACCCGGGACGGATGATGCCGGGCTCCGTGGCGACCGCGGGAGGCTCTTCGGCGATGGATTTTTCCAGAAGTTCGCGAACATCGGCGAGTTCGTCGAGTTCGTCGTGAAGTTCGTGGAGGAGCCCGGTGCGCGCATCGCAGGAAGATTTAGCGGACACACGATCGACCGTGAATTCGCGAATCACGGGAAGTTGTGCCAGGGATTTGCGCAGAGCGACAAGCTCACGGGGCATGGCCTGGCCAAGCGTAATGCGGCTCGTAAGGCGCTCGAGGTCCTGAATGCCCCGCAGTTCCTTTCGAATTTCGCCGCGAATCACGGTTTGCTTCAGCAGATGCTCGACGGCATCGAGGCGCGCTTCGATCGCCTCTTGATCGAGAAGTGGGCGAAGTATCCAGGAGCGGAGCAGCCGTGCGCCCATGCCGGTGACGGTGGAATCGAGCGCGGCGATGACCGTCGTGGGACCGGAGGATTTGCTTTCGTCGGTGAAGATGGGTGCGAGAAGTTCAAGATTGCGTACGGAAACGGGATCCAGGACCAGCGCGTCTTGCTGCTGGTAATAGCGAATGCGATCGAGATGCTGGAGCGCTTCGACGCTGGGGGCGTCGTCACCCCGCGCGGCGTTTTCACGAAGGTAGTGAACGACCGCGCCGGCGGCGCAGAGCGCTTGCAGGTGCGCATCCAGGCCGAAGCCAGTGAGTTCGGCAACGCCGAACTGTTCCCGCAGAAGCCGCTCGGCGTAATCGCGCTGAAAGATCCAGTCTTCCAGACGAGTTTCGACGCCGCCCGCGCCATCCAGCAGAGTGTTCTTGGCGGTTTCGAAAAGCTGCTGCGGACGCGGGAGCAGCGTTTCGCGAGGATGCAGGAGCTGGAGTTCGTCGCGAAGATCGTCTTCGGCGCCTGGGCCCTGGAATTCGGTCGCAAGAAATTCGCCCGTGGAGAGGTCGACGAGCGCAAGGCCGATGTGCTGGCCGTTGCGGCCCGAAGTGTCTTGAGCGACAGCGGCGAGGAAATTATTTTCGCGGGCATCGAGTACCGAAACGTCCGTGGCAGTGCCGGGAGTGATGACGCGGGAAACCTCGCGCCGGACGAGTTTCTTGCCGGGGCCGGGCTGCTCCATCTGCTCGCAAATGGCCACTTTGTATCCCGCGCGAATGAGCCGGGCGATGTAGCCGTCGGCGGCGTGATACGGGACGCCACACATCGGGATGGGCTGGCCCTTTTCGCGGTTGCGGGAAGTGAGCGTGATGCGAAGTTCGCGGGCGGCGATGATGGCGTCTTCGTAAAAGAGTTCGTAGAAGTCCCCGAGCCGGAACAGCAGCAGCGCGTGAGGGTAGCGGCCCTTCACGGCGTTGTACTGCTGCATTAGAGGTGTGGTGGCTTCGGACATGGCTCAGTGCGTGGCACGGGCACTTCTGCCTGTGCTGCGAGTGTCGCGGTGAACCCCCAGCCCAGCCAAGCGTGGCTCTGCCACAAGAGTGTTCCGCCAAGTCATAACGCCAGGCCTAGTTCCCGGAGGATGAAGGCGTAGTCGAACGCAATCTCACGTAGGAAATCGTAGCGACCGGAAGCACCCCCGTGTCCGGCGCCCATGTTGGTTTTCAGCAGCAGGATGTTGCCATCGGTTTTCAGGCTGCGCAGCTTGGCCACATATTTGGCGGCTTCCCAATACATCACCTGGCTATCGTTCCAGGCGGTTTTCACCAGCATCCGCGGGTAATTCTTGTGCTCGACTTTGGTGTACGGGCAGTACTGCTTCATGTAGAAGTAGTCCTCGGCAACTTCCGGATTGCCCCACTCTTCGTATTCGCCGACGGTGAGTGGGAGCGTAGGGTCAAGCATGGTGTTGAGCACGTCGACAAAAGGAACGTGGCTGACCACCATGTGGAATTTTTCTGGCGCCATGTTGGCCACGGCTCCCATTAGCAAACCACCGGCGCTACCCCCTTCGATCACGATCAGGTTGTGGGAAGTGTAATGCCTGGCGACAAGGTAATCCGCGCAGGAGATGAAGTCGGTGAACGTGTTCATCTTCTGGTGCATGCGACCGGCGTCGTGCCAAGGCTTGCCGAGTTCCCCCCCGCCGCGAATGTGTGCGATAGCGTAGATGAATCCGCGATCCAGCAGGCTGAGTCGATTGGAGCTGAAGCTGATGGGCAAGGACAGACCGTAGCTGCCATATCCGTACAACAGCAGCGGGGCATTGGCGTCGCGTAGCGTGTCTTTGTGGCGCACAACCGAGATGGGGATGAGCGTGCCATCGGTGGCTTTGGCGTGCAGCCGCTCGCTGACGTAGTTCGCGGTGTCGAAATCGCCTAGCACCGGCTGACGTTTTTTCAGCACCCACTGAGTCGTGGACAGCTCGTAATCATACACCGAGCGCGGCGTGACCAGCGATTCGTACTGGAAGCGTAACGTTTCCTGCTCGAATTCCGGATTGTTGCCGAGCGCCGCGTTGTAAGCCGGCTCCGAGAAGCTGAGGCGTTTGGACGCGTCCAGCGCGGTGGCCGCTTCGAGGGTGAGATCGACGATGCGGAGATGCGGGAGCCCGTCTTCGCGCTCGGTCAGCACCAGGTGCGAGCGGAAAACTTCCAGGCCAGCCAGCATCACCCCAGGCCGATTAGGGATCACCTCGCGCCAACGCCCGCTGCCGGGATCTTGCGTGGGCGCGGTCACCAGACGATACGTGCGCCCGCCACTGTTCGTGCGAATGAAGAAGACCCCACCGGCGGGATCGCTGCAGCTGCCGGGATGATGATCGAGGTAATACTCGTGGTCGTCGGTGCGCGCCTCCACGAGTTGGAAGGCGCCAAAGGGTGAATCGGCGCGCAGATAGCGGACTTCGCTCGTGGTGTGGCTGTTGATCACCAGGAAAAGGTACGCGCCGCTCCGGCTGCGCTCGACATCCATACGGAAACGTTCGTCTTTTTCCTCGAAAAGCAGATCGTCAGGATGCTGGGACTGCGAGGCGTCGGACGGCTGGTCGGGGAACACGTGGCGCCACAGTTGATTGGACCTCTTGGTCACCTCGTCTTCGGTCACGTAGAACAGCGTGCGATTATCCATGGCCCAGGCGGTGCTGGTGACCCGTTCAACGCGCAGGGGCAGTGCAGCGTTGTTGCGTAGATCTTTGACCTGCAAGACATATTGGCGGTAGCCGCTAGTGTCGATAGCGTAGGCGAGAAATTGGTCGTCGTCGCTGACTTCGAAGATGCCCAGAGCCATGAATGTGTGGCCCACGGCCATTTCATTCAGGTCGAGCAGGACTTCTTCCTCGCCGGGCTCGACCGGTCGGCTAGGCTCGGTAAGCCCTTCTTCGACCATGCCTTTGGGCGCCGGTTCGATCGCGGTTCGGCGCTCGAACGCTTCGTCGCCAAATTCCTGGCGGAGTTCCGCGCGCAGCTCCTGGAGAACCTTGTCGTCACCCCACCGAGAGGGGACAGGCGCGTCGTCGGGTTCGTTGCGCTGGGCGGGCGAAAACGCCTCGACAATTTTTTTGCGACAGTAGATGGGATATTGCTTGCCCTCTTCGGTGCGCGAGTAATATTCGTAGCCGCGCAGGCGGTAGGGCACGCTCAAGTCGGTTTGCTGAATGCGCCCGAGCATTTCCTGGTAGAGCGATTCCTGCAGGGCTTCCGTGCCGTGCATGTCGGCGTCGGCGTAGGCGTTTTCCGCGTCGAGATAGGCCCGCACCCGCGGGTCTTTCTTGTTCTTCATCCATGCGTAGTGATCGACCCGGCGGTCATTGTGGATCACGTGCTCGACCGGCTCGCGGTCGGCTAAGGGTGCGTGCATCTTGGAACCCCCTGCGCTGCCCACGGCTGCACCTCTTACGCTTGTGCGGCCAGACCCGCGTGGCGTCTGGTCGTCAAAATGTGTCCCGAAACCCATTGGCGTGCCCCTGAACCTGCTATCCACCGTGCGAATTAGGGGCTACACCAACCTCAAACAAGGAAAACCGAACCCTCGCGATTGCGGAATCGCGGCTCCTGCTGAAGGAGATGTCGGAATCTCGTGTAGCGGCCCCGACTACGACAGGCAGAGCGTGGAGCGTAACCTGCGCCGTCCGACCCGCGGGCCGCACGACCGTTACCCAGATTGCCCCCAAAGGAACGACCGCTCCCCTGGCACCAAGTCTACTGGAGGTTATCCTACCGTACGGGCGCGGTGCAATGCACCTGGGGAGCCTGAGGAAAATTTAGTGGCACAGGCACTCCTGCCTGTGCTCTTGGGTCGTGCAGTAGCCGTGGCACAACCACTCCCACCTGTGCTCTTGGGTCGCCAGTACCCGGGTGCCCACCGTCGGACAGAAGCCGCGGGACAACGCGAAAGACGGAATGCCTCGATTCTGTTTGGATCGAAGACGTTTCGAGCCTCGGGCCAAAGCGAGCTGCCGCAGTCCACAGGGAGTTTGATATGCTGACGGGGATATGGCGGCGGAGATTGAAATAAAACTCAGAATTGCGGAGCCGAAACGGTTTCTGCGGGCGCTCGCGAAGCTGGGGGCTAAGCCTGCCTCGGGCCGCGTGCACGAGATGAATCTTATCTTCGATACCCCCGATGGGGGATTGGCGAAACATGGGCAGTTGTTGCGCATTCGCACGGAAACGCCGGCGCCCGGTAAGGGGACGGGGACGAGGAGCCATACCAATAGCAAAGGAAAGGCCGGCCCAAACCGCTACCTTTTGACGTTTAAGTCGCCCCCGGACCAGATGGCCATTGGAGCCGTGGCTGTTCCTGCCCCGGATCGCCGCCATAAGGTGCGCGAAGAGTTGGAAACGGTGCTGCTGGATGCCGGGATGGTGACGCGGATTTTTGAGGGATTGGGGCTGCGCGGCTGGTTCCGGTATGAAAAATACCGCACGCCGTATAAATTGCCTGCGCGAGAGAAGTGGGCCGGGGGCTTGGTGATCGATTACGACGAGACGCCCATTGGGACCTTTGTCGAGTTGGAGGGGCCGCCGGCGGCGATTGATGAGGCGGCGCGGCGCTTGGGCTATGGCAC
>DATKPS010000038.1:0-19747 GCA_035524015.1 Candidatus Sulfotelmatobacter sp.
GCCGGTGACCAGGCCGTTTTCGTCGACGGAATACCAGGCGGGGACGATAAGGTCGATCTGCGAAGAGTGCGCGAGGAAGGAGCGAATGGAGTCGGGATTGTCGGTCATGTAAAACAGAGCGACGGGTTTGGCGGCGTGCAAAGATGGAATGGCAAAGAGAAACATAACAAGACAAAGCAATAGTTTTTTCATGGGATGGTTGACCGTTGGAATTGGGAATCGTGAGGCAAGTGCAAGAATATATCGCGAAGCGAGAGAGTGGCAACGATTTTTTCGGGGAGAACCTGGGCAATGAAAAAGAGAGAGACGAAGATTTTTGATCCGGCGGAGGGATTCGCGCCGGTGATGGATCTAACGGAAATCACGGACGCCACGGTGGCGAAACGCGGAAACCAGTGGTGGATGTATGCCGCGGGACAAGTGGCGGGAGGAAAGGCAAAGGAATTATTCAGTGCGTCGCTGGCGCCGGGAGAAGCGTTGGGAGCGAGAGGATGGAGGTTGACCACGCGACCGGAGAATGCCGCGAGCATTGCGTTGCTGGCGGGTCACGCACCGGAAGTTACGTGGGATTTGAAGGGCGGGCGGCATTGCCCGGCGTACGTACAAGGGTGGGATACGGAAAAGCAGCGATGGGTGGAACGGATTTACTACGCAGGAGCAGCGGAAAATCTTTGGGGACCGTATGCGATAGGCTTTCTGGAATGGGACGGCCGCCGCTGGGCGGAACAGGGCGAACCGGCGTTTGTGGCCGAAGAAAATTGGGAGCGCGGAAGTGTGTACGAACCGAACCTGATTTATGCGGACGGAAAATGGAAGATGTGGTATGTGGCGGGGTCGAACCAAGAAGATTATTTGGTGCAAGGATTTGCCGAGAGCGCGGATGGACGAAGCGGATGGAGCGAGCGGCGGATCTTCGCGGAGGCGGACGAGAAGCTGTTTGATTTTTGCGTGAGGAAAACCACGAAGGGATACGAGGCCGTGTATTCGAAGGTGTGGCTGGGGAAAGGAGCGGCTCCGGCTGAGACGGGCTTGTGGTGGTGTAGGGCCGATGCTGCGGAGAGTGCGCTTGCGCGGTGGAGCAAGCCGGTGCAGATTTTGACGGCGGAGGATCGCGGATGGCATGCCGGGCCGTGGAAGCCGTCGCTGCAGTATGAGGAGAATGCGGAGGAGAGAATGTTTGTGTTCTTCGATGGCGTGTATAAGACAGGGGAGGCGGGGACGTTTCCGTATGCGTTTACGATGGGGTGTTTGGAAGTGGAGCGGCCGGGGTGAAAGACGGGGCACCTTAGCGGATGAAAGCGGCGAGTTACAGCATGTTCCGCACGATGTAAAGCTGGTGTTACAGGAAACCCAAGAGCACAGGCAGGAGTGCCTGTGCCACGTTTGGGATCGAGGGGAGCGGGATCGGACCGCTACGGCTCGGGAGGCGGTTAGGGTAGGTAATAGCGGAAGGAGGTGAAGACCATATTGTTTACGGCATGGGGAGCTATGCTGGTGGTGCCGGTGAGGCCATCGCTACCGGACCAAGCGTTGCGGAACAAGTAGGAATACTGAAGCCCCCACTGCACGCGGCCTTTTTCGCCCTGGTAGATCTTGTTCCAAAAGCCGAGCGTGCTTTCCATGAGGTAGCGGGTGTCTCCGGCACAGGTGCCGCCCGTGCCGGGAGTGCCGGTGGCGGAGGGAAGAGTTTCCGTGGAGCACCCGGAGTTGTTGGCGAAGGGCGAGCCGTAGCCGCCGATGCCGTCGAGCGTGATGGTGGTGGTGGCGAGGGCCGGATAGCCGGGCTGCGTGCCGCCGCCGGGGCAAGGCTGTTGGCCGAGTGCGCCACAACCCGGAATGGCGGGAGTGTTGGTGACCTTGATGGATTGATAGCCGACATAAGAGGTGCGGCCAGCGTACTCACCGCCCACGTAAGTGTAAATGTCCCACTTGGGAGTGACGTGCCATTCGAGACGGCCAAGGAAGTGCGCGTTGTGGACCAGAGCGATGGTGCCATCGGGGCGAAGCGTGGCGTCGGGAAGCTGGCTCGAGGCGTAGCGGCCTTCGCCGTCGCCATAGAACACCTTCAGGCCGGCATCCAATTTTTTGGCAAAGAGAGGAACGGCCGCGCTGGCACCGACGGCACCGCCGGTGTTGAGGTTGTTATAAGCGCCGGCGACGGATGGTTCGAGCGAAGCAGAGTTGGCACAAGCGAGGACCACGGGATCGGCAGGAGTCGGATAGTTTTTGGCGGTGGAGCCCACGACCGCGCAAGGAAAGATGCGATTTTCGTAGGTGCTGACGATGCCGAAAAGTTCGTAGTGACCGTAGCCGGGATCGAGAGCGATCTTGGCGATGATGTCGGGAGTGTGGTTGAGAGAATAGCCGGTGGCGTCGGCGGAATTGTTCAAGCCTCCCGCGGTGCCGGGAGCGAAGACGAAGGAGTTTTGGTAAGTGGTGGCCGTGCCGGTGGCGGAGGTGCTGGTAAAGGTGCTAAAGCCGCGACCTCCGAGAGTGGCTTGAGGATTTTCGGCGGAGATCGCGAAAGTGAGCTGGTTCGCAAAGGTTTTGGAAACGCGCAGACCGTAACCGCGGGTCCAGGTGAAGCTGACGATGTAGTTGGGGTCGATCATCGCGGGAAGCCACTCGGTGCGGTTGACGGTGGCTACTTTGTCTTCGGTAGCGAGGCTCCACATCTGGCCGCCGGAAATGGCCCAGCCGTTGGTGAAATCGGCGCGACTGAAGAGCTGGCGCTGGCGGAAGACGTAAGAATTGCTTTGGCGGTTGTTGGAAGTGACCCCGGCGCCGAGGAAGTCGGCTTCGAAATAGCCAATGACCTTGGTGGCGCCGATGGTGGAATCGGCCAAAAAGCTGAGGCGGGACTGACGCGCGGTGAGATTTAAGTCTTGCAGTTTACCGACGGAATTGCCGCCGAAAGGAGTGGCGTTGAACTGTGTGTTGATGTCGTCGTTCAAGGCGCGCTGACGGCTGACAGTTTCCGCGGCGAAGAAACCACCGGGAGTGAGGTTGATGCCCTTGAAGCGAAGGGTGAGGGGGGCCTTGTCGTCACTTGAGGGGGTGGCGGTAGTAACGGCGGGATTGGCGGCGGAGCTTGGATTGGGAATCGCGGAGGGAGAACTTGAAGCAGTGGAGGGAGCGGGCGCGGTGGTGAAATGCAGCGAGGAAGGAGCAGCGTTGACGGCGGGATCAGCGGCGCTCGAGGAGTTAGCGCGGGCTGCTGCGGCCTCGCGGGCTTCCTCGAGCTGACGGTCGCGCACGGCGAGTTGCTCCTTGAGCAGTTGAAGTTGTTCCTGCTGAAGTTGCAGGGTCTGGCGTAGCTCTTCCATCTCCGCAGAGATTTCCGCAAGAGTTTTGGCAGGAACGGATTTGGCGGCGGTTTTGGCCGGCTGGGCATCGGGGGCTTTCGGGGAATCCTTTGGCGAGTCCGCAAAAGCGGCGCCGATGGCCAGAAATAGAGACAAAGAAAGTACCGACAGCTTTTTCATCGCATCCCTCTCTCAAGAAATTTCAAACACAGCACCGCATCGATGGGGTATTCGAATCGGAGGTGGGTCAGAAAGCCGGAGCGAAACCGAGTGGAGGGAACTTCGCAGAGTATCCTTGGCGGAGCGGATGAGGCTCGACTGCCGATTGAAAGCCCGGAGTCGCAAGGCAAGACGACGCCGGGCAACAACCCAGAAGGCGAAACTCTCAAGCGCGCAGGCTACAAGGACGAGCCACTTGGGAAAGGGGCAACCTGATTCAAAGTCAACGGACCTGGGGAGCGAAAGGCAGGAACAGTCAACTAAGAGGATATTAACATGGGAGTATCGAAGCGCTGGGGTTTGTCAAGTGGAGTTTCCTTGGGAGAAATAGGCGTCGGGACACGCCCTAAGCCGCTAAAGCCGCAGGGATTCGGCTCCGGTTGGGACAGGGCTGGAAGCGGGCCCTGACGAAAAACGTGGATTCTTGACATGGGGCGCAGGAATCCTGCGCCCCTACAGGAAAGGACAGCGGTGCCACGCGTAAGGGGAGCCACTGCGACAGTCCTGACTCTTGCGGAGTCGGAGTTGGGTAGGGCCGCTATCGAGGAGTGGGGCCGGCGGAGGCGTTTTCGTTGGGAATGGCATTGGGTTCGGCAGCTACTACTTCGTAAGGCTGCATTTTCTTGATGTGTTTGTCGTCGCCGTCAGGGACGCGGACGAACATGCGGTCCTTGCTGATTTTGAAGATAACTTCGTGGCCAACGGGCAGAACCAGGGGATGCTTCATGTCCATGGGACGAATCTTGTAGTCCATGTCGTCGGTACGGAGCAGATATTGCGGGCACAGTTTTTCGTTGGAATGGACATCGGTGATGCCTACCGATGCCCAGAAGGAACCCAGGCCGGAGAGGCCCTTTTGTTTAGCCCCACAAGGCACCGCTTCCATTTTCTCCAGCATGGCGCGATCGGGAGGAGACTTCTTTTTTGCCGGGGCGCCGATGGGCACTAGCAGCACGAAAGCAAGAACCATCGGGATTCTAAGATTCATACAAGCTCCTTGGAAGATTCGCTGGGTTACCTGTGAGGGCTGAGGGCGGATGCGGGCGGATGGCGAGAGGGCCAAGTTATGGCCCTCTGGTCGCGAGACAGGAATTTAGTTACTGCTTGGGCTTAGGCGTGGAGGTGGTTGGCGCCGAAGTAGGAGCAGCCGGGGGTTGAGTGGTGGTCTTGGTGCCGGGGGCATTGTTCCACTGCTGGGTGGACTTGAGGAAGTTGTCGGGGTCGGCCATCAACTGCGCACGCACGTCGGGATGGGAGTTGAGATAGTCCTGAAATTCCGGGTGATCCTGCATGAATTGTGGGTCCTTGCACAAAGAAGGATTTTTGGCGAGTTGCTGGTTGAGGTCGGAATGAGAGCCGAGGAATTCCCCAAAGCGGCGTTGAGCGTCGTGATTGGCGTCGTGGTCGCGATCGTAAGCGTTGGCGCGATCAAAATCGGCGCCGCGATTCATGGCGTCTTGGCCATGGTCGTAGCGGTCTTCCTGGTGCATGAAGGCGTTGGGGTCTTGGTGAAGTTGTTGACGGACTTCCGGATGGTCCTGCAGGTAAGTCTGCAACGCCGGGTGGTTTTTGAGGAATTGCGCATTGTCGGCTAACGAGGGATCTTTGCGGAGTTGCTCAGAGATTTCGCGGTGAGAGTCGAGGAATTGGTGGAAGCGTGCAAGTTCTTCGCGATCGTTGCTGCGATCCTGTTGATCTCGATCGTAGGGGAGAACGTTGTTGTGAGCCGTGGGACTTTGACCGCTCTGGCTTGCGCTCTGACCGGATGGAGTGGGATTTTGGGTGGGTGAAGTTGACTGCGCACTTACGTAAGTGGCGAAACAAAAAACTAAAGAAAGGGCAGGCCACTTTATCAAGTGTCGATGCATAGGTTCGGTTCCTCCAAAAGGCGGATTCTGGGACGAGGAACAGAGGAGCAAGTGGTGTTCCGAACGCGGGGGCGAAAAATGGAAGTGACGCGGGGTTAAGGATTTGCAGGAGCGATGGGAAAAAGAGTGGACAGGGATGGGTGTGGAAATTGTACCGGGATTGGAGAAAATCGCCGTACGGGAAAGGCTCTACAGAGTAGTGCTTAGCGTCGTGTGGGTGCGTTGGCGTTGATGCCTTGGAAGACTTGGATTGGCGAGTTTGGAGATGTCGAGGGAGTTGTGTCGCGCGTTACAAAAAACGAACGGCTGGTGACAATTTGGGTGGATTGTGCGGACATGGGCTGCAGCCCTTCGAGGCTCTGGGTAAACAGTGCTGCGCCCCTACGCGGAAACGGCTCGCCTAGGAAGCGGAGTGAATGGGACCTTGCGGGATTCGTGGTGTAATTGTTGGGGCACAGGCTCAAGCCTGTGCTACAGGTGGGCGATGGTGGGGCATAAACAAATTAGGTGGTGGGTGACGTTCGGTTTTGTGTGGTTGGTGGTTTTGCGCGGCGACGTGTGGGCGCACGGGCAGCAGAGCAAGGCTGAGGATGTGGTGGTGTTGTCGTTGGAGGCGCTGAATCCGGGGACGCAGCTGCGGCAGCAGGTGAGGAATGGATTGACGGGCGAGTCCGAGGAAACGCGAAACGTGGAGAAGCAGCTGCTGGGAATCCAGATGAATATTGTGCGGGAGACCGCCAAGTTTGGGCCGGTGTTACTGCTGGCGCCGGATGAGACGACCAAAACGGCGGTGGAAGAACGCTGCAAAGAGTTTCAGATTTGCGAGTTATTGAAGAGCGATGATGTGCGGATAAAGGTGGTGGCGCACGATGGGGTATGGATTCGGGATTTCGGGCCGGAGATTGAAGCGGACGGGGATAAGGCGAAGGTGGTCCATTGGCGATATTTCGATGTACGAACCGAAGAGGGGAAACAGGAGAAGCTGCAGGAATTGGAGGCGGCGCGACTGAAGCTGCTGGAAGCGCGCCAACAGGAAGAGCAGCCGAATGCGTTGACGCAGGGGGAATCGGAAGAGGAACGGAAGGCGGCGGAGGCGCGGATCGACGACCGGCTGTATCTGTTGCGCGAGTATGCGGAGATTCTGAAGGAGGCTTCGCCGCAACGGAGCAATGACGAGAGTTCCGCGTACGACATCGCGGACGCGGTGCTGGCGGCACCGGATTTTGCGTATACGGATTCGAAGCTGGCTTTGGATGGAGGGAACCTATTTAAGCTGGACGATGGCAGATGCTTGACGACGCGGGTGCTGCTCTCGCGAAACAAAGACCAGAACATCAACGTGGACGAGGAATTGGAAAAGGTGGGCGGCTGCAAGGCGGTGACGTATCTAGAGCCGCTGCCGGGCGACGTGATCGAGCACGTCGACATGTTTGCGCTGCCGGTGGGAGGCAAACGGATTTTGCTGGCGTCGTACGACTTGGCGAAGCCGTTCGCGAAAGAATATTGGAGCGAGTTGAGCGCGGGGGAACGCGATCTGGCGGCGAATGCGGAATTGGCCATGGAAACGGATGCGGAAGAGTTGCGCCGGTTGGGTTACGAAGTGATTCCGGTGGCGTCGCCGTTTCCACGGATTCCTGGGAACGGGCATACGTATTATCCGAGTGTGTTGAATGTGCTGGTGCGAACGGCGAGCGACGGGAGCCGCGAGGTGCTGGTGCCGGCGTACCGAGATTACGAGACGGATATTCAGGCGTTGGCGCAGAAGCAGATTGCGGAGGCGTTTGGCGGGAAGACAACGATGGTGACCATCGAAGCGACGGAGGCGGCGAAATCGCAGGGAGCGATTCATTGCTTGACGCTGGGGGCGCCGTTGGCGTTGTCAATCTTTGGGGACTCCGGGGAGGAGATGCGGAGACGCGAAGTGCTGGCTCGGAAGGAAGAGTTGGATCGCGGCGCGGCGGCGGAAGTGGAGGCGCAGATTCCGGCGAGTGGGCTGGAAGGAGCGTGGGTGATTTTGCCGGAAGGCGACCGGACGGATGGAAGTGCGCTGGAGCTGTATCCGCAGCGGATTTATTTTGGGAAAAGTGAGTTTGAGAAGGGCGTGTTTGACCAGCTGGAATCGAAGGGAAAGTACACCGTGGATCGGAAGAACGGCGAGGCCTGGTCGGTGCATTTTGTATTTGGGAATGGGGAGGCGGTGCCGGCGGTGGTGCAGTGGATTCATAAGGACGAGATGAAATTGGTGTTTGGGGATGGGGGGAACGCGTTGGTGCTGCGGAGGATGGGAGTGGGGTTGGCGTCGCCGTTCAAGAAGAGTGAATTAGGAGAAGGACAGCCGCGGAAAGGGGCGCCGAGTAAGTTGGAGACGGTGCAGCCGTAGGCGGGTCAGTTGCGGAGAGACGCGAAAAGCAATTTGCCTGAGATGGACGAACCTCAAGACCCACCCTCACGCACCGACGGTGGGGACCCGCTCGCGCTGAGCTCGGAATTTTACCAGCAGCAAGTGCCAGGACAGCGGTTGAGATTCTTCGTCGCTGGAAGGCGCTCCTCAGGATGACCGACTGTTTTTGTTTTGAGTATGCAATGACGTGGAGTCCTGTTTAGAGTGGGGGCAAGGCGCTGGGGAAAACCAACGGCCCACTTCCCTGCGCAAAAATGGCTCAGGGTTAGCAGAAGGCGGGCGCTCATAAAGGCCACAGGCTGAAGCCTGTGCTGCCTATAGTTCTTTTCGATTATTGATTGGGGAAATAGCGGGGCTTATGCTCTGCGAACGTTTATGGGTGTGTTTCGCGGAGGGGAAGCCGCGAATCTTGGTCAACGCTGAGTGAGTTGGGCTGCGTGGATATTGGCGCAGACAGGATTGGTGTGTGCGCTCTCACGTTGGCTAACAAATTTTCTGCAAAACGAAATGAAGGGGACTTGCTCATGTCATCCGCTCTGATGAATAGAAGTTGTCTCGGCTATGGGCACGCTGGACAGAGAGGTGGTTCACCGAAGAGCACAGGCAGGAGTGCCTGTGCCACGGTTAGAGGCATTGGTGTGTTGGTGGTGGCGGTGCTTTGGGCAGCGAATGCTTGGGGACAAGCGATTACGGGGAGCATCCGGGGAACGGTGACGGACGGGAGCGGCGCGGTGGTGGCTGGGGCGAAAGTGACGGCAACCAGCGCGGAGACGGGTTTACAGCGGAGCGTGGCGACTAATGCCGAGGGCACGTACATCCTGTTGGAATTGCCGGTGGGCCACTACCGGTTGGAAGCGGAGGCGCTGGGCTTCAAGAAATATGCGCAAGATGGAATTTCGTTGGACGTGAACCAGCAAGCGACGGTGGCGATTCGGTTGGCGGTGGGGACGGCCACGCAACAAATCGAGGTGACGTCGAACGCGCCGATGATCGAAAGCACATCGACAAACCTGGGACAAACCGTGGGCGAACGCGAGATTTTGGACCTGCCGCTGAATGGACGCAACTTCACACAATTGGGCTTGCTGCAGACGGGGGTGGTGCCGCTGACGCCGGGATTGCTGGAGGCGGGAGGTCCCGCGCGCGCCGGTCAGGCGTACGCGGTGAATGGACAGCGGCCGGAATCGAACAATTTTCTGATCGACGGAGCGGATAATTTCGACACGGTGGACGGCGGGTTGGTGCTGGAGCCGCCGATTGATGCGATTGCGGAATTTCGCATCCTGACGCATACGGCGAACGCGGAATTTGGGCACAGCACAGGCTCGACGACGAACATTATTACCCGATCGGGGACCAACGAGTATCACGGAACGGTCTGGGACTTCCTGCGAAACAGCGCGATGGATGCGAAGAGCTTTTTCGCGGATAGTGTGGAGCCCCTGCACCGGAATCAATTTGGGGGAGTGTTTGGCGGACCGATCAAGAAAGACAAGACGTTTTTCTTTTTGTACTACGAAGGAATCCGGGATGCTCAGGGCGAAACGACGCTGACGACGGTGCCTTCGAATGCGGAGCGTACCGGGAATTTCGCAGATCAATGCACGCTGAACAACGGGACATTTAACTCGCAAGGGCTGTGCATGGACAACACCACCGGCCAGATCAGCCAGACGGGGCAACTGTTCAACTTTTTTGTGCCGCCGAACGCGGCGCCGCAGCCGCTGCCGTTCAATCAGCTGCCGGCGATCAGCCCGCTATCGCAGAATCTGCTGCAGTTTTATCCGCTGGCCAATTCGGGGCCGTTCACCTACGTGGGCACGCAGATGTACACCAGCAATTCGGATCAGTTTGGCGCGCGCGTAGATCATTACCTGACGGACCGGGACACGCTGAATTTCCGGTACAGTTTCGGGCAATCGGCACAGACCGATCCCCTTCCCCAAGGGGGAGCGAATGTGCCGGGGTTTCCGGTAGCGACGAATGAACGGGAACAGAATTTTGTGGCGCAAGAGACGCACACGTTTTCGTCGACGTTGGTGGGAATTCTGAGGGCGTCTTATTTGCGGAACAAATTCCTGCTGGGAAACAACATCAACCATACCGACCCGGCCAGCCTGGGATTCCAATACACGCCGTCGCTGGAAGACGCGATCGGACCGCCGTTTATACAAGTAGGCGGATATGCTTCGATCGGGAATCCAATCACCGGGCCGCGGAACACGTATCAGAACACCTGGGATTTTTCGAGCGGGTTGACGTGGATCAAGGGACGTCACCAATATAAATTCGGCGGCGGGTATCAATACGACCAGATCAATGTGCTGAATGGAATCGCGACGAACGGATTTTTTGTGTTTTCGACATTTCCCCTGGGGAACCTGCAAGGAGCAGGGCCGGCGTTCGCGGACTTTTTGTACGGGCAGCCGGTGGTGTTTTTGCAGGGCGGAGGGAACTTCTATCGAGGGCTGCGCGGGCAAGCGTTCAACGTATACGCGCAGGACACGTGGAAGGCGACCTCGCGGCTTACGGTGAATTACGGGTTGCGATATGAAGTGCCATCGCCGTACACGGAAATTCACAACTATCAGAATTTATGGATTCCGGGGCGGCAATCGGTGGTGTTTCCGAGCGCGCCCGAGGGCTTACTTTACCCCGGAGACCCGGGAGTACCGCGAGGATTGATTCCTACCGACCGGGCCGCGTGGGCACCTCGCGTGGGATTAGCGTGGGATGTGCGCGGAGATGGCAAGTGGCTGGTGACGGCGGCGTATGGGATCTTCTACGATCCGTACTACACGGGAGAAGGCGGGCCATTGCAGGATCCGATCAGCGCGCCGCCGTATCTGCAGACACCGCAGGTGAGCCTGCCCAATTTTGCGAGTCCGTTCAACGGGCAAAATCCGTTTAGCGGAACATTTGCGCAAGACATGACGCTTTTGGTGCTGAGTCCGAATCTGCGGCTGCCGTACGCACAGGACTGGAACCTGAATGTGGAGCGGGCCTTGGGTCACGATTGGTTGCTGGAAGTGGGGTACATCGGGACGAAAGGCACAAAGCTGCCGCGCTTCATTGAGGCGAATCCGGCGGTGTACATCCCGGGCGAATCGACACAGGACAATGCGGATCAGCGGCGGTTGTATTCGGGATGCACGGTGACGGGAACAACGCCGTGCACGTACTCGTCGGTGGGGGAGATCGCGGGAATCGCGGATTCGTCCTACAACGCGCTACAGGTGAGCTTAAAGAAACGATTTGCGCAGGGGTTTTCAATGCTGGCTTCGTACACGTTCTCGAAGACGTTGGACGATGTGTCGTCGTTCAACATTACGGGATCGGCGTCGCAAAGCGTGGCGGGGGAAAACGACCTGGCGCAGAATCCGTTCGACGTAAAAGCGGAGTGGGGACGATCCATGTTCGACGCGCGGAACCGGCTGGTGGTGAGCTATCAGTGGGATTTGCCGTGGTTGCAGCATTCGGATCGCTGGTACGCGCACGTGCTGGGAGGATGGCAGGTGAACGGGATTACCACGCTGATGAGCAATACACCGTTCACGGTGTACGACTCCAGCAATCCGTCGCTACAAGGAAGCGCGCCGGAAATTTCAGGATTTTTCAGCAGCCGGCCAAATCTTGTGGGGAATCCGAACACGGGAACGTGCGCGGGAGGCGTGCCGGTGCGGACGGCGCAGTGCTGGTTCAATACCGGAGCATTTCAGCATGCGGCGCTTGGGACGTTCGGAAACGTAGGACGAAACACGCTGGACGGACCGGCATTTCAGCAATGGGACTTTTCGGCGGTGAAGAACATCCCGATTCACGAAAGCATGAACGTGCAATTTCGGGGAGAGATTTTCAATATTTTCAATAATGTGAATTTCTTGCTGCCGAACAATGACATTAATTCGCCGGGATTTGGGCAAATCACCGCGGCACAGCCGGGGCGCATTGTGCAGCTAGCGCTGAAGTTTAGTTTTTGAGGCGGCGCATCGATCGAGGAGAGATTCCTCACTTCGCTCGGAATGACATTTTCTTTTTTACGGTGACACATGAGTGTAACGGGAGCTGCGGACTTCGCGGCTGGGGCAGATCGGCCTGGACGCGAGTTTGAAGTAAGCGAATCGGATCCCCGTTACTACGGGTGGCGCGTGGTGCTGGCGGCGAGCCTGGGAGTGATGGGAGGATTCGGGTCGCTGTTTGTGTATACGTTTTCGGTGTTCGTAAAACCGTTGAGCGCGGAGTTCGGATGGAGCCGCGAGGCAATCTCGGCGGGCTTTGCAGTTGCGGCGGTAACGTTGGGAGCGGTGTCGCCGTTACTGGGGCGATGGATGGACCGGTTTGGGCCGCGGCGAATCATCTTGATTTGTGTGACGGTGTTCAGTGCCGGCATGGCTTCCCTTTCGTTGCTGCGGGGACCGGTGTGGCAGTTGTACGCGACGTGCTTTGTGCTGGGCTT
Organism: Candidatus Sulfotelmatobacter sp.; assembly: GCA_035524015.1. Classification (GTDB taxonomy): domain Bacteria; phylum Acidobacteriota; class Terriglobia; order Acidiferrales; family UBA7541; genus Acidiferrum. Next base: position 12,250 of record DATKPS010000038.1, read on the forward strand.
GGTGGGAAATGGCGCGGCGCACTTGTCGTACTCGCGAGCGATCTCCGGATGGTTCCAAAAGCGATTGGGGCTGGCGTTGGCCCTGGTGATGGTGGGCGCGGGATTGGGCGCGATGATTCTGCCGGTGCTGGCGGAATCAGTGATTGGTGGATTTGGCTGGCGGGCAGCGTATGGCGCGCTGGGCGGGTTGGCGTTGCTGTTGGGGTTGCCGTTGAGTTGGCGGTATGTGCGCGACGGAGCGGCGAGAGTGAGGCGGAGGAGGCCAGCCCCGTCAGTGGAGCCCGCGGGTTCGGGGATGTCGTGGCAAGAAGGGATGCGCTCAGGAACATTCTGGATCATTGTAGCGACGCTGTTTATCGGGTCGATTGCGATGAATGGAGCGATCACGCACATGGTGGCGCTGCTGACGGACCGGCGAATCACAGCAGGCGATGCGGCTTTGTGCGCGTCGTTGCTGGGTGGAGCGAGCGTGTTGGGACGCGTGGCTGCCGGATGGTTGCTGGATCGATTTTTTGGGTCGCGTGTCGCGTTTGTGTTGACGCTGCTGTCGGCAGGCGGAGTGTTTTTGCTGGCGCGGGCCAGTCATTTTTCGGAAGGGGCACTGGCCGCGGGGTTGATTGGCATTGGCGTAGGCGGCGAGGCGGCGATCACCCCGTATCTGCTGAGCCGGTATTTTGGATTACGAGCGTTTGCGACGTTGTATGGAGTGACGTGGACCTTTTATGCGGTAGCTGGGGCGACCGGGCCAATTTTGCTGGGGCGGTCGTTTGATTTAACGGGATCGTACAGTTCCCTGCTGGAGTTGCTGGCGGTGTTGATGGTGGGAGCGGGTGGGTTGTATTTGTTGCTGCGGGCGTACCCGGAGCATCATGTTGCGGTGGAGAGAGAGTAGAGGCGGGCGAGGCTCAGGGTAAACAGCCCTGCGCCCCGACGGGAGAGGGAGATAACCCAAGATCCCGGACGAAGAACACGCCCTCAGCGGCTGAAGCCGCACTGCTTTGGCACTGATTTCGGCACGGCCGAAGCCGTGTCCTGACGCAGGACCCACCCTCAAAGAACGAGGGTGGGGCACCCGGCCTTCAAAACGCAACGAAAAACGAACGCCCGCCTCAGCCCTTCGCGGGGCTCAGGGAGAATTGCGGTGCGCCGCTGCGAGGAGCGGAGAACCTCGAGACCCACCTTCGGGAAACGAGGGTGGGGCACCCGTGGGCGGCAGGGCTGTAGCTGGAATTGGTGATCTTGCGGACTTGGGGCGCAGCGTGCTGCGCCCCTACGGGAGACGGAGAACCCCGAGTCGGCCGGAAAGAAGCTGAACTAAAAACGGGTGTGATGCGTAACATGTCGGAATGGGAATTGGGCTAAGATAGCGGCGCATTGGGGGGAGGAGATATGGGACGAATGGCAATGCGAATGACGGGCGCTGGGGTGGTGCTGGCGTTGTTGGTGTGCGCGGGAGTGGCCGGGGCGGCGGGAACGGAGACGGAATTTAAGGTGCCGGTGGAGTATTACAAATTGCCGAATTGGCTGCGAGTAGTGCTGTCGCCGGACCACACGGCACCGACGGTGTGCGTGGCGGTGTATTACCGGATTGGGTTCCGCATCGAGCCGAAGGATCGGACGGGATTCGCGCATTTGTTCGAACACATGATGTTTCAGGGGTCAAAAAACCTGGGAAAGATGGAGTTCATCCAGCTGGTGCAGAAGAATGGCGGGGTGCTGAACGGGTCGACGCGCTTCGACTTCACGAACTATTTCGAAATTTTGCCGTCGAATAAGTTGGAGACGGCGTTGTGGGCGGAGGCGGACCGGATGAACGGGCTGGACGTGACCGAAGCGAACCTGACGAACCAGAAAGGCGTGGTGAGCAACGAGGTAAAAGTGAATGTGCTGAACCAGCCGTATGGAGGATTTCCGTGGCTGGACATGCCGCAATACGCGAACACGAATTGGTACAACGCGCACAACTTTTACGGAGACTTGAAGGATATCGATGCGGCCACGCTGACCGACGTGCAGGCATTCTTTAAGACGTACTACGCGCCGAACAACGCGGCGCTGGTGATTGTGGGGGATTTCGAGCCGGGGCAAGCGAAACTATGGGTGGAAAAGTATTTTGCGGCCATTCCCTCTTCGCAGTTGCCGGCGCAGGCGGATTTAACGGAGCCGAAGCAGGAAAAGGAGAAGCGGGAGATTAAACCGGATCCGCTGATCGAAAAGCCAGCGCTGGCGTTTGCATATCACATGCCGGAGCGGAATACACCAGAGTATTACGCGATGGGACTGCTGGACCAAATGCTGGTGCAAGGAAACGACAGCTTGCTGTATCAGGAGTTGGTGCAGAAACGCGGGCTGACCGCGCAGGTGAATGGAGGAATCAACTACCTGGGGAACATGTTCGACTACGGCGGGCCGATGCTGTGGATGGCGGATTTGACGTACGACACAACGACGAGTGCGGACACGATTATGCAGGCGGTAGATACAGTGATGGAGCCGCTGCGGAACAAGCCCGTGGATGCGGAGATGCTGAAGCGCGCACAGGTGAAACTGCGGTCGAATCTGTACGACACCATGAACCAATTTTCGGGATTTGGGCTGGCGGATTTGCTGGCGAGTTTCGCGCTGTTCGATGACGATCCGGCGCGCGTGAACACGCTGGAAGCCCAGTTCGCCAAGGTGACGCCGGAGTTGATCCAAAAGACCGCGCAAGAATATCTGCGGGCGACGAACCGGACCGTTTTGCTAGACCAACCAAAGCCAGCAGCGCCCACCGCGGCGGACAAGAAGTAAGGGAGGAAAGCGATGAAACGAGCGGGAACGGTGATTTACGCGACGGCCGTGATGGGATTGCTAGCGATGCCGGTTTGCGCGCAGAAACAGACGCCGCCGGCCGGAGGGCCACCGAAGGCGTTCACGGTGCCGGCACACGAAACGTATGCGTTGGCGAATGGAATGAAGGTGACACTGGTGCCGTATGGGAATTTGCCGAAGGTTACGGTGACGCTGGTGGTGCGCGCGGGAACGGCGAATCAACCGAAGGACCTGCCAGGGTTGGCGCAACTGGCGGCAAAGCTGATGAAGGAAGGAACGGCGTCACGAAGCGCGAAGCAAGTGGCCGAAGAGGCCGCGGACATGGGCGGAACGCTGGAAGTTTCGATTGATGCGGACGAGACACAAATTTCGAGCGACGTGCTTTCGGAATTTGGGCCGCGGGCGGCCGGCCTGATTGCGGACGTGGCGGAGCATCCACGGTTTCCGGAGGCGGAACTGCCGCGGCTGAAGAATGACGCGCAACGGCAAGTGACGGTGGACCAATCGATCCCGCAGAACATTGCGGAAGAACGCTTCCGGAAGATTCTGTATCCGAATCACCCGTATGGCGTGGTGTTTCCAACGAAAGAAGGGATCGACAAGACGACAGTGGCGGGAATCCGGAAGTTTTATGGGGATAATTTTGGGGCGGCGCGGGCGCATCTGTACGTGGCCGGACGCTTCGATGTGGCAGAGATGAAGAAAGCGATCGCGGAGGGCTTTGGGAGTTGGGCTGCTGGGCCTGCGCCGACCATGGACGTGCCGGAGGAGAAGCCCGAACATGTGTTGGAACTGACGGACCGGCCGGGGGCGGCGCAATCGACGTTGTTGCTGGGGTTGCCGGTGCCGGGGCCGAATAGTCCGGACACGATACCTTTGGATGTGACTAACGCGCTGCTGGGCGGGTCGTTTGGCTCGCGGATCACCAGCAATATTCGCGAACAGAAGGGCTATACGTATTCGCCGTACAGTTATATTTCGACGCGGTACCACGACGCGTTCTGGGCGGAAGCAGCAGATGTGACGACCCAGTTCACGGGGCCGTCGCTGAAGGAGATATTTGCGGAAATCGCGCGACTGCAGAACGAAGCGCCGGGCGAGGGGGAGCTGAAAGGAATTGAAACGTACCTTTCGGGATTGTTTGTGATCCGGAATTCCTCGCGTGGCGCGCTGATTCAGCAGTTGAGCTTCGTGGACGCACAAGGGTTGGGCGACGATTATTTGAAGAATTGGGTGCAGAACGTGAACGCGGTCACGCCGGACCAGGTGCAAAGCATGACGAAGAAATATATCCGGCCGAATGAGATGACTATTGTGGTCGTGGGAGACAAGGCGAAGATCGCGGAGCAGATTGCGCCGTACCAGCCTGCGGGCAAATCGCAAAAGTGATTCCCGATCCAAGCGCTAAGAACTCACCACAAAGAGCGCCGGCCGCTGGCGCTGGGTGAGTAGTGATTGGATTATGGATATGGATTTTGGTTTTGCGTTCAAGCCGCAACGAAAAACTAACGCCGCCCCAGAAGGCTGGCTCTACACAAGCAAGGAACAATATCGGCTAGCTCTCGATGATTTCGAGGGTGTAGCGTTTGTGGAGCTTCATGCCGCCGGCTCCGAGAAGAGTGCGAATGGCTTTGGCGGTGCGGCCTTCGCGGCCGATGACTTTGCCAACATCACTGGGATCGGTGCGGAGTTCGAGGACGGTCGCTTGGGTTCCCTCGATGGCGCGCACTTCGACAGCTTCCGGACGGTCGACCAGCGCCTTGGCGATGTTCTCCACGAGTTCTTTCATCATAGCCTCCTCGGAAACAGTCTTTCCCTAATGAGCGGCCGTCAGAGGAAGTGAGCGAGGAGCCGGGAAGAGCAGGAGGAGAGGCGGCGCGTATTGCCTTCGCGGAACTATATAGCTGGTATACCGAAAAAACAATACGGGGAATCCCCGGTCGGAACGCGGCCGAGGGGAACGAGAGTAGCGCAGGATGGCTGTGAGGGCGGGGTCGTGGCGAAGCGCTGAACTGGCGGGCGAATCGGTTAAGGAGAGGAATGGAAGATGGCGGTGATGTCGCGTCGAGAGGCAAAGCCTTCACGATTATTGAAGTAGAAAACCAGGGTGGGCGTGAAGGCGTAGAGTTCGGCGTGAACTAACTTACAGAAAGAAGTTAGATTCAAAGCGGAGCCCGGCGGCAGGAAAGAGTGCTTCACAGTGGGAAATTTCGCCAAGTAGGCAGGCAAAACGTCGAAAGCCGCCTTGCCGGTGTGGATGTGCTGGACGGTGCCTTCCATTTGCAGGCCCTCGAGGTCTTGCCAGTTATCGCTTTCGCGATAGAGCGAAGCAGCACAGAGACGCTGCGAAGCCGCGCCGCGAATGTGGCGACTTTCCGGATGGGAAAAGAAATAAAAGTGGCCGTGGGAATAGAGGTAACACACGGGAGCAGACCAGGGAGCGGGGTCGGCAATGGCCAAGACCAACGTGCGCTGTTTCTGGACGAGTTGGAGCGCTGGGTGGTGGGAATCTTCGGTCATAGGCACGTGAAGCTTAGAACGAGAATAGCGCAAGGATGCGGCAGCGTGGGAGTCTTGCGGCGGGGCAGAGTGACGGGAAATGTGATGCAGTTTGCTGCGACCCCGGCAACTGAAAAACCAACGGACCGCTTCTCTTCGCAAAGACGGCTCAGGGTAAACAGAAAGCGGGGCTACACAAGTGAGGCAAGACGCCGTGGTGCTGCGGGCATGGGGTGCTGCAATGCGGCGCCCCTACAGGGAACGGAGAACCCAATTGCTTGGAGTTTAGGGGCGGGTTTTGGCGGGGATGGAAGCTAGGGCAGCCGCGAGGACGAGGAGAGCACTGGCGACGATGGAGGGAATGGCGCTGGGAGGATGCGTTTGTTCGGTGATCTGTTTGTCGGTTTCGGAGCGCGCGTGTGCAGTGGCGTGTACCCAGACTAGCGCCTGGGCGGCGTAGAAAAAGAGAGAAAGGATGAAGACGGCGATCACGAGGCGTTTTGAGAAACGCATGAAACAGGGGCTCCGGGGAATATGGTGGGCGGTTGAAGCGCAGGAGGCCATCGGGGAGAGGCCTAGATACCGCGGGCAAATGCTGTAGGGTTGCGGGGCGAAGAGCCGCGGAATAAAGCTTGTATGTCGGTAGATGAACTGTGGGAGAGCAATCAGGCAGGGTCTGGACACTAGGGAGCGGAGGTGCGGGCCGGGAGACGGCCGGAGCGGATGGCTTTGAGGAGGAGTTGGTAGTCTCGGTCGGTTTGGTCGGCGTAGCGTAGGGCGAATTTGACCAAGGCGGAGTCAAACTTTTCGCTGGTGCCGAGATAGCCAGCGATGCCCGCAGGGTCACCGGTGCGCGCTTGAGCACGGGCAAGGGTCCAGCCACAAATGGCCACGTATTCGAACCAATCGTTTTTGCGCATGTGGGATAGATCGATCTTCATTTTCATATCGCGAAGCTGACGAAAATAAAAATGATGACCGTGGTCGTCATGCGTCCAGCCGAGAAAAACGTCGCTGGCCGACTGCAGCATGCGTTGCCCGGTAACGACGCGCTCGCCGTGATTTTGGTAGCGACTTTTGCCGGAGTAAGGCTCGAGGACCGAGGGGAGCGCCTGTTTGAATTGGAGGAGCAGGGGAGCCCCGTTGCCGCCGAGAAGGAGGGCGACGTCGCAGCGCGTGCCGACACTGCCAACGCCGACGACCTTGCGAGCGACGTCGACGATCTGGTAGCGATCGAGGAGAATGCGGCGTTCGTCGGGCAAGGTGGAACGATACCGACGGAACATTTCGGTGACGTGCTTGCGGATGAGGTCGCTTTCGCGGGGATGGTAGACGAGAGGAGGATGATCGACGATGCGCATGCGGCCGTCTTTTACTGTGGTGATGTGCGGGACGATGTGTTCGCCAGTTTCCTTGCGGGCTTCGGCCTCGATTTTGCGCCAGCGTTCCTTGGCCGCAGGGGTTTTGGCATGGCGAACAAATTCGTTGGCGTCGACGTGGGAGTACCAAACCTCGAGGGCATGCATTTTGGCAAAGCGGTGAAGGTGCTCGCGGTAAGAGCGGGCCATGGTGAAGACGGCGTCTTTACACTGAGGGTCGCTGAGTCCGGTCTCGCGAAGACCGAGAATGACGCTGGCGGCGAGGCGCTTGAGGTCCCATTCCCAAGGAGCGGGAAGAGTCTCATCAAAATCGTTGATGTCGAAGAGCAGGCGACGTTCCGGACTGGCGAAGCCGCCAAAATTGGCGGCGTGGCAATCGCCACAGGCCTGGACGCGAATGCCCGTGGTGGGAGTGTTCGAGAGATCCCAGGCCATGATGGCAGCGGAGCCGCGATAAAAGGCAAAAGGCGATTGCTTCATGCGGCCGTAACGAATGGGGAGAAGCTCGGAAAGGCGGCCCCGATCGGTGTGGCGAAGAATGCTGATGGGGTCGGGGCGATTGGCGGGGGGAGCCCACTCCGCGTGGGAGGCACGAGGGATTTTTGTGCGAAGAGCTTTGCCGGAGGCGCGACGTTGCTGAAGAGTCGGGAGCGGAGCCTCCGGAATGGTCTTTCGACCGCGGCGAGGGAGCGCCTGGTTTTTGTTGGTAGCCATGGGTTCGCGTTCGGAGAAGCTGCTGGGAGAATATACCTTGAAGCGATGAGAGAAAACAGGAGCGATGGAAAGCGGAGAGTGCCGGCACAAAAAAA
>DATKPS010000039.1:0-8373 GCA_035524015.1 Candidatus Sulfotelmatobacter sp.
TTCAGCCGTGCCGCAACTAGCCCAAAACGAGTGCGGCTTCAGCCGCTGAGGCCATGCCGACAACGTGCTAATGCTTCGTTGCTAACATTGCGCCTTCCTCCCCACCTAAATCCGCCCTATTCCTCGCCCCTAATCCACTGAAAACGAACAAGAAACAGCGTTCCCTCCCCGCGAACGCTCTGAACTCCCTAATGTCTGTCCATCACATACTATACATCGCAACACGATATAAACTGTCTTTGCACGGTTGTATCGGCACCGCATTCGGAGGACGCAATGCAAAAAGTGGGTCGCGGATGATTGCAGACTACTACACGCCGGAACAGATCGCTCGGCGTTTCAAACTCTCCAACGCTCAGGTGGCTCGCCTCTCTCAAATCGGACTGCTTCGCCCTACCATCAAAAACGAAAGAACCTTCTATTCTTCCCAGCAGGTTTATAAATTGGAGGTCGCCCTTCGCCAAGTGCACGCGGAACATCTCTCTCTGGAGCAGGCCATCGACGACGTCGACAAGCGCTGGACCGCTGCCAAGCAAGATTCTCATCAAGCATAAACGGGCCCGGGAGGGCCCTCGCGATGTTCGTAAGCACCTCGTTTTGGAAAATGAAGCGAGAAGAGCTAAAGCATAAAAGAAACGCCTTGTTAGCCGCTCACCAGTCAGCCCAGCATGACTCAATCTTTGAAACCAGATTAAAAATCTTGGACGACGAAATCTCTTACTGCTCCAAATGCATTGAAGACAAGGAGCGTCCCAACAAGTAATTCCTCCTAATTCTCGCGCCCGTTGCAGTCCACGGAGCCTCTGGCGTATACACAGCGCGTCCAACCAGCCACGATGCCGGCGCACCCTGCTACCGGCAGGTTTGGTGTTCTCTCGCTCATCCCGGCATAAGCGGTTTAAAATGTGTGTTACTTGGGCGTGGCACAGCTCTCTGGTTTCCTCCACCAGCCCTCCCTGTTGCTGGCCACCGGCGTGCTCTTCCCCCTGTTGTCATTCACGCTCCGGGCCTAGGGTAGTTTTTGCAGCCGCGCGCGAATGCCGTACACTAGATTTCCGGGAAAATTTCATGAGTAGAACTAAGAAAAATCTGGTCGACTTTGTCGGTCGTCCTGTCTGGGCGGAAATCTCCTTGTCCGCACTGCGCCAGAATTTTCTGGCTATCCGCGACTACGTCAATCCTGCTTCCGAGAAGCGCAAGACGCCCCGCAAGGTGCTCTCCATCGTCAAGGGCAATGGTTACGGCCATGGCGGCCCCGAAGTGTCCAAGGCTCTCGAAAAATTCGGTTCGGACTGGTTCGGTGTGGCCTCCGCAGGCGAAGGAATCGAGTTGCGCAAAGCTGGCGTGCGCAAACCCATTCTGGTTCTCGGCGGTTTCTGGCCCGGCGAAGAAAAGAACCTCATCGACTATAACCTTACGCCCGCGATTCATCGCTGCGAGCATTTGGCCCTCTTCGAAGCGGCGGCCGCGAAGTCCCGCAAGCGCCACGTCTCCATTCACCTGAAGATCGATACGGGCATGAACCGCCTGGGACTCGCGCCCACGGACATGGATTGTTTTGCGCGTCAATTCGCCAAATGCAAGCACCTGGAACTCACCGGCACGTTCACGCACTTGGCTTCGTCGGAGGTACTTACCGACACCCCGCTGGGGCATCAGACCGACCAGCAAGTAGAACGTCTGCACAGCGCACTGGACCGGTTGCGCGCGCTTCGCGTCGAACCGGGCATCGTGCATATCGCCAACAGCGCTGCGATTGCCGCGCGACCGGACACCTGGGCGGATATGGTTCGGCCGGGAGCGCTCCTCTATGGCTACCATCCGGGCTTTGACCCCATGGACCGGCGTTTTGAATTTGAGGCCAAGCTGGCGCTGCGGCCGGTGATGAGCTTGCGCGCGCGTATCCTGAATGTGCGCTCGATAGCCCCCGGCGTCAGCGTCGGCTACAACGGCAAGTGGATAGCGGAGCGCCCGTCGCTCGTGGCGGTATTGGCTGCGGGATACGGCGACGGGATTCATCGCTCCTTGGGGAATCGCGGCTCGGTGGCCATTCGCGGACACCTCGCGCCGATTCTTGGGATTGTTTCGATGGACGTGGTCATGCTCGACGTAACTGATGTGCCGGACGTTGCCGTCGGCGATATTGCCACCGTGTACGGAACCGATGGCGACAAGCTCTACCCCGCCAACGTGGTCGCCCGCAGTATCGGCACGGTTACCTCCGACCTCATTTCCGGCGTCAGCCGCCGCGTGCCGCGCTTCTATCTGCCTTAACTACCCCACCCAGCTGTCATTCCGAACGGAGTCTGCGGAGTGAGGTACGGTTTTCCATCGCGCCTTTTGCGATGAATCTCTCTTCGACCTGTGCGCAGTATCTCTTCCGGAAAATCTTCGCCACGTTCACTTTTCCTTGACGAACGCCCGATCGCAGGAGTATACACTTTCTCAAGTTAACTGCTCTGGCACATGCACCCGCTCATCGCCTCAATGCTCCGGAGCAAGCGAGTCCCCCTGGATTGCGAGGTCTTGTGGGAAAACCAAAACCGTATGGGAACGACGGTGCGCTGCAGACCAATTCCTCTACTACCCAAAACGCCCCTTTGACTCAGGATACGCCGCCTCCGCAACGAAACTTGCTCCGACCAAGCTGGGAATTTTGGGCCATGCGCATGGCTCTGATTTGCGCCAGTTCGTTCCTGTGCTACACCCTTGCGCCTTTCGGCATTAAGGGGCTGGCCGCCGCAGGTCTGGGATTTCTCGTGGCGATGGTCATTCTGCTGGCCGAACTCCGGCTACGTCGTGCGGAGATCAGCGGGCTTGTGGGCGCCGCTTGCGGTGCCATCCTCGGTCTGTTCGCTTCCCTCCTCGTGACCCTCGTAATCTCCCGTACTTCCGAGCCCGAGCCTACCAAATCTTTTCTCGAATTCAGCTCCTTGTTCGCCTTCGGCTATTTGGGCATGGTGTTGGGTTCTTCCAAGGCACCTACCCTCCGCCAGATTCCGCTGCCTCACACGGTCGCCGTTGTACCCTCGCCGATCGCCGGAATCAAGCTGCTGGACACCAGTGCCTTAATTGACGGCAGAATCGCGGACATCTGCGAGACCCATTTCCTCGACGGCGCCCTGGGCATCCCTCGATTCGTCTTGCACGAACTCCAACAGGTGGCCGACTCTTCAGACTCGCTGAAACGCCAGCGCGGGCGCCGCGGTTTGGAAGTCATCGAGCGCATGAAAAAGATGACTTGGCTGAATCTGCGCATCCTGGACGATGACGTTCCCGGCGCCTTGCCCGTAGATCAAAAGCTCATTGAACTGGCGCGCTCTTCCGCATCGAAAATCGTCACCAACGATTTCAACCTGAATAAAGTGGCTCGCGTTCAGGGCATTTCCGTGCTGAACGTCAACGAACTGGCCAACGCCATGAAGCCTACGGTACTGCCCGGCGAATCGATGCGTGTGCTGATCCTGCGCGAAGGCAAGGAGTCCACCCAAGGTGTGGCTTATCTCGATGACGGCACCATGGTGGTGGTCGACGGCGCACGCCGCCATATCAGTCGTACCATCGACATTATCGTGACCTCCACCCACCAGACTCCCGCCGGTAAGATGATCTTTGGCCGCGCCGAGGAACGTACCGATGGCTCATCTTCGCGGCTCGCCCCAGGCGCGAACGTGCCAGCTTCCGGCAGCAGCAGCGGCATGTCCGCCTCTCCGAGATTTGACGCGTCGCCGTCTTCTCCCTACACGGGGCACGAACCGCAATAGCCAGGCAATTGCGGTTTGATTAATCCCGGGGCCACCCTACCTATAGCCTGGCGGGATTTCTCTTCCAGGCTTGCCTTGAGGTACACTCTCCTTTCTGCAACCCGACTTAAGCCACCAGCACTCCGCTTCAGCCGGACTGCTTTCATCCTATGAGTACCATTGCCGCAATTTTGCCCGCTGCAGGTCTCGGCACGCGCATGGGGCACGAGACCCCCAAACAATTTTTGGAAATCGATGGCGTGCCCATCGTGATACATACGCTGCGCAAGGTCGCAGCTTGCCCCCTGATCACTCATATTATCGTGGCCACGCGCGGAGACGTGGTGGATCGCCTCGAGGCGCGCATCCGCGAGGAGAAGTTCGCCCAGCCGGTGATCGTGGTCAAGGGCGGAGATTCGCGGCAAGGCTCGGTGAGCCAAGCGCTGAAGCAGATTCCCCCCGATACCGAACTGGTCGTCGTCCATGATGCCGTGCGCCCGTTCATTACCGTCGAGCAGATTACCCGCGTGATCGACGAAGCGCGGCGCTGCAAGGCGGCGATCCTCGCGGTTCCCGCGATGGACACCGTCAAGGAAGTGAAGCGCGCCAGTTTGCCCGAAGATGTCGCCTTGATTACCGCAACCATCCCTCGCGAACGCGTGGTTCTGGCGCAGACCCCGCAGGTGTTCGAAACCAACTTACTGAAGCAGGCCTTCGCTGAAGCGGAAGCCGATGGCGTCAATGCTTCCGATGAAGCCGGATTGATCGAGAAACTGGGACACGAAGTGCACGTCGTGCAGGGCTCCGAGCGCAACATAAAAATTACCAAGCCCGCGGATATGGACTTGGCTCGCTTTTATATGCACGCTGAGCAGAAAAAAACATGAGCGTTCGTTGCGGCATCGGATACGATCTGCACCGGCTGGCGGAAGGGCGCAAGCTCATCATTGGCGGCATTGAAGTGCCCTTCGAAAAGGGGCCGGTGGGTCATTCCGATGGGGATGTCCTCGCTCACGCCATGTGCGATGCGCTGCTCGGCGCCGCGGGTTTGGGCGACATTGGCACGCACTTCCCGGACAGCGACCCCCAGTGGAAAGGCGCCAACAGCCTGCAGTTTCTCCAGCACGTGCGCAAGCTACTCGATCAGCACGACATGGAAATCGACTACATCGATGCCGTGGTGATCCTCGAGCGGCCGAAGCTCGGTCCGCATTTCCCAAAGATGCGCGAAGCGCTGGCCAAATCGCTGGGCCTGTCCACCGGCCAGATTCACCTCAAAGCCAAAACCAACGAAGCCGTCGACGCGGTCGGTCGCGGCGAAGCGATTGCCTGCCAAGTCGTCGCCACCCTCAGCCTATAGCAGCACCTTTACGCCGCTGATCTTGTCTCTGCGGACTCTGCGCCTCTGCTCCCTCTGCGTTAATTCTTCTCTTGCTCTTTCCGCAAAACAAAAAAGAACGCCACCTGCGCTAAACTCTCATCATGCCTTCGTCCGAACATGTCCAGGAGCATCCTTCCCGCGAAAATTTGTTCACCCCGAAGGACGTCCTGGACATTCTCCACAACCAACACTGGCTGCCGGCGCAACCCTCGCCCGAGCAATCTGCGTTTTGTGAACGTGCCGCTGCGCTGCTAGGTCCTCATGCGGCTGATGCCCAGGGACTAAGCGAGCTGCTAGGCCTGGTCTTCCATTACGATGCAGCGCAAATCCTGCAAACCGTGGAAGCGCACGCGGTCTTGGCCCGTTATGGAGCTCGCGACCTCGTCAGGCAGTTGGCGTTGTTTTTGCTCGATCCCGTGCCATTTGATTCGGATCGCTTCAAGGAAGTAGTCACCGTGCTGAAGGAAAAATTGGAATTGCGTGGCCGCGACCTCTTTCATCCCCTGCGTCTCGCTCTGGCAGGCCGCGCCGGCGAAGGGGAACTAGACCGCGTGATCCTGCTGGTAGACCAAGCCGCAGCGCTTCCGTTCGCGGCTCCAGTGAAGACAGTTCGTTCGCGAATCGTAGAGTTTTGCGCCGCGCTCGATTAACCACCCTGTAGCTCACCCCTTCCAGGGGTGAGGCTTTCGTTTCGAATTTTCAGACTGGATATTACTGCGCGTTGTCATTTTGAACCCAAGGTTGAGCCGAACGACTCTTCTAGTGGCCGAACTTTAGATCGGCCAGGGTGACTTTGCGAGCCCGCATCCCGGGTCGCTGCGCACGCCGGTTCACATGTCGGGTCTTTCCCATCACCCAAACCAAACAATTTGTCATCCTGAGGAGCGTTTCTTGCCTGCTCCCGCAGGCAAGGCGACGAAGGATCTCACCCGATCGGCGCCTCCCGACCGTCCATGATGCTCGCATTGTACGTGGTAGACTTTTTAGTCCATGGACCGTCTGACCGGTATACACGCCGTACGCGAAGCGCTCGAAGCGGGTAGCGCCTTTGATCGCATCGTAATCGCAAAGGGCCGCCAGGACACACGCATCGAGGACATCGTTCAACTCGCGCGCGCCCGTGGCATCGCCGTGCGCTTCGAGGATCGCGGCCAACTGGACCGCCTGGCAAACACCAAGGATCACCAGGGTGTAGTCGCGCTGGTGGCCGCACGCGCAGCGGCCACACTCGAAGACATTCTCGCCAATGCGAATCAATCGAAAGGCCAACCGGGACTGATCGTGTTGCTCGATGGTGTCGAAGATCCGCACAATCTCGGCGCAATTATTCGAACCGCGCTTGCTGCCGGTGCGCATGGCGTCGTAGTTCCAGAGCGGCGCGCCGCCGGGCTGACCGATACCGTGGCGCGCGCCTCCGCAGGAGCGTTAGCACATCTTCCCGTCGCGAAAGTCACAAACCTGGCCCGCGCGATGGAAGAGTTAAAGGAAGCGGGCTATTGGCTAGTCGGGCTGGATGAAGGAGCGCAAAAAAGCTATACCGAGGTCGATTACACCAGCCCCACAGCGATCGTCATGGGCGGAGAAGGCAGCGGCCTCCACGATTTAACCAAGAAGCGCTGCGACTTCGTCGTGTCTCTGCCCACGCGCGGCCCGGTCAAATCCCTAAACGTCTCCGTTGCCGCCGGCGTCGTCCTGTTCGAAGCTCTACGCCAGCGTCACGCCCGCCAGCCACAAATCAACGCCTCGGGGGGCAGAGCTAACGAGTCTCTGTGAGAACTCGTGTTTTTCAGGGCACGGCTTCAGCCGCTGAGGGCGGGTTGTTGGTTCGCACACAGACTCTGTAGCTACGGCATTAAGCTGCATTTCGCGTCGGGCCTAAAATCGTGCCTCATGTCCGGTTCCTGATCACTGATCTCTAGTCACTGATCACTTGTCATACTGAATCAACGAAAACACATCGAGCCCCGGCAGCTTCCCGCGCCCGCCGAGGAAACCAAGCTCCACAGCGAAAGCCGCGCCCTCGACGACTCCGCCCAGCGAACGAATCAGTTGCACCGCAGCCGCCGCGGTACCGCCGGTAGCCAGCAGGTCATCGCACAGCAGCACCCGTTGGCCTTTCTGAATCGCGTCTTCATGGATTTCCAGCGAGTCCGTACCATACTCCAGCGCGTAGGAAACCTTCGCAGCTTTCCCCGGCAGCTTCCTCGGCTTGCGCACCGGCACAAACCCCGCGTTCAGTCGGTACGCCAACGCCGGCGCCAAAATAAAGCCGCGCGCTTCAATGCCCACCACCAGGTCGATCTTGTGGCCATCGTAATGAGCGCAAAGCCCGTCTATTAAACCCCGAAAGCCGCTCTTGTCCTTCAACAGCGTCGTCAAGTCATAGAACAAAATTCCCGGTTTTGGATAATCCGGTATTTCGCGGATCAACTTCTTCAGTTCGTCCATGCCAACCGCTCCTCGTGAAATGCTCAATTCAAATGGTCAATTCAATGATGAAATTGTTACGGTATTTTTCATCCGGGCAGTCCGGCTCTTCCCGCACATCGCTGACTTGCGACAGCATCGGCCCTCTTTCTAGCGCTGAACCCAATTTGTTCAATTGCTCCGCGCTGCCCATCGCATACACTTCCACGCTGCCGTCGCGGCGGTTGCGCACGTACCCACCCACTCCCAGTTTTTCGGCAATGTGCTCGACGTAGTTGCGAAATCCGACTCCCTGCACCCGTCCCGAGACCAAGTACCGCCGCGCGAGGACATCCTTTCTCACAGTGTCTTCAGTTTAGCAAACAGCATCATCTTTATTGCACCGCAGATGGCGGCCAACGATTGCTGCGCTGCCAGCGCAGCGGATATAGAATGGAGGGGCGAGGCGGCAGAGCAGCGGCAAACTCGCATCCAAATGAATATGACTGAGAACGCTGGCAGTGTTTTGCCTTCCTTTCGCGGCTTTCGTTCCGCAACATTTGCTGTAGCTTCCTTGTTGTTCTTCGCGGCCGTAGCGTTTGCCCAGGAAGGTTCGCCTGGCCCCGTCGAGCCACCGCCCGAACACCACGTGACCCGTATCGAAGGTGTCGAGGCTGCTGCCCCACCCGCGATGCCCCCCCTGGAAATCATCCAGGCCTTCACCCAGAAAGAAGAGCTCTACCAGAAAACACGCCCGCAATTCTCCTATCGCAAAACCATCCGCATCCAGGAATTCGGCCCAGACGGCCACCCCAGCGGCGAATACGACGCCACCTATGATGC
>DATKPS010000040.1:0-9252 GCA_035524015.1 Candidatus Sulfotelmatobacter sp.
ACCGACCCACAGGCTCAACAGCCTGCGGAAAAACTCCCGTGGCACAGACACTCTTGTCTGTGCACTCGAGCCAAATGCAGCAAAATCAGCACTGGCGAGAGTGCCTGTGCCACGAAAACGCTCAGTTCTGGACTTTTTCCGCAAACTGTTTAGTCTGTGCCGCTTTTACGCAGGTGCGAGAGTCCCACATGCCGCGTTTGCATGTGGGGCCTTCTCCCACCTCAGCACGCATCTTGTCATCCTGAGCAAAGCGAAGGATCTCAACCGCCCCAAGCGCGGGTGCCCCACCCTCGGTTTGTGAGGGTGGGTCTAGGGGTTCTCTCCCAGCTTCCGATTTAGGGGGTGGCTGTTGGGTTTTGCGCGCTCCCGGATGCCACGTCATCCCGAACGCAAGGAGGGATCCCTCTTCGATCGATCCGTCTCCTCCCAACAAAGCTTTCTGTCATCCTGAGGAGCGCCTTTAGCGACGAAGGATCTCAACCGCCGAGTCTTGCCTCGGCCGAATCAAGCACCGCCATCATTGTCCTGACGCCGCTGATCCGCTCGCCGCCTTTGCGCTTCTTCCCAGCTGCGAATAATTCTTCGCGTAAGCACGCAGTCCAAATGTCGGCGTGATCTTCGAATAGCCCGCTTCCAGCTGCTCTTTATAGTGATCCTGGTCCCACTCCAACGTCCCCTTCCCATCCAAATCCAAAACCGTTAAATCGCTAGGGTCCATCACCAGTCTTCCAAACTGCACCCGGCTTCCCGCGAACGCCATATAACTCGGATCTTCCCTCGCTGGCAGCGACTTTCCTCCGTCTCCATACGTGGTCACGATCCCGTTGGGTTCAATGCGCACTCCCGTCAGCTTCCCCCGGATATGCGGTGGCGGCAACAAGCTTCCCAAATCCATCATCAAGTCGTTTTTGTCTGTGTCGATCCCCGCAATCTTATTGGTGTTCACCACGTTCGCCAGATCCACCCCGAACAAGCCCATCAGCCCCTTCACCGGAATCTTCAGCGCCGTAATTTTCTCCGTGTGCACTCGAATCCTTCCATCGGCGTTCACGCTCAGGGTCCCCGCGGTGGCAAACGGAATATCTCCCTTGCTGTGCAGTTTTCCTTTAATGATCAACTTTCCTTGATCGATGGAAACCGCCAAATCCTTCAATGGCGCATCCTTCTGCGCAAACACATAGCTGTTCATGACGTCTGTCAGCGCTGCCGGCGTGATCGAAATGGTTCCGTTGCTCACCCGCACTTCGAACGAAGTTTTGTCGTCAAACACCACCAAGGTGTTCTTTCCCACCGGCCACACCTCTCCCGATAACACTTGCAGGTGTGCCGCAGCCCGCGGCGTCAGATGGAACAACACGTTACGCATCTCGGTTTTCACGCCCTGGATGTTAGGAGCGGCGGTGCTCTCGGCGGGTGCGCCCCCACCGCGGTTCTCGTTTGTCGCTGTGGAATTACTCGCGGCAGGCGCGGCTTTCTCGTTCTGAGTTTGCTGCTTCTTCGAACACGAAGTCAGGCACACGCCCAACACCAGCAACAGCCCGACCACTGGTTTCTTCATACCCGGATGCCCCCTATCCGTTTCCTTTTTCAGCGTTCCAATCGGCTCAGCTGACGCTCCGGCATTATGGATTCTCAATTGCCTTCGCTCAGAATCCGCTGGTAGGCCGGCACCGTCAGAAACTCCACGAAGCGCGGCGCCCGAATCAATTCCCGCATCAATTGTGCCGATTTCTCGAATGCCGCCACCCGCGCGGGATCTCCTGGCTCTTTCGCCTTCCGTAATTCCTCCTCTATGATGCTGTCGCACAGCGGAAGGTCAATTTTGCGTCCGTCCGTCAGCTTTGCGCCCTGGTGCAGCCATTGCCATAGTTGTGCCCGGCTGATCTCCGCCGTTGCCGCATCTTCCATCAAGTTAAACAACGGCACGCATCCCGTTCCGCGCAGCCACGCCGCCACATAACCAAGCCCCACCGCGATGTTCTGCCGCAGGCCTGCTTCCGTGATCGTTCCGTCTGGCACGTTCAGCAAGTCCGCCGTAGTCGCCCGAAAATCTGTCAGCTTCTTATCGATCTGATTCGCCCCTGGCATCAGCCGGTCAAACACTTCCATGGCTACCGGCACCAACCCCGGATGCGCCACCCACGTTCCATCGTGCCCGTCGCCTGCCTCACGTTCTTTGTCCGCGCGCACCTGCGCAATCGCCTTTTCATTCGCCGCGGGATCGCTCTTGATCGGGATGAACGCCGCCATCCCTCCCATCGCATGAATGTTCCGTCGATGACACGTGCGAATCAGCAGCTTGCTGTACGACCGCAGGAAGTGCGTGGTCATGGTCACCTGCGCCCGGTCGGGCAACACCGCTTGCGCGTCGTTCGAAAATTTCTTGATGAAACTGAAGATGTAGTCCCATCTGCCGCAATTCAATCCTGCCGAGTGCTCCCGCAGTTCATACAGGATTTCGTCCATCTCAAACGCCGCCAGAATCGTCTCTATCAGCACCGTCGCCCGGATACTTCCTTGGGCGATCCCCAATTCTTTCTGTGCGAACAGGAAAACGTCATTCCACAGTCGGGCTTCCAGGTGGCTTTCTAACTTTGGTAAATAGAAATACGGCCCGCTCCCCGACCCCAATAGTTCCTTCCCGTTGTGAAACAGGTATAAACCAAAATCAAACAGCGAGCCTGACAGCGCTTGCCCGTCCACTCGCACGTGCTGTTCTTCCAGATGCCAGCCCCGTGGCCGCACAAACAGCACCGCCGTTTGCGGATTCAACTTGTACTCTTTGCCACTCGCCGCATCCGAATACGTGATGGTCCGCCGCACCGCATCCATCAAGTTCGCTTGTCCCTCGATCTGATTCGCCCACGTGGGCGTGTTCGAATCCTCAAAGTCCGCCATGAACACTTTTGCGCCCGAATTCAGCGCATTAATGATCATCTTCCGGTCTACCGGCCCGGTAATTTCCACGCGTCGGTCCAGCAGATCCGCCGGAATCGCCGCCACCGTCCACTCCGACTCCCGAATCTTCCGCGTTCCCGCCAAAAAGTCCGGCTTTTCCCCTGCGTCCAGTCGCTTCTGTCTCTCCGCGCGCGCCGCCAACAGCTCCACGCGCCTGCCATTAAATCGTCTCTGCAACTCCACCACGAATCGCATGGCCTCCGGGGTCAGCACACGCTCTTGCTGCGCGTGCCGCCTGGCCAGAATTTCCACTCCGTCCATCGAAAGCGAACTCATCGAACTCATCGTCCATCACCTCAAGCACTCGCACTTTATCCCCTCTTCTTGGCCCTCTATGCTTGCCTGAAAGGTACGCTGCCCCTCCATATCTGGCAAGCCGTGAATTGCCCCAGCCGTTTTCTTGACTTTACCCCGCCAATCCATGTATTCATCCCGTGCAACTTCTCGTTCGCGTTTGCGGTTTGCGATCAGCCTCTTTCCATTGCCTATGCTTGCTGCCCCATTTTCTTCTCAGGACCACCGATGACTTGGACGCAGGTATACGATCCTCTTGGCCACTGGTGGCTCTCCACCCTGGTTGCCACTCTGCCCATTGTGGTTCTCCTCGGCCTCCTCGCTGGCTTCAAACTTCGTCCCCACTGGTGCGCCATCGCCGGTGCCACCACCGCCATTCTTTGCGCCATGTTCGTTTTCGGCATGCCTTCCAAGCTCGCCATCGCCAGCCTCTCCTACGGCGTCGCCTTCGGCCTCTTCAAAATCGTTTGGATCGTCATTGCCGCGGTCTTTCTCTACGACATTTCCGTCGAAACCGGCCAGTTCGAAATCATGAAGCAGTCGGTCGCCTCCATCACTCCAGACCGCCGCCTGCAGCTTCTTCTCGTCGCCTTTTGTTTTGGCGCCTTTATCGAAGGCGCTGCTGGATTCGGGGCTCCCGTCGCCATTGCCGGTGCCTTCATGATTGGCCTCGGCTTCAAACCATTCCACGCCGCCGCTCTCAATCTCATCGCCAACACCGCCCCCGTCGCCTGGGGGGCCATCGGTATTCCCGTTCACACTTTAGCTTTGGTCACTGCGCTCCCGGAAAGCGACCTCAGCGCCATGATCGGGCGCATACTCCCCATCACCGCCGTTCTCGTGCCTTTCTGGCTCGTGCGCGCCATGGTCAGCTGGAGCGAGACCCTCGAAGTCTTACCCGCCATCCTTGTCGTCGGCCTCTCCTTCGCCTCCATCCAATTCTTCTGGTCCAATTACATGGACAGCAACCTCGTCGACATCATCGCCGGCCTGACCTCCCTGATCGTCACCCTGCTTTTCCTCCGCTTCTGGAAGCCCAAACGCATTTGGCGCTTCCAGGACGATTCTCAGCAACCTCGCTACTCCGAAATGATTATTGCCCCCGGCGTCGCCAAAAATCCCATCATTGCCGATCAAATGGACGACGAATGGGATATCCGCCAGCTTCAACGTCCGGCCACCCCGCACCTCTATACCCCCACGCAAATCGCCAAAGCTTGGCTCCCCTTTGCCATCCTCTCGGTCTTCGTTCTTCTTTGGGGACTCCCCTCCATCAAAAACGCCATGGGTGTCGCCACCACTCCCGCCTTCCGTTCTGGAGGTTGGAACGTACCTTACCTGCACAAAGCCATCTTCCGAGCGCAGCCGGTCGTCTCCAAGCCCACACCCGAATCCGCCAAGTTCGATTTCAACTGGCTCACCGCTACCGGCACCGGCTGCTTTCTCGCCGCGCTTCTCTCCGGCCTGCTCCTCGGCCTATCCCCGCGCAAACTACTGAAGATCTTCTCGCACACTCTCTTCCGCATGCGCCACGCCATCGTCGCCATGTCCTTCATGCTCGGCCTCGGTTACGTCACCCGCTATTCCGGCATGGACGCCGTCTTAGGCCTGGCCTTCACGCGCACCGGCTGGCTCTTTCCGTTCTTCGGCACCTTCATCGGCTGGCTTGGCGTCGCCCTCACCGGCAGCGACACCTCTTCCAACGCGCTCTTCGGCGGCCTTCAGCGCATCACCGCCGAGCAGCTCAACCTCAGCCCCATCCTTATGTGTGCTACCAACAGTGCGGGTGGCGTCATGGGCAAAATGGTCGACGCCCAATCCATCTGCGTCGCCACCGCCGCCACCAATCAAGTCGGCAACGAAGGCGTCCTCTTTCGCTACGTTTTCTGGCACTCCATCGCCCTAGCCGCCATCGTAGGCATCATCGTCATGCTCTACGCCTACGTCTTCCCCCACCTCATCCCCCAAGGTTTGACCTTCGTCCGCTAATGCGGCAAGCTGCTCTGCGTGCCCAAACTTGTGCGGGGTCAATCGATGCAGGGGAACGCCGCCGTGGACGCACGCATTCTCCAGGAATTTCGCGCCATTGTTGGCCAGCAAGGCCTCATCTCTTCTCCCGAGGACCTGCACACCTACGAGTGCGACGGCCTCACCAATTTTCGCGTCCTGCCCCTCGCCGTTCTTCTACCCACCAACACCCAGCAGGTGCAATCGATCGTCCGTCTGTGCCATGTCCATTGCATCCCCTTTGTCGCTCGAGGCTCCGGCACCGGCCTCAGCGGCGGCGCGCTCCCCGTCGAAAATGGCGTTGTCATCAGCCTCGCCCGCATGAATCGCATCCTCGAAGTCGATCTTCCCAACGCGCGGGTCACCGTCGAGCCCGGCGTCATCAATCTCGACGTCACCGGCCGCGTTCAGCCTCACGGTTTCTTCTACGCTCCCGATCCATCCTCGCAATCTGTCTGCAGCATCGGCGGCAATGTCGCGGAAAACTCCGGCGGCGCGCATTGCCTGAAATATGGTTTCACCACGACTCACGTACTCGGCTTGGAAGTTGTGCTTCCCGATGGCTCGCTCGTCCATCTCGGCGGCAAGTGCCTCGACACCCCGGGCTACGATCTGGCCGGCGTGTTTGTCGGCTCTGAAGGCACCCTCGGCATCGCCACCAAAATCATTCTTCGCATTGTCAAACGCCCCGAATGCACGCGCACCCTTCTCGCCGCATTTCCCGGCACCAACGAAGCCAGTGCCGCTGTCAGTGACATCATCGCTGCGGGCATGCTTCCTGCGGCCATCGAAATGATGGACAACCTCGCCATCCAAGCCGCCGAAGCCGCCGTCCACGCCAACTATCCCGATTGCGGCGCCTTGCTCCTCGTCGAACTCGATGGCCCTATCGCGGAAGTCGAGGCCCTGATGTCGCATGTCGACGAACTCTGCCGAAAAAACGGCGCGTGGGAGATTCGCGTTGCGCAATCCGATTCCCAGCGCGCCCTCGTCTGGAAGGGCCGCAAGGCCGCCTTCGCTGCCATGGGCCGCATTTCTCCCAACTACATCGTGCAAGACGGCGTGATTCCGCGAACCGCTCTTCCTCAACTCATGAACGAAATCGCTCACCTCAGCCGCGAGACCGGCTTGCGCGTCGCCAATGTCTTTCACGCTGGCGATGGCAATCTCCACCCGCTTGTCCTCTACGATCGACACATCCCGGGCCAGGAAAAGGCTGCGGAAGCTCTTTCATTCCAAATTCTGCAGCTCTGCCTCGCGGCCGGAGGCTCCATCACCGGCGAGCACGGCGTCGGCGAAGAAAAGAAGTGCATGATGCCCAAAATGTTCAGCGAACCCGATCTCGCGACGATGCAGCGTGTCCGTGCAGCCTTCGATCCGCTTCAGCTTTGCAATCCCACTAAAGTGTTTCCCACTCCTCGTTTATGTGGCGAAAAACCGGGCGAGTACGTCCCGCATCCCTTGGAATCAACCGGCCTCGCCGAACGCTTCTGAAATCCATGCCAAACGCCCGCCATGCCGCCAACTAGTTCCCTCGAACAACAACTCGCCGCGCTCGTCGGCAGCCAAGCCATGCGCCTGGCAACGTCCGCGGACAACGTCTCGGGCATCCAGCCGCAATTCGTTGTCGCTCCCGAGAGCGATCAGCAACTCGCTGCCGCTCTGACCTTCGCCAATGAATCCGGCCTTGCCGTTATCCCTTGTGGTGGCGCCACCAAACTCGATTGGGGCAATCCTCCCAAGCGCGCCGACCTCGTCCTCTCCACCGCCCGTCTCGATCGCATTCTCGAACACGTTTGGGCCGATCTCACCGTAACCGTGGAAGCTGGCTGCACGCTTCAATCTCTGCAACAAATGCTCGCGCAGCACGGCCAGCGTCTCGCTCTCGATGCCCTCTGGCCCGCACGTGCCACCATCGGCGGCGTTCTTTCCACCAACGACAGCGGTGTCTTGCGCATCCGCTTCGGTGCTCTTCGCGATCTTCTCATCGGCATTACCCTGGCTCTTCCCGATGGAACCCTCGCCAGGAGCGGCGGCAAAGTCGTAAAAAATGTTGCCGGCTACGACCTTCCCAAACTCGCCACCGGTGCGCTAGGCACCCTGGGAATCATCACCTGCGCGGTCTTTCGTCTGCACCCCTTGCCCCGCACGACCAGCGCTGTCACCTGTTCTACCAATCGATTATCCGACGCGTCTCACTTGCTCGCCGCCTTACTCGACTCCACCCTCGCCTATTCTGCCGTGCAAGTGCGCGTTCCCGCATTCGATCCGCCCGAATTTTTCGTCGATGTTCTCTTCGAGGGAACAGAGCAGGGAATTGCCAATCAGATCGGACACTTGCAATCACTCGCTTCCTCCGCAACTGTCCTCGAAGCCGATCACCACGTCTGGAATGCCAGGGAATCTCTCCATTCCCAATATTTGACGGATCCTTCCTCGAGCGTCCTTCTCAAAATGTCCACTTGCCCCAGCGACGCTCTCGCCGCCATCGCCACGCTCACCGATCTCGCCAAATCTCGCGCAAGCTGCTCGGCGGTCCTGCAAGCCACAGGTTTAGGCACGATCCTACTCCGCGGTGCTCGAAACGAACTTCATCACGTGGCCAAGGCCTTTCGCGAAAAACTGCAATCTTCCGGTGGCTCCCTCGTCGCTCTCGGCAATTCCATCCTCGACGCCGATTTCGATGCTTGGGGTTCAACCGGCGACGCTCTCCCTCTCATGCGCGCCATAAAAACCCAACTCGATCCCCAAAACATTCTCAATCCCGGTCGCTTCGTCGGAGGCATCTGACCCTACATGGCGGCCGATCAACAAAAATCAAGCCAGGCTAGCGCCTTCGACTCGCATCAGCCGCCCGCGCTTGAACTCATCGAAAAATGTGTTCACTGCGGCTTTTGCCTGCCCACCTGCCCAACCTACGTTCTTTGGGGCGAAGAAATGGACTCGCCGCGCGGCCGCATTTATCTGATGAAGCGGGCGCTCGAAGGCTCCGCCACCATCCAAAAAGACTGGGTCCAACACTTCGACACTTGTCTCGGTTGCGTTGCCTGCATGCCCGCGTGCCCCTCGGGCGTCGACTATGGCAAATTAATTGAAGCCACTCGCGCGCAAATCGAACGCAACTACCCACGACCTATTTTCGACAAGCTCCATCGTCGCCTTCTCTTCGCAACCCTTACGAAGCCCAGCCGCCTCCAATTGCTGCGCTGGCCCCTGCTCGCCTATCAAAAATCCGGCCTGCAAGCCGCTGTTCGCAGCCTGGGTATTTTGAAAGTCCTGCCCAAATCCCTCGCCTCCATGGACTCCCTTCTTCCTCCTGCAAAGCCAATTGAAAATATTCCTGCCGTCACTCCTGCCCAAGGCGAAAAACGCAAACGCGTCGGCCTCCTTCTCGGCTGCGTGCAACGCGCCTTCTTCTCCCACGTTAACGCTGCCACTGTACGCGTCCTTGCTGCTGAAGGCTGCGAGGTGGTGGCCCCGCCTCAACAAACCTGCTGCGGTGCGTTATGCGTTCACGCCGGTGAAGAAGCCACAGCATTGGAATTGGCTCGCCACACCATTGACACCTTCGAGCAAGCCAATGTCGAAGCCGTCGTCATCAACGCCGCCGGCTGCGGCTCGAACATGAAGGACTACGGCCATCTTCTTCGCAACGATCCCAATTACTCCGATCGCGCCAAACGTTTCGCCGCAAAATGCCGCGACATCAGCGAACTTCTTGCCGTACTGCCCTCCCGCGCCACGCGCCATCCCCTTTCCGCTCGCGTCGCCTTTCACGACTCCTGCCACCTGCAACACGCGCAAGGCATTTGCAGGCAGCCTCGCCAGCTCCTCTCCCAGATCCCTGGCGTCCAACTTCTCGAAATTCCCGAAGCTCCCATCTGCTGTGGCTCTGCGGGCATCTACAATCTCGTTCAGCCGCAAGCCGCCTCCCAACTTGGCGAACGTAAAGCCATGCTCATCGCCGATCTCCCTGCCGACGTGGTGGTCACC
>DATKPS010000041.1:0-41283 GCA_035524015.1 Candidatus Sulfotelmatobacter sp.
AGGAGATTGAGCAAATCGCTGGAACTCAAAGCGAAGCCAATCCCTTCCACATTTTTGTGAACCAACTTTTGCGTGTTGAGCCCGATCACTTCTCCTTGGACATTCAGCAGCGGGCCGCCGGAACTTCCGGGATTGATGGCCGCATCCGTCTGGATCCAGGTGCCGGGTCCGGCCGCGGGAAATTTGCCCACGGCGCTGACAATCCCTTTGGTGACGCTGAACAGCATGGCATCTCCGGGATTTCCGACCGCCAGAACAGTTTCTCCCTGATGAACAAGCGATGCATCGGCAAGGGTCAGGTGCGGAAACAGGAAATCGGGCGTTGGCGGTGTAACTTTGACCAGGGCGAGATCGAGGTCCGGATGAATATAGACGACCGATGCAGGCAACTTCACGCCATTCGGCAGCAAAGCGAGCAGCTCGGAATCGTTTCGCGCGACGTGGGCGTTGGTGGCAATGACTCCCGTACTCGTCACAAAGAAACCGGAACCGGAAAGAGTCAGCGATTTCAGGCAGACGACCGCGGGTTTCGCGCGGGCTACAATTTCCTCCAGCGATAGCTCTGGGCGAAGAGCCACCGGTTGCGCCGTGCCTGCGGCCGAAACAGCGCCGGTAAAGGTGCTGGCTACGCTTTCCAGATCCACATGAAAATTGTCGGACTTGAAAAGCCAATACTGCCCATGATGACGCCCATGGAGATCGATCCAGTCCATCGGGCCTTCGGTGAGCGCAATCTCGTGGGTGACGTAACCCGGCAGGGTGACGCGAGCGATCATCGGATGCTCAAGGCGCTGGCCGAACGCCGTTTTTGTGCGGTGGAAATAACCGCCGGGGAATTTCTTGTCCAGCGGCGTGGTGCCCACCGGAACGCCGTCGAGTTCGACGGTCGCGCCGGATGGAGTGCTGTCGATCTTGAGCGACTGGGCGGGAGCAAGGTTTGGGAGGCTGAGAGAGACGAACATCAGCAGCAAGGCAGGGGACACCAACAGGAGGGAGCGATGTGGAGAGGGGGAACACACGGGAGCCTCCCAAGGCCGCAGTATACTCCTAAATATATACAATAGTTAATAACTATTACCGAGCTAGGCCGACTGCGGTGTCTTGGGCGTGTAGCCTGCGCAGCTCAAAACAGGCAGGCGCGGATATTTCGGGAAGCGCGGGTCCGATTGGGAAAGCTGACAAAGCAGAAACGGGGAACCACGCGCGGAAGAAATCGCTCGAGCATGCAGGCAGGTGGCGCACAAGCCGGCTTCCGGGGAAGGCTTTGGTTCGCTAGCTTTGGCGCACATTCGCTACAACAGGCGCGGGTCAGTTCGACTTGGGCGCTGCGGCGGGCGCCGGAACTGCCGGGGGATTCGGTTTTTCGAAGAGGGCATCCTCCAGCGGCAGATTCACTTCGATCTTTGACGCTGTGATTCTTTGCGTTTGATCCGTGCCCGGAGCATCCGACTCCACCAGAAACGGATACTTCAACCCATTCACCTCGCGGAAATCATGAAAGAAGGATTCCCACGGCACGTCTTTTTCGTTAATTCTGCGATTGCCTTCCCACTTCAAAAGCAGAGCGGTGGACACGTCGAAATAGAAAAAGCTCACATCCCCGTCCTTGCTGGTCAGTTTCAGTTTGTAGGCGGGGTTGCCCTGAATTTCGTCCTTACCGGCGTACTCAATCTGGTTGCCTTTTTGTTTGTAATCGACGAAGGGCCCATCGAAATCCGCTTCTTCAAGAATGTTATTTAGCTCCACTTCGCTCATGGGCTTGACGCTGGCGTTGGGGGTAAAGGGGTTGTAAATCCAGCCGGCGGACTTACCGTCATACACGCGAATAAGGGTTTGTCCACTCAGAGTAATTTCCATGTGCAGTTTCAGAGGGCGCTTGCGCTGGACCACAAACGGCCCATCGGCGTCCGGGCCGAAAGAAATCGTGCCGGTGACACGCTCGGTTTTTACCGATCTGATTTTGTCCAGACCGCCGCGGGCATTGATGTAATTATTGATGATCTCGTCGACCGACTGCGCCGATGCGGGCAAAACCAACAGCAACAGTGCGAGCAAAGGCAAAAGTTTGCGGCAGATGTGGGACATAAACAGATGGTAGAAGGAGATGCGCAGCGGGTCAACTGCGCCAGGTAACTCCACTACACGCCGGTGATAAAGCCAGCTTCGGAATTGGCGATGCCATAGGCCATGCGGGGAGTGTTGTAGGCATAGCCGGGCTTGCCGTTCTTGTCGAGAAGAATGAGGCCGCCGGTCCCTTTGCCGCGGCGCGCCAGCAATTGCACCGCAGCTTGGGCCGCGCGCGTAGGATTCGATCCCGCGGGACGCAGGAAATCACAAGCGGTCTTGGCGAGTACCACCTTCATGATAGCTTCGCCATATCCCGTAGAGGAAACCGCGCCGGTCTCGTGGTCGGCGTAGCAGCCGCAGCCAATCAGCGGCGAGTCTCCGACACGTCCGGGAAGCTTGCAGCAGGTGCCTCCTGTGGAGGTTGCCGCGAACAATCGACCCTGGTCGTCGAGTGCCACCGCGCCGACGGTACCCTGCTCATGGCCGCGATGATGTTCGGCAGCGTGTGAGTCTTTGTGGCAGCGTTCCCAAGCTTCGCGCTCTGCCGGAGAGACCAAGTCCTCCGGGTCGCACAGGGGAATGCCTTGATCGAAGGCAAACTGCTCCGCGCCCTGCGAGATCAGCATCATGTGCGGGCATTTCTCGAGAACCGCGCGAGCCGCCTGAATCGGATTCTTGATACGGCGCAATCCGGCGACCGAGCCAGCGCGCAGTGTAGCGGCATCCATGACGATGGCGTCGCATTCGACGTAGCCGTCCAGATTCAGATGCGAACCGTAACCGGCGTCGAACACGGGATCATCTTCGAGCACGGTGATGGCAGCTTCAATGGCGTCGAGGGCGTGCCCGCCATTGAGCAGAACATCATAGCCGGCGTGAAGTGCGCGGAGACAGCCCTCTTTACAAGCTTCGATGGCGTCGTCGGGAATGTCCCAGGCGCCGCCGTGAACAATCAAGGAAGGAGGCATGCGCGAGCAGAATAACAGATATCGGCAATCGAGTAAGAAGCGTGGCGCGCAAAAGCAAACGGGCGCTTAGACAAAAAAATCGAGAATGAAAAGAAAGAGTCCGACGAAAAGCAGAAACGCTCCCCAAGAGAAGCTGCGGCGAGGCAGTTGCGTTACGGAATGGACGAAGCCCGCGGGTATGACGCGCAGCCGCGATTCGCCACGGCGCTCGTAGAAGGAGCCTGCAGGAACGTAGCGAGAGAAATTGCGGCGCAAGGTGGATAGCTCATCGTCAATCCAGAAACTGAACTCCGCGCGATGGCGCCACAGCGAATACGCACCGGCAATGAATACGGCATATCCGAGACAAGTTAACAGACCGAGTGTTGGACCGGAACCCCAATACATGAGACCTCACCGCGGCCGGGCCGTGAAATCAGGCTTCTTCGTGGATGGTGACCAGACGCACTACTTCAAATTCCTTCTTCCCCGCGGGAGTGGCCACCTGCACTTCGTCGCCTACCTGGCGGTTCAGCAGCGCGCGGCCGATCGGAGAAGTGGTGGAGATTAAGCCCTGATCCACGTCGGCCTCTTCACTGCTGACGAGTTTGTATTCGACCTCAACGTTGCGCTGCACGTCAAGTACAACGATTCGGGAGCCATAACCGGAGCGATCCTTCGGAATGTTGGTCAGGTTCAACATGCCCAAATCGCCCATCCGCTTCTTAAGCTGGCCAATCTTGGCATTGACGTAACCCTGTCGCTCCTTGGCGTACTTGTATTCCGCGTTTTCGGAAAGGTCGCCGTGCGCACGGGCCACCGCAATTTCCTTGGGGAGTTCGACGTTCAACTCGTGCTCGAGCGAGTCAATCTCTTTCTGCAGCTTCTGTTTAATTTTTGCCAGAGGATCAGTCATTCGTTGGCCACGTGTTCTAAGAAAAATGATGCGGAGTTCGGCTAAGCCGAACTCCGCCAGGTAGACATTATAAGGGGGAGAGAAATAAGCGGACAAGAGGGCAGCGCAGATTGCCTCCGCATATTTAGGTAAAGTACTTATTTTCAGTCACATACCGACATTGATCGACTCACCTTACCTTCAATTCGACGGTTTGTGAGGTGGTATTTCCGTTGGAATTGCTGATGGTCAACGTATAGGAAGTGGTCTTCGTGGGCGAAACGTCGAGGCACCGATTATGCGATGGCCAGACTTCGCCGACTGGCGGAGCTAGCGTGACCGTCTTTGCGTTAGCGACGTCGTAGCAAATCTGTGCCGTCCCTCCCCGGCGAATTTCTGCGGGAGCAATATAAAACGCGCGGATGGCTAAGTCGGAGCCACCCAGTTGTTCGATGGCTGCGCGATCCGATTCTCGCTGCTGCTCGGCGGCTTTCTGCTGGGTACGACGCTCGTACGCGCGGTTCGAGTCGTAACGGGAGAGCAGCAGAAACACCACATACGCGGCCACCACAACCAGCACCAACCAGGAATAAATAAAGGGATTCTTAAAGGACGGCTTGGTATGCCGAGTTTGCTGGTCCATGGCGCTTGCCAGCTTAAGGGAAGCGCGTGCGTGATTCAATCCGAGGAACAACTGATATGAAAAGGGGCCTTGCGCCTTATGAATGTAACGCGGCCAAAAGCGTATCGTACAGCCGGTCGGCCACGATCGACTCCTCCCCCGGCTGTAGCATCCACACACCGACAATGATCGTGTTGGGACCGCCGGGAAGTCCGGCGCTGGCGGGTGCGCCGCCGGTGCCAGGATTCAGTTCAATGCGTGGCTTTCCGGAGCGCATTTTCTGCATCACCTCGGCAGCAGAAATCTGGATGCGATTCTGGTCGTAGGTGATCAGTAGATGGGGCACGTGATTGGCTACTTCCGGAATGAAGGTTTTCGTCTGTACTGTAGGGAGCGCCCGGAGTTTGCCGGCAATCAGGTCGGCACGCTTTTGAAATTCCGCTTCCATCGCGGCGTCATCCTGGCTCAAGAACCAATCCACGGCGGCCACCATCCCGACTACTTCCTCTTTAGCGACTTTCATGCCACGACCGACGGTGTTGGAGAAGGGTGAATTGTTCTGCTTCGCCGCATCGATCAGATCCTTGCGGCCGAGTAACAAGCCGGTGCATTGCGGTCCGCGTAGTCCCTTGCCACCGGAAAAGGTCACCAGGTCAAAGCCCATCTGCGTGTAGTTCCACAAATTGGAAATGGGCGGCACATCCGCGGCCGCATCGTTGAAGCAGGGAACGCCGCGCTTGTGGGCCACACGGATCCAATCTTGGCGGGAAATTTTTCCGCCTTCGGCGGCATTGAAGAAGTGGCACATCACTGTGTTATTCGTGAAGGCCTTCTCGTAGTCGTCCATGGTTTCCACTTCGACGTAGCGAATCCCGCAATTGCGTAGCGCGTGATCGTAGTCGTAGCGATGCGCTTTCTGCACGATCACTTCGTTCTTGAGACCGCTCATGTCCGTGGGAATATTCAACACCGCTTGTTTATTTCCGAGGGTAATACACGCGGCGGTGCCTACGGTCAGCGCGCCGGCCGCGCCCGAAGTGACCAGAGCGCCTTCGCATTTCAGGCGCTTGGCGAGGTACGCACCCGCGGCATCTTGTAACTCAAGGATGTTCACCGGCTGTTGCGAAGCCAGCGCGATAGCGGCCTGCACTTCGTCGGGCATGGTGGAAGCCGACAGCACCGTGTAGGTGCCAGCGGCATTGATGAACGGGGTGACGCCGAGCTTCTGATAGTAATCGACGCCCTTGGTAGACGTCGGCTTGGATTTAAGCGGCGCGGGGACAAACGCAGGAACAGCTCGGGCGCCGACAGCTCCCACAAACGCGGCCTGCGCGCCCTTGCTTAGCATTTTGCGACGGCTGAGCTTTTCTGACATACGATCCTCCGAAATTTATTTCCGCGTTCTGAACGGAACTGGCTGCTGATTAGTGACGCGGCAGGTCGTCGGCCGTCGAGGGTGGGTCCGAGCCCAGGATCGGCGAGGTGAAATACTGTTTGCGGGCGTGTTCCCACTCCACCATGCTGAGGCCCGAAGGGTCGTAGACGATGCGCCCAGCGCGAATGGTCATACGCGCCGTGATGGTTGTGTCTCCGTCCATGCGCGCCCATCCGCAATCGATGAAACTGAATTTCCCGTGGAGCTCCTGCAGAACGGCAATGTCCGCGTCTCGCCCAACGGAAAGCGTGCCAAGTTCAGGACGATGGATTTCATTGGCGGGATTCACGGTGGAGCGTTTAATGAGTTCCTGGAGCGGCACGCCCATTGAGGCAAACTTCGACAACACATTGTCGTAGCTGAGAATCGTGTAGTTCTCGATGTGCAAGTCCGTGGAGATGGAATCCGGCAAGAAGCCTTGTTTTACGGCGGGAACCGCGTTGCGGAACCAGAAGCTTCCCGCGCCGTGGCCAACATCAAAAATGACGCCGCGCTTACGTGCTTCCAGCAGAATGGGATTCAACTTGCCGTCCGGAAGAATGATGGGGAATTGTTGCGCGAACACGTGCGTGTGAATATCGCCCGGCCGTGCTTTTTTCAGAATGAGGTCAGCGTAAGTGCGATCCGGCCGTGGCCAGAAATCGAACATGACTGGCTTATTCACAGCGTCGCCACAAGCAACGGCGCGGTCGACGGCAGCCCAAGGGGTATGCTCGCCATCCCAAGGCTCGCTTGGCCAATAATGCGCGGTCTTCACGCCCACGATGAGGTCGGGATATTTCTTGATGGTGTCGGCGCAGCGCTTCACGTCCATTTCGTCCACGGTCTGCTCGAGGCCGCCGCTCATGCCGTTGGCCACGATATTGAGGAAGGCCAGCACGCGAACCCTGGCGTGATCCATTACGCTTTCCTTTTCCTGAAGGAACGATTCGGCGCCGGCAGTACCGGCATCGACAATGGTGGTCACGCCGGAGGTAAGCACGAGGTCGGCGGGGATGGCATAAGGCTGGATATGCGAGCGCGACGTGGGATCAAACCAATTCAGCGGAGCGCCTCCATAGGTGATGTGGACGTGAATATCGATCAGACCCGGAGTGACATACAGGCCGGAGACATCGACCACTTTTTCTGCCGAGGACTCCGGAATGTCTTTCGCGACGGCGGCGATCTTGCCGTCCGATACGGCAACATCCATCACGCTGTCGATGTTGTTCGCGGGATCGATGACATGGCCCCCCTTCAACAGCAAGTTATAGCGAGGAGTCTGCGCATTTGCGATGGAGGCCAAGGCGACTGCGAAAGCGAGGAAAAGAAGCAATTGTACGGAGAGTTTCATGCAGGATCCTTTTCTTTTCCCCTCCAAGTGATCGCTGAGAGGAAAGACGGAGATGTCCGGAAACCAGAACGATTTTACCGGCAGCAGAGGAAACGCGAAAAACTTTCTTCAGGCTGAAATGGCCACGCGTTTTTCTCACGCTGCTGCTCCGGTGAGCACCTAAGAGGTTACTTCTATGTGTGCACTTTCTCCAGCATTAAAACGAATCAATGAAACATTCCCGAAGGCAGCGGGCCTCACGTTTCTCTCGTCGGGAAAGAAAAATGGGAGTAAGCTGGAGCTGAATAAGGTGAAGTGGGAGCTGGTTCACCTGGGCACCGGGGAAAAGAGGCTTGGTCAACATGGGAATGGATCGAAGGGACTTCGTAAAAAGAACCTGTGTTGGAGGAGCCGGGCTGCTCTTGAGCGGCGTGCCCGCTCTTGGCGCAGAGGAAGTGGTGTTACCGGTGGCACCGCCGATCGACGTGCGCGAGGCGCCACTGGCGAAGAAATCCCCTCTAGGCATGCCGGGATTGTATCCGGGCCGGGTTGTGGAAGTGGCCGACGGGCGCTCGATCGTAAACAACCGCGTCTCGCAACCCGTCGTCCATCAGATGCTGGAACGCGGGCTGAAAGAATTGACGGGCGAAAGTTCCATACCGGCTGCCTACGCCAAGTTCATCGAACCCACCGACGTGGTCGGCATCAAAATCAATCCCTCCGGAGCCCCCGCGTGCTGCTCCTCGCCGGAATTGGTACGTGAAATTATCGACGGTGTGCATTCCGCCGGTGTGCCGCTGAAAAACATCCTTGTGTACGACCGCTTCGGCTACGAAATCGACCTCGGCAGTTACCAGGCGCTGATGCCCATTGGTATCGAAGTCATCGGGGTGCAAGACGATCTGCTGGATGCCTCCGGTTACGAAGCCAACATCTATTGCGAGATGAACTTCTTCGGGGAGTGGGAGACGCGGTCGTATATGGCAAGTATTGTGGCCAACCGCCTGGACAAAATTATCAATGTTCCGACGATGAAGGACCATTCGGCCTCGGGCATCACCGGATGCCTGAAAAATGTGGCCTACGGAACATTCAACAATGTGGCGCGTTCGCACAAGGAGCCTTACTCCTTCACTAACCCGCTCATCGGGGTGATGTGCACGGTGGAACCGCTGCGTTCGAAGGTGGTGCTGAACATTATGGATGGCACGCGGATGGTGTGGCACGGGGGCCCGCTGACGCAGAATCAGGACTTTATTTATCCGGCTGGGGTGTTGCTGGTCAGCACCGATCCAGTGGCTTTGGACACCCTGGAGATGGAAGCCATTGAAAAAAAGCGCAAGGAAGAGGGCGCGCCGTCGGTGTGGAAGCATGATCCCAATAGCATCACCAAAGACACGCGGGAATTTTTCGGAGACGCCAGCAAAAACTTGTTTTACCGCCAACCGGGACACATCGCGGCCGCGGGTAAACTGGGGCTGGGCGTGTCCGACTTGAAACAGATTGACCACAGGAAACTGCAGAGCAGTTAACGACCATGACCGACGAATCCCTGGTAGCAGAAGGTGTTGCAGCCGTAGAAGACGATTGGGTCACCCTGCTTAAAGACAGCGCGCGCACCGGCGGACTGAGTGCTCCGGCCTTGCCTTCGCCCACGAAAGCACGGTGGCAGCTTCGCGCCGGCAGTTCCATTCGCACTGCGCCGGTGTACCGCCAGAACACGCTGTACGTCGCCGCAGGTTCAGGGCAAGTTTATGCGATACAAACGGACAGTGGCCGCAAACTATGGAATTTCGAAGCGGGGGGAGATCTTCATTCCACACCCGCGCTTTACGGCAGCACGGTTTTGTTCGGCTGTGATGACGGCAAGCTCTACGCGGTGAATGGCGATTCTGGAGCGAAGTTGTGGGAGGCGAAAACACAGGGAGAAATCTGGGCGTCTCCGGTGATTCGCAAGGGCGTGGTGTATTTCGGGAGTGCGGATGGCTCCGTCTATGCCGTGGAGGCCAAAAACGGCAAGCCCCGCTGGAAATCGTCGCTGGAGAGCCGGGTGTATGCCACACCGTACGCCGCCGAGGGCAAGCTTTACGTCGGCTGTGGCGATGGGCGTGTGCATTGTCTGGATACGGCCACTGGCAAGAATGTGTGGAGCACGCCGACAGGCAATGGCATTGATTCTTCCCCCGCGCTTGCGGGAGATACGCTGATCATTGGCTCACAGGATTTCTTCGTGTACGCACTGGACGCCAACACCGGGGCGGTGCGCTGGAAATACGAAACTGGATTAGGGGTATCCTCCGCTCCGGCAGTTTCCGGAAACGTGGCCGTACTCGGCAGCAAAGATGGCTGCCTGTACGCGCTGGAAGTGGCGACAGGAAAACTGTACTGGAAAGTACGGGCGAGCCAGGTGATCACCGGTCCGGCGGTCTTCGGACAATCGCAAATTTATATTCAGACGGAATGGGGATTTCAGGCCTTGGAGGCCACCACCGGAAAGCTGCTGTGGCATGCGGGACTAGGCGCGGGGGTGCAAAACGCGCCAGCGGTTGTGGACAAGACCATTTACCTGACCAGCCATGAAGGTGATGTGTATGCGCTGGAGTAGGGCACTGGGCCTGGTTTCTCTGTCACTGTGCATGCCTTTATTGGTCGCTCCCTCGCCAGATACGAAAATACCGCTGGTTCACAAAACGAAATACGCGATGGGCACGGTGTACGAAATTGCGGCTTTCGATCCGTCGCCGGACCACGCTTCAGCGGCGATTGATAAAGCTTTTGCGGAAATCGTACGGCTCGACAACATGCTGAGTAATTACAAACCCGATAGCGAGTTGAGTCAGCTGAACCGCGACGGACATTTTCACGCCGTGAAGGTGCCGGCAGATTTATACCGGGTGATCGAGGAGTCCGACAAGTATTCGCGGCTTTCCGGTGGAAAATACGACATTACCGTGGCCCCGCTGGTGGATATGTGGAAGGCAGCTTTGCGTGGGGATCGCGTGGCGTCGCAGGCAGAGCAAGAGAAACTGCGCGCCTGTGTTGGGTACGACAAGATCGAATTGATTCCGCCTGATAGGGTGGAATTCCATTCGCCGTGTATGCGCATCGACGTAGGGTCCATCGGCAAGGGATACGCGGTGGACCGGGCGGTGGAGGTCCTTCGCGTGAATGGGATCAAGAATGCCCTGGTCGACGCAGGACAAAGCAGCATCTACGGGATGGGCGCGCCACCAGGCCAGAGCGCGTGGGTGGTGCATCTGCGTGATCCTTCGAACCGCGTTGATCCCACGGTGATGCTCAGTGAAGACAGCGTCTCCACCGCGGAGCAAACTCAGCCAAGTCTGCTTGGAAACGAAACCGCGGGTCACATCATCGATCCGGACACAGGTAAGCCCCTCGAAACCCGCTACGCCCTGAGCGTGGTAGTGAAGACCGGAACTGCGTCGGACGCGCTTTCCACAACGCTGCTGCTGGTTGGCCCCGAAAAAGGAAAAGCCATCGTAAACCAGATTCCGGATAGCGCGGCGATCTGGGTCGCCCCCAATGGAGCTACGGAAACGGTGACGACGGGGCCCGAGATTCATGTTGCGGGCTGGCGCGAAAGACTGTTGCCGCAGACAAGTATGGATTTAAGTAGTCCAAGGGAACCGTGATGAGGACGCTGAGAGCACTGGGTGTTCTTTTTCTTGCTGGAATTTTTTTCGCTCCAAGGGTGATGGGCACGGTGTACGTGCGGTGGACGCAAGCGAAATTGCCGCCCGCACAAATTCTGGGCACGAACGATCTGGTTATTCCGTGGGGTGATCAAGCCTCGAGTGCCGTGGACGCCGCGAAGAAACAAGGCTATCGCGTGTACTTGGAAGCCACGATGGAGCAGGCTGCAACCGCGGCGGAGACGGGCGCAAAGCTCGGCGTGGCGGGAATCCTGGTGAGCGCGGCGGCGCAAGGGACCCAGGCGGAAGAAAGTGCGAGCCAATTGCGAAAGAAATTTCCGAAGCTGCAGATGCTGGTCATCAGCCCGGGGGGAAAGCAGCCGGAAATGCGTGGGTGGCTGGTCTTCAACAAAAATGGAATGCTTCAGGTATCCAGTCCTTCTGCGCAGCCGTGGCTCGATCAGAATCTGACTAGCGTGCGTTATGACCGCGCGTTCCTGCCGTCGCAGACGCCAATTTATTCGTTTTCGTGGGACCAGAGCGATCCGCTGGTACAAGAACACGGACCGAAACCTGCTGATTTTTCGCTGGCCATCGTCGAGGCCGGGGCATTTCACGCGGACCTCGTTTTGGAATTGCCGGAATCGAAACAGCAAGCGTTGGCCAATGGGGACAAGCTGGCATTGGAGGATTGGGAGCCGGTAAAACGCACCATCGCGTTTTACGATCGCGAGAAGTACAGCGAACGGGAGGCCGCGGCCGTCGGCGTACTCACCGACGACTACGATGCGGCTTATGAACCCCTCAACCTCATGGCCCGTCACAACATTCCGTTTCGCGTGTTGCACTCCGCTGACGTAAAGCCGCAGGACCTGGCGGCGTTCAACGTGATTATCGAATTTTCGCAGCCTGGCAAAGAACTCACCAGCGCCCTGCAATCGTTCGCAGAATCGGGTGGGGTAGTGGTGCTTGTGAATACCCCGGCAAAATATCCTTGGGATGCGACGGCGCCGAAGAAAGCTGGGGAGAATTCGGTCAGCTACACGGTCGGCAAGGGACGCATCATCGAATTGGCGGAGCCGGTTAGCGATCCCGAAACGTTTGCGCAAGATGTCCGCCGGTTGATGGCGAAAGATCGTATACCGGTAAGTCTGTGGAATTCGCTTACAACTCTGGTTGTGGAGTATCCGGGCGGCAAGCCGGGTGAAGCCATCGTTGAGCTGGTCAATTATGACGAAGAGCCTACACAGGTGCAGGTGCAAGTGAAAGGCACGTTTGAATCCGTGAAGTTTGAAAGCCCCGACGCGGGCTGCTGCGAGACGCTGAAGCCCTCGCATGTGGACGGGTTCACGGATTTCGTGGTACCCAACCTGCTGATCGGCGGACGGGTCCACTTGCAAGGCGAAAAGCCCGCAGGGAACTAAAGTTCGTCACAGAGCGCCGACGGCTTGCGGTTGTTTGGTTCACTGCCATTCCCGGTCAGGGTCTTCTTTACATTTCCTGTTGTGGTGGTATTGTGGGCATGGCTAGCCCGGCCTCGGTCAGGGAGACTCTTGCCTACCAATCACCCCGTGCAGAAAATCGTAAAAATCATAAATCGGACACTCGCTGTTGTTGGCAGCTTCTTGCTGCTGTGGACAACTATGCCGCCTTCCGCGGAGGCTTCCCCGACGCCCGCGCGACAGGAGGCCTACGCTCCGGTTGTTCCCAGCGATATGGACGCGCTGGTTGCGCCGATCGCGTTGTATCCCGACGCGCTGGTGGCGCAAATTTTGGGCGCCGCCACGTATCCGGATCAGGTCGAAGCCGCCGACGTCTTCGTAAAATCCAATTACAACCTATCGGGGGATTCCCTGTTTCAGGCGGCTGAGGACAAGGGTTGGGATCCCTCAGTAATGGCCCTACTACGGTTTCCCAGTGTGCTCGACATGCTGTCCCAAAATATTACCTGGACTTCCGCGCTCGGCGACGCTGCCGCCAATCAACAAGCCGACGTGATGGCTGCCATCCAGCGCATGCGCGCCAAAGCGTACGCAGCGGGAAATCTGAAATCGGGCGAACAGATCAAAGTGGTGCAAGAGAGCCCCAACGTCATTGTGATTCAGCCTGCCAGTCCGCAGATCGTGTACGTTCCGACCTACAACCCAACGGTGGTGTACGGAACGCCGGTGTCGACGCCGGGATACAGCACTGGCGATGTGGTTGCCGCGTCGGTGATTTCGTTTGGATTGGGCGTCGCGGTGGGCGCAATGATCAATAGCTCCAGTTGTGGATGGGGCTATTACGGATGGCGCATGAATTGGTCAGGCGGAGCGGTTTATTGTGGCGGCGCGCCGTATTATGGCAATCCGTATTGGTGGGGCGGCTACTATCCTGGTTATCGACCGGGCTATCGTCCCCCGTATTACCCGCCTCCGCGCCCGCCAAGGCCACCGCCACCGGGCTGGCGTCCTCCTCCGCCGGGACACAGACCACCTTATTATCCACCGGGAGGCCGGCCGCCGTACAACCCGCCACCGGGGAACGGCAGACCGCCAAGTGGGGGAAAACCGCCTGAGGGCGGAAGACCGCCCGGCGCCGTGAAGCCGACCCCGCTGCCTTCGCAACCGGGACGACCGAGCATTCAACCGGTACCGGAAGGTCCGACAACCCGGCCGGCGCAGCCAACCGTGCAGCCGAAGCCGACGACACGTCCCAGCGTGCCGGGTCAAACGAGCCCCCCGACTACACGAGAATTGCGCGGCTATCCTTCGACGCAAGGCCCGCAGACCACTCCGCGACCGAACGCGTTTTCGGGCTCCGCGGGTGGCAGACCGGAGAGCGCGCGCGGCAATCGCAGTTTGAATCCGCCGGCGAAACCGGCAGCCCCACCGGCGCGGGCAACGGCGCCGGCCAAAACTTCCAGCGCACCCAGGAAGCGTTGACATATGGGTAAAGGAAAATGGGAGCAAGCGCACGCGCTTGTGGCTCCGCATGAAGGAGTAAAGATGAAGGAAGCCGCAAAAACACCAGAGCTACAGTGGCGTGGCGCTCTTCTTGTGCTCGCCGCTTTGCTGGCTTCGGCGGCCGCTTGTCAAAGAGCCCAACAGCAGCAAAAGGAAGCGATGGGCCCAATCAAGTTTGTTTCGCCGCAATCCGCAGGGCTCGCGGTTTATAACGCGGCCAAAGCCGACGACACCAATGCGCTCCTGGCCATCTTCGGCCCGGAAGCCAAAGACTACCTGGTTACGGCAGATCCCAATCAGGACAAGAGCGCGTTGTCCGACTTCGTGAGTGACTACGAACAAATGCATCGCTGGGCGCCTGCCGAAGGCGGCGAGATGGTGCTGGATGTGGGAGTGGAAAATTATCCATTTCCTTTTCCGCTGGTCAAGACGGAAAATGGCGAATGGATTTTCAGCGCAGAGCGCGGCGAGAAGGAAATCGAAGCCAGAACGATTGGAAAAAATGAACTCACGGTGATCGACGTCCTGAATGAAATGGCCGACGCGCAGACCGAGTATTTCAAAACCGCGCATGACGGAAAGGTCAAGCAGTATGCGCAACGGTTCACCAGCAGCGACGGAAAGCACGATGGCCTGTACTGGAAAGTAGCCGAGGGCGAACCGGAAAGCCCGCTCGGTCCCTTGGCCGCACGTGCCAGTGCGGAAGGATATCAGCCCGGAACGAAGGAAGCGCCGGCACCGTTTCACGGATATTTTTTCCGCATCTTGAAAGAGCAAGGCCCTCATGCCGAAGGCGGAGCGAAGAGTTATATTGTCAACGGCAGCATGACCCGCGGATTTGCCTTCTTGGCCTATCCCGCCGAATACCGGAAAACCGGGGTGATGACCTTCCTGATCGGTCCGGACGGGCGCGTTTTTCAGAAAGACCTGGGCCCAGACACAGCGGAGACCGTGAAATCCATTAAGTCCTTCGATCCGGACGACAGCTGGGCCATCGTGGAATAATCGTCGTGGGAACCCAGCGGAATTGTGAATCCCGCCCCGCAGTTCCGGTAAAATTTGGTAAACTTCCGGCGCGTTGAAGGCTCTAAGGATTACAGGGCCGGAGAGATGGGTAGGTGCCTTTACGGCGTTCGTCGGGCCTGGGGTGCGTAGCAACCGTGGTCTCGATCTTCATGGGTGGGATTGATGTTGCCGCTGGTCCGGCAAAGTGCGATGAGAATTCTGGCTTGCACGGCAATCCTGGGTGCCTCTTTCAGTTGTCCGTTCTGCGCCTTTGGGCAGACCGCGCCCAGCTCGCCAGATCATCCCTGGCACGCCTCGTCCACGGAGCAGCAACTCGAAGCGGAAGCGAAGGGCGTGCGGAATCCAGGATTCGCGGTGGATCCGGCGAAGACCTATTCATTGGCCGAACTAGTGGACCTGGCGGAATCGCATAACCCCCAGACACGTCTGGCGTGGGAACGCGCGCGTTCGCAAGCCGCGGCTTTGGGAATTGCCCGCAGCGAACTTTATCCAACGCTTGTGGCTGTGGCCTTGTCGTCAACCGCTCGTCAGCAAATCTTGTTCAACAGCCGGTTTTATCGGCAGACGATACAAGACTTTGGTGTAGAGGTTCAGCTGGACTACACCATCTTTGATTTTGGCGCGCGCAGCGGCCGAATCAACGCAGCGAAAGCGGAAACTCTCGCGGCCAACCTGGCCTTCAACGATGTACATCGCAACATCATTTACCTGGTCCAGCGAGCCTACTACCAGCTGTTGAATGCTGTCGGTCAAGAGGATGCGGCGCGTGCGGACCTGGCCAATGCCCAGGCCGTGCAGCAAGCTGCGGAAGATCGCCTGAATAATGGTCTGGCCACCTTGCCCGACGTGTTGGAAGCACGCAGCGCGACGGCGCAATCCGAATACGAATTGCAGGCGGTCCTGGGCGCGGAAGAAGTGGCGCGCGGGGATTTGGCGACGTCGTTGGGACTTCCTCCTACGACCGCGATTCGTGTGCAAGCGCTGAATGACCTGGTCATTCCGGATTCGATCGGCGACACCGTGGACGCTGCGATCGATCGTGCCTTGGCCCAGAGGCCAGACCTTTTGCAGCGCGTAGCCGAAATACGTTCCGCGAACGCCAGGATCAAAGAGGCCACCGCCGCCTATTATCCCTCACTACAGGTCAAGGCCGCGCCCACGGGTGAGGCGTTGTTTGGGCTGCAGCAGACTTTCCCTTGGGCGTACACGGCAGACTTGGACGGCGGAATCGCTTTCGACTTGAGTTGGACGATATTCGACGGCGGCGCGCGACGGAATAATCTTGCCCAGGCGAAGGCCGAAGAGCATGCGGCGGAAGCCCAAGCCAACAACACGCGCGATCAGATTGCCAATGAGGTGTGGGCGGCATACTCCAACCTGAACACGTCGTTTCGGCAGCACCAGTCCGCCCAAGCACTGCTGGAAGCAAGCAGCAAGTCTTACGAAGCTGCTCTAGAGTCTTACAATTACGGGCTGCGCAATCTGCTGGATGTGACCGCGGCGCAGCGGACGTTGGCGCAAGCGCGGTCGGCGGACATACTTGCGCGGACACAAGTGCTGACCGCTTTGGTGAACCTGGCGTTCCGCACAGGCGATTCAGTGCAAGCGAAACCTACGGTGCCCTAAGGATGATAGCTACGAGAGTCAAACAGTTTTTCCCGCGCACTTCCGCCGTTCTTGTCGCCGCCTGGAGTGTGGCCGGTTGCTCGCGCGCGCCGTCCATGGACATTCTGGGTTCATTCTTCCCGGGGTGGCTGGTCTGTTTGGTGCCAGGTATTTTGTTTGCCGTGTTGGTAGAACAAGTGTTGGCGTGGCGACGCATGAAGCTTTCCTACCCAGTGCTGGTCTATCCGTGTCTTACGGCCCTGTTCACGTTTGCCATTTGGCTGATCTTTTTTCATTAGGAGTAGCAAGGCTATGGAAATTGAGACGACTGCGGCGACGGAGCGGACGCTTAGTCCCCGAGTCAGTATGGGAATCGTGGCCGCCGCGGTTCTGCTCGGACTCATCGTGCTATACCACGTCAGTCACTATCCACGAACCGACGACGCGGTCATCTTCGCGAACTTCATCGGGATCGCGCCCCAGGTCGAAGGACCGATCCTTCATCTGAACGTGAAGGATAACCAGTTCGTGAAGCAGGGGGAGTTGCTCTACGAAATCGATGAGCGCCCATACGAATACAAGTTGGAGACCGCAATTTCCGATCAGGCGGCCCTGGAGGGCCAAATTGCGGACGAGCGGCGGCGAATTGCGGCGCTGGTGAGTGCCGTTTCTGTGTCTCAGGCAAACATCCACAGTTCGCAAGCCGACGTCGCCAGATCCACGGCAACGGTGGAGCAAGCGCGCGCCGACGTTGCCAATGCCGAACAGGGTGTGCAACGAGCGAAGGCCGAGTGGACCTACGCGAACAACAATCTGCACCGACTGGAGCCGCTGTTGCCAAAGCAATTCGTGACTGTGGACCAGGTCGACCGCGCGAGAACCTTGGAGATTGCGCAAGCAGAAGCCCTCAAACAGTCGCAGTCGCAGTTGCTGCTTTCGCAAGCCGCGCTGAAGTCCGCCTTGGCACAGTCCGAACGTTCCTCTGCGGATCTTGACCAGAGCAAAGCGCAACACGAGCAAGCACAGCACGCGGTCACCACCCTGGAGCCCCTGGTGAATCAGCGTGGCGCCAAAGAAGCGGCGGTGAAGGATGCGCGCTACAACTTGAACAATTGCCGCGTCTACGCGCCGTTCGATGCTTTGGTGACCAATCTGAATATTTCCGAAGGCGCTTATGCGCACATAGGTCAGGAAGTGTTCACGCTGATCGATGCGCGCACTTGGTGGGCCATCGGCAACTTTAGAGAGGGGCAGATTGTACATATTGCGCCCGGAATGCACGCTGACGTGTATGTGTTGTCGAAACCGAACGTGCGGTTCGCCGGCGTCGTGGATAGCGTGGGTTTTGGAGTTATTCCCGATCCCGATGTGATTGGCAAGTTGGGTCCCGGTCTTCCCGATGTGCAGCGAACGCTGAGCTGGGTGCACCTGGCCTCGCGGTATCCGGTTCGCGTGCGGGTGCTAAATCCTACTCCGGACTTGTTTCGTGTGGGAGCCTCCGCCGTCGTCACGATCCGCGGAAATTGAGCATGGCCACAGCAACACAGACACTGCGATATTCGGGAAGTTCCCTAGGTTGGATTCGCGACTTTCTGAAGGAAGAGTTGTCGCCGTACCCGGGACGCGCGGGGATCGTTGCGCGGATGGTGGTTGCCTCGACGCTGATCATGATCCTGTGCGAAGCCTTCCGGATTCCGTACGGATTCCAGGGCGCGATTTTTGCGTTGTTGATCACACGCGAGAGCCCTCGGGCTACGTTGTGGGCATCGGTCAAAACGTTTATTGGTATCGCCATCAGCGCTCTTTACGTCCTGGCTACCGTGCAGCTCGTCATCAGCCTTCCCAGCCTGCATTTTTTCTGGATCATCGGCACATTTTTCGTGGCTTTCTTCATTCTCAGCGCGGTAACCGACTATGTGACTGCGACCACCTTCACGATCGTGATCTCCGTAGCGGTTCCGCTGTGGGATCGCCACGTCACTGCGCAAGCCAACGTGGAGG
Organism: Candidatus Sulfotelmatobacter sp.; assembly: GCA_035524015.1. Classification (GTDB taxonomy): domain Bacteria; phylum Acidobacteriota; class Terriglobia; order Acidiferrales; family UBA7541; genus Acidiferrum. The sequence continues at coordinate 18,512 of DATKPS010000041.1, forward strand.
ATACGCTCTGGATTGCTTTTGTCTCCGCGGTAGGAATTGCCGTGACCGCCGCCGTGGAATTAGTGGTTGCGCGAAGGAAACCTGGAGACGAAGTGGTTTTGCCGATCGTCCGCCGGATCGAGACCGTCGAGGAGTTACTGACGCGTCTGGCCGGCCGGGGTGCAATCGATGAGGCAGTCAAAACGAAGATCGTCCGCTACGCTTTGCTGGGCACCTCCCGGGTGCGGCGTCTATTGCGCCGGTCGGACTATTCGCAGCATTACCGGTCACAGATGAATGCGGTCTTGGCCGCGGTGGGCCGGCTGGTGGACAGCGCCGCGACGTTAACAGAATTCCGCGGCACACTTTCCGAGGGCGACCCCGAAAAACTCCGAAAGCTTGCCGGGATTCTGGAGCAAATACGGGAAGATTTGCGGAATCGGCGAGTCCCGGGAGCGATTCACTGGGACGCCGAGAAAGACGCCTCGGCAAATATTCCGTTACTCTACGAAATGGAAGAATTTGCGTCGGTGATTCCTCAGGCGTTTACGGACAGTCTAGCCACGGGAGAGTACGTGCCTGCCGTGGACGATGGCCGGCAATCAAAGCTGCTGAGTGCGGACGCGTTCTCCGATCTGCGCCACGCCCAGTTCGCCTTCCGAGGCTGTCTGGCCGCGAGCATCGCGTACATCACCTACAACGCCATCGACTGGCCGGGGATAAGCACCGCAGTGACCACCTGTCTGTTGACCGCTCTTTCCACGATCGGCTCTTCCCGGCAAAAACAAGTCCTGCGCTTCACAGGAGCGGCGGTTGGTGGTTTTGTATTTGGGATGGGCGCGCAAATCTTCGTTCTGCCTTACGTCGATACGATTTTTGGATTTACTTTGCTCTTCATGGCGGTCACGGCGGTGGCCGCGTGGTTCATGACCAGCGGCCCGCGGCTCTCGTATTTTGGTCTGCAAGTAGCGCTGGCGTTTTATTTGATCAACTTGCAAGAGTTCGCCGTGGTGACGTCGCTAGCCGTAGCGCGAGACCGTGTAGTGGGGGTCCTGCTCGGATTGTTCACGATGTGGTTGGTGTTCGATCAGCTGGGGGGCAAGCCCGCTATAGTGGAAATGAAAAATGCGTTTGTGCGAGACTTCCGTTTGCTCGCTCAGGTAATGCGAGAGCCGCTGTCGAGCGACCCGCAAGTGGCCAAGGCCCGGCGTTTTGCCCTTCGTGAAACGCTCACCGATAACTTCGATAAGGTTCGTGGCGCCGGGGATGCAGTTTTGCTGGAATTTGGGCCGTCGCGGCGAGAAGCCCTCGAATGGCGTAAGCGAAGCCAAATAGCACAGGTGGCCTTGCGAACGCTTTATTTGGTGCGCATGGCGCTCTGGAAATATCGCGCGCAGACGCCAGGGTTCGAAGTACCGAGTGAAGTTTTGGCCGCGCAGCAGGAGTTCGACGATCAATCGGGCCAGGCGTTAGACGGGATCGCCGACCGCCTGGAGGGAAAGCCTGCCGCAAAAAGCGCGAATGTGAAGGAATCCTTTGAACATCTGGACCAGGTGGCCAGGAAAGTCGGCTCACAACAACCACCCGATCCCCATGACCCGCAAGTCCGGGCGCTCCTGGTTTTGTCGCGGCGCAGCGAGGAATTGACCCTGTGGCTCACCGAGAATATTTGATTCTGCCTCAATCCACACTTACCGGAGCAGCCGCCGGCTTGGAGTTGGCACCGGCTCGCATGGCCATCGCCACCAACGCGCCTATGAGAATCGCGGGAAACAGTTGCCCCACAATGGCCTCGCCAATTGCCAACGAGCGCGCGTAGGGAGACACGGCCACCACATCCCCGTAACCGACAGTCGTCAGCGTGGCGAAACTGAAATAGATCAATTTGTCGGTGAGTTCATCGATGGTCGCAGGCGAGGAGACAAAGTGGAATGCGCCTGGATGCACCTGCTCCACCAGGTGGTATGCGGAAGCCCACGCCAATCCGAGCAGCAGATAAGCGCAAACGCCGCCTTGAATACGGCTCCAGGTCACATGACCGCGGCGAAACATCACCAGTAGCACGATACGCACGTAGACCAACATAACGAGGACGGACAGCGCGCTGCTCAGTTGCCGCAAGAACAAAGTCGGATAGAATCGCGAGACCCACAACATAGATGCGGCGAAAATCACTAGCGCGACAACTCCGGCGGTGACGATTCGGCTTTGCTTTACCACCAGCGTGCCGGAAATCATGAGCGTCACTATGACAAGATCGAGAAACACGCGCCCGGTTGTTCCGGCTTGTCGCAAAGGAAGGATGACGAAGATCAAAACCACTAAGGCGATGGATACAAGAGTCAGTCCTATGTCTCCGGACCAGAACTCGCTCACCTGCATCTCTAAAAGTGCGATGCGATTTTCCTGCTTACTCTCGCTCATTCTACGTTCCCCCAAAGAAATCCGTGGTCTGGGATGGGGCGGATTATAGCTGCGAAGGGGAACCGAACGATGAAAATTGTTTCGGGGGGACTTCCGGAGATACGCGAACAGAATGACTGGCTTGCACGCCTTGAGGCGAAAGCAACTTTAGCGTGATGAGCACAGCGGGAAGAAAGCAAACGAACACCCCGAAAACCCACATGAGTGAACCGGCGAGAACCTGGTCTGCGAGCGCAGAATTTACGAAAAGCACAGAACCTTCACGGTAGGAGGGATAAAGGACCTGATCGTAAAACGCGAGAAATGCTCCCACCGCGCTACTCGGAAACATGCCGAGAAAGAGATACACAGGAATGGACCAACGTGGCCAGCGTGCCTCCGAGGGAAACGGCTGAATCACGGGCCACCAAAACAGGATGGAAGTGGAGAGAAAGCAAAGATGCTCCACGTCGTGCCAAAAATCCGAACGCAGCGCCAGTTCGAAAGCAGAAGGCATATGCCAGGCGATCAGCGCCACAGCTGCGAGAATCCAGCAGACCAGCGGGTGTACCAGGCTTTTTCCAACGGCTTGCACCGGCCGCGAACGGAAGAACGCTCCAAGCACGACACGCACGAACCACTGCGGAAGGCCATGAAGTAAAGGAAGAGCCGGGGCGCCAAGCAGTACCAGGGGAGGCACGACCAGCATCAACAAAATGTGCTGAATCATGTGTGCGGTCAGCGAAGCGTCATCGAACGCGGAGAGCGGCGAGCCAATGGCCACCCATAGGGAGAACATGCCGGCCAAAAACGCGGCGAGGCTGGACTCAGCGATCAGCCCAGGCGACGACCGGCGCAGTAAGAGCCAACCCCGCAAATACACAACAGAGATCAGCAACAGGACTACATCGATAGTGATGGGCGGCGACCATTCGTTCAACAGCGATCGCACCGCAGGTGACATGGTTTAGAACGGCTGCCTTGCAGGCTGGGTTGGCGCCGTGCCGTTGACGACTGCGCGTGCCGCGTCGCGTGCCGGTGCACGACCTGCAGGATACAAGGTTCTGAGAAATGCGACGAGCGCGGTCACTTCCGGCGGGCTCAGATTTTTTCCATACGCCGGCATGTTGCCGCCACCTTGTATCACCTGGCGAATCATTTGATCCTGCGTCTGAACCAGAGCGACATTATCGAGCGCCGGGCCGCGCTTGCCGCCTTCCTCCCCAAGCGAATGGCAGTTGTGGCACTGTTTCAACTGAAAGAGCAACGCGCCTTGTCGCTCCAGTGCCGTGCGATGCTCCAAGAACGTGGGTGGGATCGGGTCGCCGCTCCACGCATCCATTACCGGACTCCATGGCGCATGGACTGCAAGACTCGTGAACGTGCCTAGCGCAACCGCCACTAAAAGAATGGTGAGCACCGCGACCGGGCGGCGCCGCCAACTTTTTTCTCCTTCGCCAAAAATAAAGGGCAGCAGCAGCAGCGCAAGAATCACAACGACAGGTCCAATCAGGAGCGCGGGGGTCTCCATCTGCGGCGGCAACAGGGAAAGCAACGCATAGATCCAGAGAAAGAAATAATCGGGGCGCGGGGCCGTTTGAATGATGGTCGGATCCGGGCGGCCGGAAGGACCGAAGGGACCGAAGTAAGCGGCCACAAGCGCCAACGCCAGAAGAACGCAACCCGTGAAGAAAATATCTTTGTAAATCGCCGCAGGAACGAAGGGGACTCCCTCTTTTTGTGTCAATTCGTGATATTGCTTCTCGTAGGTGGCTTTGCGCACAATTCGCCCGGGCATAGGCCATTCGTTAATTCCCAATTTCAGCACCATCAGCAGATGCAGACTGACGAAAGCGATGAGCAGCCCCGGAATAACGAAAACGTGCAGCGCAAAGAAGCGGGACAATGTGGCTCCGGCAATGATTGGTCCGCCAAGCAGAAGATGCACGGCCCACGGCCCGATCACCGGCACTCGGCTAGAAATCGAGGCGCCGATCCCAATTCCCCAAAATGCGTCTTGGTCAAAACGAAGTACCTGGCCGGAGAAGGCCATTCCCAAGGTCATCAGTAGCAGGAAAATTCCCACGACCCAGGTAAGTTCGCGCGGAAATTTGTAGGCGCCGAACAGAAACACCTGCACCATATGGATCAGTACAATCGCGACCATGAAATTCGAGCCCCATCCATGCAGCGCGCGGATGTACCAGCCAAGTGGTACGGAATGATTTAGCGTTTGCAGGCTGTTCCAGGCTTCTCCAGCCGAAGGAACGTACACGATGGCGAGCAGGATCCCGGTGACGAGTTGCAACCCAAAGACCGTCAAGGCCGCGCTGCCAAAGACGTAGAAAAAACTGGCGGAATCTTGCGGGACACGATGCTCCATAGTTTCGCGAACAGTCCCCGCGAGCTGCACTCGCGCATCCAGCCACTCCCCTATGCTTTGCATCAAGCGCATGGAAACTTTTCACCTATTTTGACCAAAGCGGACGGATCGCCCGGTGTGGGCAACTGTCCAGCCTTGATGAACAATTTTCCATCTTCAATTTTGTACGGGTATTCGAACAGGCCGCGTTCCGGCGGCCCCGACGCGCGAGAACCATCCTCGTAGTAAGCACCACCATGGCAGGGGCACATGAACAGTCCGGATTGCGGAAACCAGCGCACCGGACAGCCCAGATGGGCGCAGTTGATTGCGAACACTTGAAACTTGGCCGCGTCGATCCGGCGCACCCAGCACGCGCTGTCCGCGGTTTTTCCGTCCCAGGCAGTGACGTCGGGATTGCGAAACGAGGCCAGGCGCGTTTGTCCGGAGGGGTATTGTTCGACGGGCCCAAGAGGGAGCCAGGAGGTGTAGCTGGTTTTGCGCTCTCCGAAAATAGGCGAAAGAATGTAGCGAAGAATGGGCACGGCCAGCACTACGGCAACAGCGCCGTTGAAAAATAAGCCGAGTTTCACCAGCATAGCGCGGCGGGAAAGATCGGGCAGAGTCATCGCGATTCTCCTGCGGTCTGGGCCACGACGGGATAAGGTCGCCCCGCAAACTGCCGGCGCTGCGAGGACAACCAAGCCACCACATCGGAAACTTCTTGCGGCGACATGGGCTTTCCCGGCACGTTATTGCGCCAGTCGGGTGCGCCCAAATCCGGACGGCCGACAATCACCAAGGTGCGTAGTTCCTGATCCGTCAGCAGCGCCAGAAATGAACCGTCGACAATCGAACTCGCTTTTGCGCCACCCTTACCATCGGCTCCGTGACACGAAGAGCAAAATGTCGCATATACATCGGCGCCCCGTTTGGCGTCGCCCGCTTCACTGGCTCGGTAAGGCGGCGGGGTCGTTCCCGCGAGCACGCTGGGATTTGCGTACCGCTGGCGTATGCCGCGCACGATGACGTCCACCTGATTCTCTGTGAGCATGCCGCCGGCGCTCTTTGCAAACGCGGGCATCGAAGTGCTCGGAATTCCGTTGGTGACGATCTTGTGCATGGTGTCGTCGTCTGCAATCGCCAGATAAACGGGGTCACCGATGGCCAATGCCGCTCCGCCTCGCGCCTCCGCACCGTGGCAGCCCGAGCAATTGTTTTTGTACAAGACGCTGAAATCGGTGACGTTGTCCGGATCTACCGGGATGGAATTGGGAGCGGGTCGCCCAGGAGCATCACTACAACCGGCACAAAGAAGAAGTGCAGCCGCCAGCGTGGCCAAATTGTAGCGGCCGCTGGTCATTGTGCACCGTCCTGGTCTTTCCGCTCCCGCATAGTGCCGGGTGTTTCGATCCCGGCGCGCACCGAGAAGGGTATGAATTGTTTCACCGGCACCTTTTGTTGCCGTACGACCACGAGACCGGCCACAATGCCGAAGGCAAATTGCGAGGCGATGAACCACGTCCAATCCACGCGCTGCTTCAGCAACGGATTGATCAGGTCCAACATGCTGCGCAGCAAGCCCGACCACAGAATTGGCGCAACCACTCCGCCCAGAAAAATCGGATGCCGCGGAATCATCGGCAACATCGCGCCATACAAGAGTCCGACGAGCACGGACGTTAAGAGGTGAATGCCGAGCGCAAGCAAAAAGCTGTCCAGGTGAAAGGTTTTGAGCGCGTCAGGCCCCATCTTCAGTGTCTGGGAGTAGACGGTTGCGGCCAGCAGATTGATTGGGTACCAGAGGCTGCCTTGCTTAATGACTCCGTATAAACATGCGCAAACCGCCATGGCCACCATGCCCGCCAGCCCGCCTTTTATCCCGGCAGAAACGGGATAAGTTTCTAATGGAAGCAGCGCGCGGTGCAGTTCGGGGGCAATTTCGAGCCGCTCGACTTCGCGGCGCGAACTGACAATCTGAATCTCTGTTTCTTCGATGGGCACTTCCACATGCTTTTCATGCGGGAACACGTCCAGAAACCAACCCACGGATCCTGCAACCGTCAAGACGGCGCCGAGAATACTCACGGAGACACTGGTGATTAAGCCCGCAAAGAGCAGCGTGGCGCCGAAGGCCAGCACGATGGGCCAAGCCGTTGGAGCAGGCAATACCACGGAGGGTCTTGCGCTGCTCCGGCCGGACTGCGGGTTGGGCACAGATGTTCCGTTCATTTGTCTACCGCCCAATGATGTAAACCACGGTGAAAACCACCACCCACACGACGTCGACAAAATGCCAATACATGGCGAAGGTGTCTACGTTTTTCGTATGCTCCGTTCGCACTTTGCCGAAAAGCGCCAACAGCAACACGGTGAGTAGTCCGATGAGCCCGACGGTAACGTGAAATGCGTGAAGCCCGACGAGCGAGTAGTACGTGGTACCGAACAGATTCGTGCTGATGGTCAGCCCTTTGTCGTAGATCAGGTGGTGCCACTCGCGCGCGGTCGAGATCAGGAAGATCGAGCCAAGAACCAGTGTGACCAACCACCACAAGCGAAACATCCCCAGATTGGCTTTCCGCAATGCGCCTACGGCCGTATGAATGGTCAGGCTGCTCGAAAGGAGGCACACCGTCGCAAAAATCGGCAGCTCCAGAACTTCTCGCGGCGTTGGCCCGGACAGACTTTTTCCGATGTAATACAGGTAAGCAACCACAAAAATCGTGAAGATAGACGACTCCGCAGCAATCAGCGCGAACATGCCTACTTGCCCTTTATAGGGCATCGACCATTGCGTTTCGATCGAACCCGGTGTCGTGGCCATGCTGCTCAACTCTGTTTCTCCTCACTCACACCTATCGGTCATTCGTACAGCCAATCTGGATCTTCGGGATGCTTGATATCCCAAAGCGGACGCCGGCTTCGCACTTCCGGGATCGCTGGAAAATTGTATTCGGGGGGCGGCGACGACGTGGACCACTCCAGCGTCCATGCGTCCCAGGGATCGTTACCCACGATCTTGCCTTCAAACATGGAATACACAAGATTCGCCACAAAAATCAGAATGGCGATGCCCTGAATGAACGTACCGATGGTGACTATCAGATTCCAGGTGTCCCAGCCACGCCCGGGTTCGTAGGTGTAAATGCGGCGGGGCATGCCGAGCAGTCCGGGAATGTGCATAGAATCGAAGGTCAGGTGGAAACCCAGTACAAATAACCAGAAATGCAATTTTCCGAGGGTTTCGTTATACATGCGGCCCGTCATTTTGGGGAACCAATAGTAGAAGGCCGCAAAGATCGCGAAGATAATGCCACCCACGATGACGTAGTGGAAATGGGCGACCACGAAATAAGAAGCGGTCAATTGCCAATTAAATGGGGCGGCCCCCAACATAATTCCGGTTAGGCCGGCACACAGAAACTGAAACAAAAACGCCAGGCAAAACAGCATGGGTGTCTTAAAGATGATCTTGCCGCCCCAAATCGTGCCCAGCCAGTTGAAGATTTTGATTCCCGTGGGAACGGCGATGATCATCGTGGTGATCACAAAAAACGTGTTTCCATAAGAATTCATTCCCACTGCGAACATATGGTGAGCCCACACGCTCATGCTGATGAAAGCGATCGCCACCGTCGCCGCCACCATCACCGGATAGCCGAATATGGGTTTGCGCGAAAACACCGGTACGATTTCCGACATGAAAGCAAATGCGGGAATCACCAGGATGTAAACTTCGGGGTGCCCGAAAATCCAAAAGAAGTGCATCCAAAGATACGCGGAGCCGCCCGCCTGGGTGTCAAAAAAGTGCGAGCCCACGAATCGATCGAGACACAACATTACCTGGGCGGCCGTAAGCGGAGAAACCGCGATCAGCACGATGACCGCGACTACCAGGTAGAGCCACGGGAGCAGCGGCATCTTTCCCAAAGTCATCCCCGGGCAGCGCATGCACAGGATTGTGGCGATAAAGTTGACGCCGACGCCGATACTGCCGAATCCGGAAACAAGAATGCTGAGCGTCCAGAAGTCCGTGCTATGTCCTAAGGAAAATGTCTTCGCGGTCAGTGGCGCATAGGCGAACCAGCCCACGTCGGGCGCAGCGCCGGCGCCATACAAACCGTTGCCACCAATGAAACTGAAGTAAAGCAAAAACCCACCGAACGCCGTCATCCAGAAACTCCAGGCGTTCAGGCGCGGAAACGCCATGTCGCGCGCGCCAATCATCAACGGAATCAAATAATTGCCGAACCCGAAGAGTATGGGCATGGCCACAAAGAAAATCATGGTGGTGCCATGCATGGTGAACATCTGATTGAAAAGCTGAGGTGAAACAAAATGATTGTGCGGAACAATCAACTGGATCCGCATGATGGTGGCTTCCATCCCGCCGATCACCAGGAACAAAAGTGAGTACACAATGTAGAGAATGCCCAGGCGTTTGTGGTCCACCGTGGTGATCCACGAATGTAGAACGGCACTCAACGGGCGGCCCGGCTCGCGAACACCCGCGAGTACGATGGACTCAGAGGACATAGAGCGTATTCCTCAGTCTCATTTCAGTGACTCCAGATAAGCGGTCACCAATTCCAGATCATGATCGTTTAAATTCATCGCCGGCATCAGCGAGCCGGGCTTGATAGCGTCGGGATTATGAATCCATAGCTTGAGGTTGTCGTGAGTATTGTCGGCGGCGCCCGCCGCGATGGTCGCGCGACTCATCAGGTGAGTGAGGTCGGGACCAAAGCGGCCGTCCGCAATAGTGCCGGCGACAGCGTGGCAGTTGACGCAAGCCGTGGATTCGAAGATGTGCCGGCCTGCCGCCACCGCATCGGAGGACTCCGCCGGCTGTTTCTCGGCAGCAACCCAAGCAGCAAATTGCTCGGGCGTATCGACGTAGATGCGCAGAAGCATCTTAGCGTGCTGCGTACCGCAATATTGTGCGCATTGTCCCACATACATGCCGGTAGCGTGCGGATCGATCCACATGGAGTTAATGCGATTGGGAATCAGATCGGTCTTTCCTGCAAGTTGTGGGACCCAGAAGCTGTGATCCGTGTCGGCGGAAAGCAGTTTGATATAGGTCGGCGTGGGCCGCGCGCGATCGCTGACCGGAACATGCAGCTCGTTGGCGGTAACGATGCCCAGCGCCGGATAGCGGAACTCCCACCAATATTGGTGGCCAACCGCGGTGACTCGGATGGCATCCGCGGGTGGAATGGCGTCCTGCACGGATTGGATCACGCGCGCCGTCGCCAGGAACAACACCAGTACGATCAGCACCGGCACAACGGTCCAAGCCAATTCCACTTGATTACTGCCATACACCTGGGCCGGCTCGCTGGTATCGTCCCCGCTGCGACGCCGATATTTCGCTATGGCATAGACCAAAAGCGAGAACACCACCACAAAAATCAACGCGGTAATAATCAGCACAAACACCGAGAGCCGGCGGATTTCATCCGCGGGAGTAGACTCCGGCTTGAAAATATTCGGGATGGGTGAAGCGGCCTGCGCAAAAGCAAGCGAAGATCGCAGCGGGAAAAGACACAACACAACAAATTGCAGGCCTCTTCTCACTTTTGTTCGAAGAGACGAAGTCACGCCGACGGTTTCGAGTATCCGGCACATCGTCAGTAAGGCCCGAGCACTCGCCCGGGCGGAGAGAGGGAGCAGCGTCAGAGGACAGCTACCCTAGCACATCCCCGGCGAATGCGCCCCAAAATTTACTGCGCGCCGGGTTAGATACTCTGACGGTACGGAAAGTTCCAAAAAATCTCGAGCGGTGGGCCTAAAAAAACGAAGCCGGGTCCGTGCTCAGAGACTGCGCGAGACCCCTGGCATTCCGGACCCGGCTTGTTAAGCCAGCTTTAGTTCCCTATCGAGGCTTGCTGCCCCCTTCGTGCTGTGGTTGTTGGTGCTGAACCATTTTTTGAGTCTCTTGGGCGTGCCGTTGCTCCATTTGTTGTGTCTGCTGTTGGTGCCGCTGCTCCATTTGCTGCTTCTGGGCTTCGCTGGCGTTTCGCTGTTGCATCTGCTGGTGTTCTTTTTCTTGTTGCTGCTGCAACTTCTGATGTTCCTGCTGCTGCTTGGCATACAGTTTGTCTTGCTGCTGCTGATATTTCTGGTCGAGTTTGGGATTTCCGGTATTCGGGACCGGCTGGTGTTCGTGAGGAGGCAGCTGGCTGGCGTCGGTGGCCGCCCTTCTGGCCGCCTCTGCGTTATTGGCTTCTCTGGGCGGCGGATTGTAACGGCCCTCGGAGGTGGCTGCGGTTACGCCACTCCGGAATTCCGCTGGTTTGGCCGTAGCCGCAATCGGTGGCCTGCCATGATTTACGGATGCGCGTAATTGTTGGTCGGCGCGTGCCTGTTCCACGTGTTGGTTCTGTGCCGCGACGGGCGGAAGATGGCGCTCGCGTTCCGCGGCCTCTTCCTGCGAGGTCGGTCGCGCTTCGATGCCGCCTTGGCCTCCGTTATAACTCACCCGGTTTTCGGTAATATTTGTGACGCGCGTGTTGTACACGTTGTGAATCACGGTGACGTTCACGTTGGTGACCGCTCGATTGTAGAAAAAGTGCCCGCCATCCCAGCGGCCACCTTCAAAGCCATGTCCAAAATAGCCGAAACCATAATTGATCCCGCCATAGAATCCGACCACCGGACCCCAATATCCCGCGTGGAAGATAAACGCGGAGCCGCCCCAGCCCCAGTATGGCGGCGTCCAAAAGTAACCGACTTCCGGAGCCAGAATCCACGTGCCCGGCACCCAGTAATAATCGGAGCCATCCCAAGCCCAATAGCCAGGCGTCCAGATGTAGCCTTCGCCCGGGCAAATTGGTTGTTCGTAGACGGGCAATTCCGGAGGCCCAAAGCCGACAGAAATCACAACTTGCGCGCGAGCTGCCGTGGAGAATGTGAGTAGCGCAAGCACAAACAAGCACAGTCGAAACCATTGGTTAGTGCGCATGGTCCTTCCTTTATCTAGATTTGCGTTCGCAGGTCTTACTCGCGATCGGCAACCGAATTCCCGGCCCGTAAATCGTACTGGGTTTGACCCGGTCTGAGTAGCATCTTATTGCAGGCCGGGTAATCTTTACTATACGGCGGGGTGGGTAAGCTGGATTGCGGGCCACATACAGGGGATGCTGGACGAGGTTACAAGTGTTTATCGAAGGTCTTGTGAAACACGGACACAGCGAACACGGGATTGTCACGGGTTCCCGTGACGCGAATCGGCAAGACGGTCCCATAGCCTTTTTTGGCAAACAATGGATCCAGCGGTTTCAACAAAGCGCCTTTGGCGCCAGTCACCATCTGCGAGAGCTTCGCTTCCAAGTTCAAATGCCCCGTGAAATCGAGGTTGCCTTTCAGCAGACTGTAGGTTCCGGTCAGATCGACGGTGGCGCCCTCGACGCCAAATTGCAGTTGGCGGAACTGAAGCACACCGTTTTGCAGCAGGAAATTGCCTTTAAGGTTCGAGATGGCGCTTCCGCTTTCCTCGCTCTGCGGCTTCCCCAGCGCGTGCCGGCTTAACGATTCCAATTTTTCGCGGAGCTCAGGACTGTTCCATTGGCCGTTATCCACTTCAAAGTCGCCGTCCAAAATAATCTTTTCAATCGTGCGCACCGCGCCCGGCGGAATCGTCAGTTTGGCTTTCAGCTTCACCGGGCCTGTTAACAAAGGTTTGTCCGTATTCATGGCCAGGCTCAAGAAATCCTGAATGCGCCCGTTGGGAACAGTCGCGTCGATGGAAATCAGATGCCCCTTTTTCTCTGGCAGGCGTACTACGCGTCCCACGGCAACAATCAACGATTTGATCAATGTAGCGTTCACCGGATGCAGATAGGTGTCGCCATTTGTGCCATCTACCGTTGCGGAAAAATCAGTGTGCAGCGGAACCGGCTTGCCGACTTTGTCCAGCGAAAAATCCGGCGTGTCCGTTTGGCCGTCGACTTCCAGATTCGACAGCACCCCGCTATAGCGTCCGACGGAGGACAAGATCCCGCCGATGCCCGGCAGAGGGCCGAGGTCAGCGTGCGTGAAGTTGTAGTCGCCGGAGACCGGTGTGTCGCCAGGATCGTCCGCGTTCCACGGGCCAAATCGTCCGTGTGTCGCAATCTCCCCTTTGGGCTTTCCATTGGTCAGATTGCCAGCGAACGCGAAGGGCTGATTTACGCCGGCGGAGGTGAGCAGCAAATTGTGAATGTCCCAATCTAGCGGCTCTTTCCCGTCCTGCTTTGGAAGGATGCGAATGTCCATGTCGTCGCAGACTATGCGGTCGACCACAATCTCTGGAGCGGAGTTGCCGGGCCGCAGGGGCTGTTGGGGTTGTCGCGGCTCGCGTGGAGGTTTTTCGTTGTTTCCGCCGCTGTTCTCTTTCGGTGGGATCGAAATCAGCATGCTCTGCACGCGCAGTAACGAAATGTGTTTCACCGGGTGCAAGAGGCCCAAAATGCCCAAGCGGAAAGAGAATTTCTCAACCTGAATCAGCGGAGGAACATCCGCGCGCCCGTGATAGCGCACGGTCAGGCCTTCGCCGGTCACAGTCGATGTGGCGGAAACCTTGATGGTCAGATTCTTTAACTGCACATCGCTGTGGAAGCGGTCCGCCATCGCACGGATCACCGCTACGCGAAATCGGTTCTCGATTCGTTTCGGCCAGAGATAAACGTAGACGACCACCAATAACAGCAGCAATGCAAATGCAGCCGGAATGAGCAGCAACCACCAGTTTTTCGAAAAGCGATCTGAAGGAGACATTATTAGAGTCTTGCAAATGTGGAAGTGCTGGCGCCACCTCAAGGGTATATTTCGTTTACTTTAAAAACGCATCGAGCATAGGGCCGAAACGCGGACGCCAACTATCGGACGAACCCTGTAGGAAATCCTGCAAACAAATTACTTGCCGGGATCCAGCGCGACAACCGCGGAATCCCCGGAGCGGACTGCGGTGCTTATAGGAGCATCTCGTAGTTCCTTGATCTGCTTTTGGAGTCGCCTTTCGTTTCTATCTGATATTTTGTTCGCAGGCGCGGGTTCGGCGTAAAACGCCAGGAGCTGGGTTCTCAACTCTGGATCGATGCCCAGGATTTGCTGTCCGGTCAGGCGCGCGAGCAACTCCGCGCACGCCTTATCGTTCAACTTATATTCACCGCGCATCGTGACCTTGCCCACATCAAAATTCTGGTTTGGCAATTCCAGGCGCCCCGTTGCCTCTTCCCCCAGAAGGCGCCGGTAGCGAGCCACGGTCGCGTTGAAGCTGTTCTCAAAGAGCTTTTCGGCTTCTGGCGTGGGCGTTCGGAAAGTCAAAATGCGCAGTGGACCGATCTTGGGCATAATGCGAATAAGGAAGGCGAGGAATTTGTCTCCGGGAGTGGGCCGGCTGTAGTCGCGGCCCCATTTTTTCTCATAGCTGGAACGCGAAATGTTATAGAGGAATTTCTTTCGCGTGATTCCCGGTAAGTCCCTTTCAATGTCGTTCTGCTTCAAGTTCCACGCTACGCGGGTGGCTCGCGGAATCAGGGTGCTTACGCAATAACGGTAGGTATTGGCGGCGTGGACCTCATCTTTGATGATGGTCGAGAGTTCCACTCCGTAGGTTTCCAGAAACGCCTGATTCAGGAGCGGAAGATCGACCTCGAAACCGATGAAGTCTCGATAACTGTCGGGAGCGTAGCGTCCTTTCGCCACTTGAAGCACGTCGAAGCCGAATTCCGTTTTAATGTGTGCGAGAGGATCGTCTTCGTAAGTGACCACGGTGCCGTATTTTTTCCGGAGTTCTGGATAAAGTTGCGGCACAGATAGATTTGTCGCCAAAGGGTGCCCGTCATTGTCCGCTGCGTAATGCGAAAGGGCGCCCAATGCGAACGCGTACTGATCCAACGTCGAGGCATCTCGCAATAGAGCCAGAATGAAATCACCGCTGCGGAAGTAGTGAGTCAAATCGCTGAACAGCTTGCTGCCGCCCGGATAGTAACCCATGTCCTGTATGATTGCGCCGCCATAAGCGTAAGCGTGGGCCTGGATGAGAGCGTCTTTGCCGGCGTTCGGAAAGCGTTTCCGCAGTAACGGACGCACACCGCTATCCCAAGCTACGTCGATGACCGCCTCATGCGTCAACACAGAGTAGGCGGGCAAAGGAGCCGGACTCACAATCAAAAAGACTGCCAGAAAGGCAATGATGCGGCGCAGTAGACTCTTCATTTAACAATTCGTGGGCTGATAGCACTCGTCCAAAAAACAACTCCCGAAATAGAAACGTCCGGAGCAGCAGGCAGTGCAGCTGCTCCAGACGAAGTCACCTTGACATAATCCGAAAGAGGAAGGAGTTAGTGGCCAGCGCCGCGGACCTTTTGAGAATCGCGGGTGGACTCGTCGAGTGTGTGGCTGAATTCATCGACCTGCCGCTCCGCCTGGTCCTTTGCCCATCCGTAGCGTTCCTGCAGCTTCCCGACGAGTTGATCACGTTTGCCGCTGATTGTCGTCAAATCGTCATCCGTCAGCTTCCCCCACTTTTCTTTTATTTTTCCGGAGTACTGCTTCCACTTGCCTTCCACGCGATCCCAATTCATGGCCCCTCCTCGCAAATGATATGTGGCGCACAGCCTATAAAACACTAGCTGCACTGCGAAGGACATACAGCGATTCACCCGGTGAGCGGACAAATGCACTTGAAAAATGCGGGGTTCGGGAAATTTCGCAAAGGAATACAGTTTGCAGCGGATAGTGTCGGAACGCTTTGGGACCGACACTGGCGGCATGTTTGGCGGTTGCGCCCGACCGGTTTCATTTGATTGAGGAACAGGAGGACTCACAAATGAGCAGCAAGTCACTATTGGGGATCGTTTTGATTGTCTTGGGCGTGCTCGCTCTCGCCTATCAAGGATTCACGTATACCGTGCCCAAAAAAGCGGTCGATGTCGGCCCTATACATGTCACCAAAGATGAGCATCACACTGTGCCATTGCCGCCCATTTTTGGAGCATTGGCGTTGATTGGCGGAGTTGCGCTTCTGGTGATCGATCGTCGCGACACTTAGTTCAGTTAGTAAAAATCAAAATGAGGGGAGAAAAAGAATGACACGCGATTTCACGTTTCGGGCGCTCTCGGTCGGTCTAGGTGCGTGTGCGCTGACTCTCGGCATCGGCATGGCGCCAGCCCGCGCTGCTTCTTTGCACACGGCATTGCCACAAGCCGACAACACAGCCGCTAATAAACAGGCCGGGGCAACCGCGGACCAGCAGAAGAATGACGCTGCGGACCGCGAACTTGCTCAGAAAATCCGGCAATCCATCAACGGCGACAAATCTTTGTCCACCGACGCGCATAACGTGAAAGTCATCGTGCGTAACGGCCATGTCACCTTGAAGGGACCTGTCACTTCCGAACAAGAGAAGCAAAACATCGAGGATAAGGCCTCTGATCTGGCTGGGCCGGATAAGGTGACCAACAAACTGACCGTTAAATCCTAGGCATTTTCGTTGACAAAAAATGGCGTTCCGGGTGTTCCAGTACTCAAATACAGTAAACGTGGTATTCAACCTTCTTACATGACAGGCTTAACTGGGACTTGTTTTAAAAACAACATCCAGCTTTTAGCTTGGGAATTCGGAGATAAGATGCATATGCGGAACTTGGAGACAGAAATCGGCAATTCCCACATTTCCGCGGGAACCGACATGACCACACTAAACATTCTGGTCGCCGATGACCACGATATCATTCGCCGGGGGCTGAAAGACCTGCTTAGCGCGAAGCCCGGCTGGGAAGTTTGCGCGGAAGCGAAAACCGGCAAGGAAGCAGTGGCCTTGGCGGAGCAGCTCAAGCCGCAAATTGTGGTGATGGATATCAGCATGCCCGACCTGAATGGCTTGGAAGCGGCGCGCAGAATTCACAAATCGCTGCCAAAAACCGGTATTCTGATTCTGACCATGCACTTCTCCGACCAGTTGGTCCGGGAAGTGGTGGAAGCCGGTGCGCGTGGCTACATCCTGAAGTCGGACGCGGATCGCGATTTGGTCACCGCGGTCGATTCTATTTCGAAGCGCCGCACGTTTTTTACTTCGCGCGCGTCGGAAATGCTCCTCGGTGATTTTTCATTTCAAGCTCCGGGGGCTGAACCCAAGCTGCCCACGCGCAATCGTTTGACCGCCCGCGAGCGAGAAATTGTACAGCTTCTTGCCGAGGGCAAAAGCAGCAAAGAAGTTGCCGTTTCTTTGGGAATCAGCGTGAAAACGGCGGAAACGCACCGCGCGAACATCATGCGCAAGCTGGAAATTCACTCGGTGAGCGAGCTGGTGCGTTACGCCATCAAGAATCAGATTATTGAAGCTTAAGATTTTAACTTAGAAGAAGAAACTGCCGCTGAGAGGCAGGGATGGAATCGGCCCAAAGGGTTCATCGATCTCTGAGCAGTCGCGAGTCCGCGCCCCCGCAACGGCTTACGGAGACTCCTATCCATGCCTAGTGTGCTAATCGTTGACGATCACGCATTTATCCGCCGCGGTGTAGAAACCATTCTCGAATCTTCTCCGGAATGGCAAGTGTGCGGCGAGGCTAGTAATGGCAACGATGCCATCCGGCTAGCCAACCAACTGAGCCCTGAAGTGGTTCTAATGGATGTCACTATGCCAGGCATGAATGGCCTGGAAGCGACGCGCATCATCCGGAAAGAGCATCCAGACGTTAAGGTGATTCTGCTCACGTTGCACGAATCCTCGGAAGTACTGCGTAGCGGATTTCGTGCCGGAGCCAGTGGTTACCTGTTGAAAGCCGACGCGGAAGAAGAACTGATGAAGGCGCTGCGGGTTGTGATTGGAGATGGCTCCTATATCAGTCCCAAGATCGACCAAAGTGTAGTTGCCCAAGTGATCGGCGAACTCGGCCCTTCCCGGTAGCAGCGTGGCGGCTCGTACAGCGATGTCAATTCAGGAAAGAGAATCGTGTCGACTGCTCCAGCACCTCGTCCTCAGGCTCCTACTCCAACTCCCTTGCGCTTTGGTTCGCTGATTCTTGCCCTCGTGCTGCTGCTTCTGACTGGCGCGATTGCCTTGGTTACGGTCGAGCGCATACAAGCCAGCCGGGAACAGGTTTTGCACACCTATTACGTGCGAGGGCTGCTGAAGGATTTGCGCTCGGAAATCGACGAGAATCACGCCAATTTCAATCTGTATCAGCTGTCGCGCAATCCTGACGAAGCAGGCGATCTGGAAATTCAAGCGAAACAGCAGCTCCAGACGGTCGAGCAGTTGCGCACACTGACCCGGGACAGTCCCGGTTACCGCATCCAATTGGAGCAATTCGGAAAACTTCTGGACGAGGATCTGGTGCAACTTCGCAGTTGTGTGAAAGAGCGCAACTGTCTCGGCGACACGCTCTCCAGTGTGAACGATCAAATGGCCGCTATTTTTGCCCGTCGTAAAACCATGTCCGCGATGCTCCAAGACATGGAAAACAATGAAGCGCAACTGCTCGAGAAACGGCTGCAGACCTGGAATAGCCTGTTCACGCGGATGATCATTACCCTGATCGGTTCCTTCGTTCTGGCGCTGGTCCTGCTGCTCTACAGCTTCAATCTGCTCATTCGCGAGATCGAACGCCGCAAACACCAGGAATGGCTCGAAAAGAAAAATGCCGAATCTTACCGCATGCTCAGCGCGCGTATCCTGGAGTTGCAGGATGTGGAGCGCCGCAAAATCGCGCGCGAACTCCACGACAGTGTCGGGCAATTCCTCGCGGGCTTAAAACTGAACCTGGGACGGCTGCAACGCCGAGATGCCACAACGACCGGTCACAATCACCTGTTGGCCGAGTCCGTCGATCTGACCGACCGCGCCATTACGGAGGTACGCACAATCTCCCACCTGCTCCATCCTCCACTGCTGGATGAACTGGGCTTCTATTCTGCCCTTCGTTGGTACACCGAAGGCTTCGCAAAACGGAGCGAAATCGTGGTGGAGTTGCATCTCACCGAAATCGTGGACCGCTTGCCTCGTGAAATCGAACTTGCGCTGTTTCGCGTGCTCCAGGAATCTTTAACCAATGTTCATCGCCACGCGAATGCAACACACGTTGACGTCGATGTCCGTTGCAGCGAAGACGAAGTGATTCTCACTGTTTCTGACAATGGCCACGGCATCAATCGAAAAGTGCTGGAGAACTTCCGGGCTGGACAAGCGGGAGGAATTGGCCTGGCCGGTATGCGGGAACGTCTGGCCGAACTGGGTGGCACACTGTCGGTCGAATCCTCTTCGAACGGTACGCAGATCCGGGCGCTGGCGCGCATACGCAGATGCGAAACCCAGGATGCTGCGCCAGTGCACCTTACCGCCACCCATAACGCTGGTTAACTTGGTCGCCGGTCGGGTGAAAGTCCCCGGGTGGAATCGCAGGATCGGGTCTAGTCAGAGCTATGAACGAGGGACGGCTGACCTGTAGGGACTAATTGCCCGTTGCTGGCATTAAAAATGAAATAGTTGCCGGGCGAGTGCGCTGCTATCTGCGCCAATTCGTTCCTGGCGTCGTCAAGTTTTTCCACGGCTTTGATCCAAACGGGCTGGCCATCGGGTAGCCTCAAAAAAAGGTCGAATTTCGCTTTCATAAGGGTTCACCTGCATCTCAACTTGCTGGCCGCGTATTCTCAGGGCAAGGAGAAGGCCATCTTGATGGCCTAGCCGCTAAAGCCCTTCTATTCTTGTAGTTAGCGGTAGAAAAAGCGCCCCACGTGGCGCGGTTATTGCTGCGAGCGGAGGCAGATTTTCAACGGTTTTTGTACATTCCGCATACTAGTACTCGCCCATCGCTAAGCGTAAAAAACAAGCACAAAAGAGGAGGGGACGCTGATGAGGCGTCCCCTATTGGTCAGGATGAGAATGTTGAATTGTCACCCATAGTGCGCGGTGCCCGGAGATGAAACCATACGGCGTTTGCTGTAAAAACGAGGCGAAAGCCATCAACTCGCCGCGCGCACGGCCGAAGCGGCGAGTTTCCGCAGCGATTCTGTATACGGAGGCTTGGCCACGCCCCGTTCGGTAAAAATTGCATGAATATAGCGGTTCGGTGTCACGTCAAAAGCCGGATGCGCCGCAGGGACATCCGGAGCGATGCGCAGGCCTTGTATGTGTGTGACTTCCTGAGCGCTGCGCTCTTCAATGGGGATGTGTTCGCCATCGGGAATCGACAAATCGAAGGTGGAAATGGGAGCGGCAATGTAAAAAGGAACATTGTTCTCTTTCGCCAGCACGGCGATTTGGTAAGTGCCAATTTTGTTCGCCGTGTCTCCATTCGCCGCGATGCGGTCGGCTCCGGTTACGATCGCGCCCACTTCGCCGCTCTTCAGGAAATGCCCAACCATATTGTCCGTAATCAGCGTGAGCGGAATACCTCCGCGGTGGAGTTCCCACGCGGTGAGGCGTGCGCCTTGCAGGTAGGGCCGAGTTTCGGGAACCAACACGTGCAACTTGTGACCCTGTTCGAAAGCCACGCGAATCACCCCAAGCGCGGTGCCTATGCCGGCAGTCGCCAGAGCCCCGGCGTTGCACTGAGTCATTACCTGGCCTTCCTTGGGCATAAATTCCGCGCCAAAGCGCCCGATGGCTTCATCGGTGGCCAGCTTTTCGCGATGTACGTCTTGCGCTTCCGCCACCATCGCGCTGCGGATCGCAGCCAAGTCCGCGCCAGAAGCCAGCAACTCCTGGAAGCGATTCTTCATCCGCTCCAATGCCCAGAACAGATCCACTGCCGTCGGCCGGGTCTTCGCGAGCGTGTCGCAAATCAGTGGAAATTCCGTTTTCAGCTCCTCAACGGTTTTCGCCGGCGATTTTTGCGCGCCAAGGGCAACTCCCATGGCCGCCGCCACACCGATGGCCGGCGCCCCACGAATCACCATTTCGCGAATAGCCTTGGCCACTTCCCGATAATCGGTGTACGTGTAGCTGACTTCTTCGGCCGGAAGGCGCCGCTGGTCCAGCATGACCACGCCTTCCTCGGTCCATTCTATGGGTTGGGCTACATACATAAGTCGCATACTCTCCCTGTTTCTATTGTATCGAAGGCGTCACGAATCGAAGGGCATCAATGATGATGCGGAATTTGCGTGAAACCGTGAGTTGCCAGAAGCAAGCTGGCAGCGATCAACGAGTTGTAGCCCAAATGCATCAGGTAGCTCGCAAACACGCTGCCGGTGCGGGCGCGGACCGTGGTGAAGACAATCCCCACCAAGGACATC
This sequence comes from Candidatus Sulfotelmatobacter sp., assembly GCA_035524015.1. GTDB lineage: Bacteria > Acidobacteriota > Terriglobia > Acidiferrales > UBA7541 > Acidiferrum. The sequence goes on from DATKPS010000041.1 coordinate 39,481, forward strand.
ACCGCAATCAGGCTTTTCTCTCCGCCGAGTTGTGGGCCATGCATCAAACCAAAAAGCACTCCGGTGACGATGATGCTGGGCACCACGCCAAACCAGCGCGCAAACATTGGGTACAAGTAACCCCGGAAGATGGTTTCTTCGGCGAGTGGCGCGATCAGCACCGCCGTGGCTACGAACAAAACGGCGGTTTGCTTGAATTTGAAAACTTGCTCGATGGGCGCATTTTCCGGGGGTTGGATGATGGAGGTGAGCGCGAACACCAGCAATGACACACCGCAGCCGACGAAGAAATAGATCAGCGGACTCCGCGATTGCCCGTTGATTGTTGTGGGCAGCTTTCGCCAACCCAAGGTCCGCCAGAATGGCTGTCCGCGCAGCAATGCCAGCGTGACGTACAAAAAAAACAGCAGTAGCGCGTAGATAATCACGGTGCTGCCGATGGCCACTTGGGGCTTTGAGAGCATGTAATCTTCCAGCTGCTCGGTGGTCATCTTCTGGTGTGGCGCATAGGCCGCTACAAAAAAGCCTTGCACCGTGAGCAGGCTGATAAAAATGAATACCAGAAAGACCGCCAAGTGCTGCCAGGACCAGGTAATCTGCAGGTCCGGCGGGTAGGTTTTTCCTGGCGGGAAGGGAGGCGGAAGTTGTTCGGGTTCGGATGCGACACCCGATTCGGTAGCCGGAGGCGTAGGCGAGGCGGGAGTGAGTTCTGGTTGCGATGTGGGCTGATCCAGATTCGGCTCCTGCTCTTGCGGCGATGGATTCTCCTCGAATGGACCGGTCATTTTGTTCGCCTTCCCGAAGCAGGCCAACCCGCCACCAATGCCGACGCCAGCAGCGGCAGCATCAATTCATGGTGACCGGTAATCGCGAAACCCCTGGATCCTTCGCCTTTCTTTGCATTGGATGCGGCGGTGGGGCGTTTTACAACATTTGTAGTCGGCCGGTAATGCTGGATAAAGTCGAAATTGGCAGTCGTGATGGGGCGCAACGGCACGCCTAGATTGCGCACTACGGAGACCGCCTTGAGAAACACTTCAGGCAGAAGCACCGCGGAACCCCAGTTCAAATACACGCCTCCGCCGTCCATTCGCTCCACCAATGCACAAAAGAGCCGGAAGTCATGCAGCGAAGCCGCGCCAAGCGCCGCGCCGTCCACCGAAGGATGCATATGCGGAATATCCGTGCCAATCGCCAGGTGGATCGTCACCGGTATGCGCTTCTTGTAAGCGGCCACCAGAATGCTCAGTTCCGGATGTTTCGGCTCCACAACCCCGCTGGTGAGATACTGCCCAGCCGCTTCGCCATAGCCCATGCGAACCCGATACGCCAGCTTCGCGATTTCATTGATTCCCCAGCCGGTTTCCGCGGCCATACCGAACTGGCCTTTGCCGAGCGCAGCTTCCACGTCTTCTGACGTGCTGCCAGCCATTGCCATTTCGAAGTCGTGAATCAGCGCGGCTCCATTCATGGCGATACCGGAAACGAAACCCTTCTCCATCAGGTCGATCAGAACCGGCGTGAGCCCGACCTTAACAACATGGCCGCCTATGCCCCAAAGGATCGCACGTTCACGCTTGCGAGCTGTTTGCACTGCCGCCGCAATGTTGTGCAGGTCGCGAGCCGCCAGAATATTCGGCAGAGAATCGAGGAACTTGCTGAGAGAAGCGCCACGCCCCACTGGCTTAGCCACATCGCTCGCGGTCACCTTGCTTTTACGGGTCGCGAGCGGGTACGTACGCACGCCACTAAAGGTTATAGGCTGGACCGGATAAACGCTCATGCAAGTGTTCTTACTGTACG
>DATKPS010000042.1:0-30426 GCA_035524015.1 Candidatus Sulfotelmatobacter sp.
CGAAGTGAGGAATCTCTCTTTGATCTGCGCGTCTTGCGCACCAATTCTCCGCGCGTTCCTGCCGCGTGGTGAACTCTTACCGCGCGAATCTCCGCAGCACTCGCCAACCTCGCCAGTCCTGCGCTACAGTACTTCCATGAAAACTTTCCATCGTGTATGTGCGTCCGCCTTTCTGGTTCTCTGTGCCTCTTTCGTCGTTTTCGCTTTTCCACCACGCGCATCTAAGCCATCCATGGATTCCACTTATCTCGCCTTCGTCGGCACCTATACCGGCAAAACCGGCAGCAAGGGCATCTACGCCTACGATTTCGACGAAAAAACCGGCAAGCTCAAACGCCGCGGCGTCGCTGTCGAAACTGAAAGCCCTTCCTGGTTCGTGATTCATCCCAACGGCAAATTCGCATACGCCGCCAACGAAGCCGGACCGAACAGCACCATCACTTCGTTTTCCGTCGATGCCAAATCCGCCAAGCTCACCCAACTCAATCAAAAGCCCGCCCTCGGTCTCGACCCCTGCTATCTCTCCTTCGATAAAACCGGCAAGTATCTCCTCGTCGCCAACTACAGTTCCGGCAACGTCGTCGTCTTCCCCATTCTTCCCGACGGCACTCTCGGCGAGCACACCGCCAACGTGAAAAACGCTGGCCCCCTGGGCCCCAACAAGCAGCGCCAGGAGGCTCCCCACGCGCACTGGATCCAGGTGGCTCCCGACAATCGTTACGTGTTCGTTGCCGATCTCGGCCTCGACGCCATTCTCAGCTACCGTTTCGATCCCGCCAAGGGCACGCTCACCCCGAACAATCCGCCGTCCGCGAAGCTCAATCCTGGCTCCGGTCCGCGTCACGTGGCCTTCTCGCCCAATGGCAAATACGTTTACGTCGTCAGCGAACTCAGCAACACCGTCACCGCCTTCTCCTACAATGCGGCGCAGGGCACCCTCTTCGAGTTCCAGGTTCTCTCCACACTTCCCACGGATTTCAGCGCGCGCAATGACGATGCCGAAATCGCCGTCCATCCCAACGGCAAATGGCTCTACGCTTCCAATCGCGGTCGCGACACCATCGCGGTGTTCTCCATCAATCCCGCCGACGGCTCGCTCCAGCACATCGGCGAATTTCCCACCGGCGGCAAAGAGCCCCGCCACTTTGCCATCGATCCCACCGGCCAATATCTCTTAGCCGAAAATCAAAACTCCAATTCCATCGCCACTTTCCAAATCGACCAGTCCACCGGCGCGCTCAAACAAGTCTCCATCGAGAACGATATCCCCTCGCCCGTCTGCCTAACCTTCTTGCATTAACGCGTGTTTCACTCGCTCTTGTAGGGCCCGCCTTCTGCTTACCCTGAGCTGTTTTGCGAAGGGAGGCGGGCCGTTGGTTTTCCTTGCGGGTGCCGCACCCTTTGCTTTTAAGGGTGCGGGTTTAGAGCCCACTTCAAGCACACCCTTCTGCGACCGCGCACGAGCTTTTCATTCCCCCTGCGCCACACCCAATTCTGCGCTAAAATCGCGCTTTGCTTTCACAACACAAGGAGCACCTATGTCCCGCCCATCTCGCTTGAGCTTTGCTCTGTTCCTCTGCGTCGCCCTCCTGACCGGCCCCGCCGCTTTCGCCGACAGCGACGCGCAACCCGCGCGCGACTCCAAGCAGCCCATCGACGAGGCCTACACCGCCAAAATCCAGAAGTACACTACCGCCCCCTACTTCTCCTCCCCGCTCGTCGACTACCTTCCCGCCAGCAAAAACGTTCCCACTCCCGAAGTTGTCCTCGGCGACATCGCCGGCGCGCCCGGCATCCTTCCTTACGCGGAAGACGTGTACAAGTACATGCGCCTTCTCGAGAAGGCTACCGCGCGCGTGAAGGTTTTTTCGATTGGCACCACCGAAGAAGGCCGCGAGATGATCGCCGTCGCCGTTTCCTCCGAATCCAACCTGAAAAATCTCGAGCAGAATCACCAGCGTCTCGCCAAGCTCGCTGATCCTCGCACTATCCAGCTCAACGACGCCGAAGCCGACAAACTCGTCGCCGAATCCGTCCCCGTTTACTACATCACCGGCACCATCCATTCCACGGAGACCGGCGCGCCCACCGCCTTGATGGAACTCGCCTATCGCCTCGCCGTCGACGACAGCCCCTACATTCGCGACATCCGTGACAACGTCATCACCCTCATCACTCCCGTCGTCGAAGTCGATGGCCGTGATCGCGAGGTCGACATCTACAAATGGCACCTCGCCCATCCCAAAGAGTTTTATCCGCCCCTCATCTACTGGGGCAAATACGTCGTCCACGACAACAATCGCGACGCCATGGCCGTCACCCTCAAACTCACCGAAAACGTGCTTAACACCTACGTCGGCTGGGACGCCCAGGTCCTTCACGACCTCCACGAGTCCGTCCCTTATCTCTACGACAACACCGTCGGCGACGGCCCCTACAATGCCTGGGTGGATCCCATTCTCGTCGACGAATGGCAAATGATTGGCGCCCGCAACGTTGCCGACATGACCAAGTTCGGCATGCCCGGCGTTTTCACTCACGGCGATTTCGACACTTGGTCCCCGGGCTACCTCATGTTCATCGCCGCGATGCACAACGGCATCAGCCGCCTCTACGAAACCTTCGGTAACGATGGCGCCGACACGCGCGAACGCACCCTCGAGCCCGACGAATACGCGCGCACCTGGTATCGTGCCAATCCACCGCTTCCCAAAGCACTCTGGTCGCAGCGCAACAACAACAATTACGAGGAAACCGGCCTGCTCACCTCCCTCCACTATTTCAGCGACAACCGCCGCATGTTCCTGAAAAATTTCTATCTCAAAAGCAAGCGGTCCATCGAAAAGCCCTCTACGGAGGGCCCCGCCGCCTATGTCTTACCTTCCGACGATCCCCGGCCCACGGTGCAAGCCGACCTCCTGCGCATCATGCTCAAGCAACACGTCGAAATTTCCCGCGCCACCTCCGCCTTCCTTGTCGCGCTCCCTGCGAAGAAAGAAAAGAAGCCCAAGCCCGGTGACGCCGAGGAAAAGCCCAAGCCTCCCGCGCCCACTTCGCGCAGTTTCCCGGCAGGCAGTTACGTCATCCGCATGGACCAACCCTACTCCCGCGTTGCTGACGCGCTCCTCGATTACCAATATTGGAGTCCCGACGATCCGCAGAAAACTCCCTACGACGATACCGCCTGGACCTTCGGCGAACTCTTCGGCGTGCAAATCACGCGCGTCACTGACACCAAGGTCCTCAACATCCCCATGGAGCGCATCACCGAGCTTCCCGCCATCGGTGGCGTTCAAGGCGAAGGCGCGCTCTTCGCCATCGACAATCATGCCGAGCCTGCGCTCGCCACCCTGCGCTATCGCCTCAAGAGCGCCAGCATCGACGCTGCTGAGGAACCCTTCCAGGTTGCCGACCACAAGTTCAATCGCGGCACCTTCTTGATTCGCAGCGTCAATCGTTCCGACCTCGATGCTGCGGCAAAATCGCTCGGCCTGCGCGTGGTTGCCCTTTCCGCAGCGCCCAACGTGAAAACGCATCCCGTTCGCGCGCCCCGCATCTTGTACGTCCACACTTGGATCAGCACGCAATCCGAAGGCTGGTGGCGCCTCGCCCTCGACAATCTCCAAATTCCTTACGATTACACCAGCACCCAGGCGATCGCCAAAATCCCCGACCTCCACGCCAAGTATGATGTCGTCCTATTTCCCCCGGTCGGTTGGAACAGTAGCCCCACCACCATCATTGATGGCCTTTCCACTTCTTGGGGCAACCCGTTGCCTTGGCTGAACACCCCCGAAACTCCCAATCTCGTCGGCAAGAACGACTCCACCCCCGACATGCGCCCCGGCCTTGGTTGGGAAGGCGTCGCCAAGTTGCAGGAGTTCGTCGCCAAAGGCGGTGTTCTGCTCACCTCCACCGACACTTCCCAATTCGCCTTGGCCATTGGCCTCGGCAACGGCGTCACTGCCACTCATTCCGACAAAATGAAAATTGTCGGTGCCATCGTCGGCACTCGCCTCGTCGATCCCGCCAGCCCCATCGCCTATGGTTACGACGAGAAAGTCTCCGCCTATTGCGACAACGACCCGATTTTCTCGGTGAACAGTATGCTCTGGTCCCGTCGCCGTCACCTGGCGGGCGATTCCACCACTCGCCCCACTGGCCGCGGCACGAAGGACGATCCCGATTACGTTGTTGGCCGTACCACTCCAGAAATCCCCGAGCAGCCCGAGCACGAGCAGTGGGAAGTTCCCATTCCCACCGACGAACAGCTCGACAACAATCCCCGGGTGATTCCGCCTGCTGATCGTGCCCGGATCGTTCTCCGCTATGCCGACTCCAAAGACCTGCTGATCTCCGGCCTGGTCGAAAATGGCGGGGAGATTGCCCAGCATCCCGCCGTCGTCGACGTCCCCAGCGGCAATGGCCACGTGGTACTCTTCTCCCTCAACCCCATCTATCGCGGCGAGACCGAAAACACCTATTCGCTCGTCCTCAACACCTTGCTCAACTTCGACAGCCTGAACGCCGGCCGCAAAAACGAAGAAAAATAACGCACAACGGATCGCCACAACGCACTTGCGCTTATCGCCAGTTGGATTACAATCCCCTGCGATATGCCCAGACCAAAATCGAAAAAATCCGCCAAACGGCGTCCCCGCCGTAAGTCCCGCAGTGTCAAAATCACCAAGCTCCCCAAGGGCGCTTTAACTCTCGTGGTCATGCTTCGTGCCAAGGAAGGCCAGCACCTGCTCCTCGAAGCCGAATTACGCGCCCTGGTGGGCCCCACGCGCAAAGAAGAAGGCTGCCTGCAGTACGATTTGCACCGCAGCGCCGAACAGCCCGGCACCTACCTTTTCCACGAAGTCTGGGAGAGCCGCGAGCACCACACCGCCCATACCCGCACGCCCCATTTCCTGCGCTGGAATGCCCGCAAAGATTCGCTGCTAGCCTCCAAAGAATCCGCCTTCTGGCAACAAATCCTGTAGCACAGGCTTCAGCCTGTGTTCTTTTCTTCGTGAAAGGTGCGGGGCCGAAGGCCCGCCGCTACACGTGGCACAGGCACTCCTGCCTGTGCTCTTGGGTTGCCTGTAGCAAGGGCTCTACAACATACGGAAAAAGCCTTTTGGTTTATAGGTAGCCGCTTTTTACCCTCTGCCGTAGGGGCACAGCACTGTTTACCCTGAGCCGCGAAGGGCTGCGCCGCATGCCCGCACAATCCCCGATTCTACTAACTCACCCGCTTCGACATCCGCACCACGGCCAGCGACAATCCATTCTCCAGCGGCGTCTCCAACCTCTCATCCTTCGTATACCCGCACGCCGCATACATGGGTACACCCGTCAGCGTCGCCCCCATCTCAAACCGCCGGAAACCCTCCGCGTAAGCAGCCTCTTCGCAAGCCCGCAAAATCCGTGTAGCCAAACCTCGCCGCACCCAATCGGGATGTACAAAAAACGCGCGAATCTTCGCCGCGTCGCGCTCAGGATCCAGCAGGGAACTGTCGCGATTCGGTCCGTCGTCGCTCCCGAACAGCGTCTTTCGCTTACTCCAACCTCCGCACGCTACGATGCTTTTTCCCTTCGCAGTGCCAGCCGTTTCCACTACGTAATAGCTCCGGTCCAAAATCAATTGCGTATCCACCCCATAGACCGTCCCCAGCGCCGCTTCCAATTGCTCCGGCGAATAATCGTCTCGCTGCAGTACCCGCACGGACCACTCAATCAACTCCCGCAATGCCGGAATGTCCTCGCGCGTGGCCAGCCGAAGCGTGAACCCCTGCTTCATGCAAGTAGCAGCGGCTTTACGCCGCTGTCTTATCCCGTCCAGCGTCATCTTGTGTTAAGCCTCGCGCCTCAGCTCTCCGGCGGCTCTACGTAGTAACCCGGCCGCGCGCGCAAGAATAATCCTTTGCGATCCACGGTCACGTTGATTTCGTGGTATCCATCGCTCACTTCGCCTGCGGGCGTGTACGACAACGTGTATTGCGAGTGCAACTCCCCGCCAATCTCGTCAATCGCATTTTCGATCGAGTAGTCTTTCCAAGTCGAAACGTGTTCTCCGCCCGTCGCTGCCGAGGCAATCTCTAACTGGTGCGACGTCACCTTATCTTTCACGTGCGTCACCGCCCACACCGCCAGCCCAATCAAATTTGGCCCCTCCGCCATACTGGCATCCGTATCCGGCGTCTGCACCGTTCCCGGCGGCCCTGGCATTCCAAAAACACCGTCCGGCGTGGCCTTCGGCACCGGTTGCGGGTTCGGCTTCCGCGTCAAATCCGCGCGCAATCCGGAAAGGCCCACGGTATAAATCGTCACGTTCGCCAGCTGCGCTTGTCGCAGCACCTCTCCCAGTTTGTCTTCGCTTCCTTTATCGTGCGCTTCGCCGATCACCAGCATCACCCGCCGCTTTCCCAGATCCGTCTCGGAAACTTCCGGCCGCGAGCGCAACAATTCCACGGCCTTCGACATGGCGTCAAACAATCTTGCCCCGGAATAGCCCTCCTTCAATCCCGTCATGGTCTTTTCCATGGCATCCGCGCTGCTGCTGAAGTCCTGCAGAACCTTCACGTCGTCATCGTAGCTCACCACCGCGCCTTCACCCGTCGGTCCCATCACCGTTTGCGAAATCAAAATGCCGGTCTTGCGGATCCGCGGCAACATCGGCGCAATACGCGAACTGGTTTCCACCACCACCACCAGTGAAACCGGGTCGCCTCCCAGCGTGAAGTGCGTGATGATCTGCGGCACGCCATTATCCGTTACGTGAAAATCCGATTTCTCCAGCGTGTTGACCATCTCCCCTTTGTCATTCCGCACCGTCACCGGCGTGTTCACCAGCAGCGTCCGCACACGAATATTCTTCGGTGCTTTCTGCTCCGTCACTCCCGCTTGCGGCGTCAGCGGCCCTTCGGGAGCTTGGGCGTGGATGCGGCAGGGAATCAAACACACCAGCATCGCCAAACCGGCCATTCTCGCGGTATTGCTCTGCATCTTCCCAGGCCTTTTCACGTACTTGCTTTCTCCCCCGCGTATTCCTTTCGACGCACGCGGGCCCAAAGGCGTTGCCGGAAATCTGCCCTCTGCCTACAATCGTAACTCGCTTCATTTGGAGATAGCCCATGCCCGACGGCAAGCGCCTCAAGCCCCAACACGCTCCTAAAGCCCCTCACGAAAATCAAACCTTCATGGAGAGCACCCCGGCGCGGCCCATTCGCATTCTCGCGGAATATATTCACCCGCTTGCCCAGCTCAAGAAGGAAGGCATCGGCGACACCATCGTCATGTTCGGCTCCGCCCGTATCGACTCTCACGAAGTCGCTGCGGCACGCTACACCCGCCTCAAGGAAACCAACACCGCGCGCCTGAGCAAGCCGAAACTCACGCAGCATAACCATGCGCTCCGCCGCGCCAAAAGCTCTCTGGAAATGTCCCGCTATTACGAGGAAGCACGCCAACTCTCCCACAAGCTCACCACTTGGGCGCTTTCCCTCGGTCCGCGTCCCCGCCGCTTTGTGGTTTGCTCCGGCGGTGGCCCCGGCATCATGGAAGCCGCCAATCGTGGCGCCTACGAAGCCGGAGGCAAATCCATCGGCCTTTCCATCGAGTTGCCCCACGAACAATTCGCCAATCCTTACATCAGCCACGAACTCAGTTTCAATTTCCACTATTTCTTCATGCGCAAATTGTGGTTCGCACAAATCGCCAAAGCGCTCATTGTCTTTCCCGGCGGCTTCGGCACCATGGATGAACTTTGGGAAATGATGACGCTTTCCCAGACCGGCAAAATGCCCAAACACACTCTCATCCTCATCTACGGCCGGAAATACTGGACCGAGGTTTTAAATCTAAAGGCCATGGTTCGCTGGGGCACCATCGATCAGGGCGAATTTGATCAACTCCAGTTTGCTGACAACGTCGACGAAGCTTTCGAACTGATTCGCTCCGGCCTCGAAAAATATCACATGCAAGTGGATCCTTTCTTACAAGCCTACTGAATTTTTTTCGTTCTAAAACTCTCTCTAAGTACTTTTCTATCAATCTGCGCTTTCTGGCATATCCCGTGCATCCCTACCCAGCGTAACCGGCTTGACGCCGCGCGGCCCCCGCCCTGCTGTACTCTCCGCGCAAATTTAATAGCAACGCCGTAGGAGAGCACTGATCTTCTGATTTCCTCCTGACCAAACACCCCCACAGAGGGTGCAGCCTCACACCACTGCACCCTCTCCTACCTTTTTTCTATCACGCTTGCCGGGTGCCCCACATGCCGGTTTTGCATGTGGGTCTCGGGCTGCTCTTCGTTGACCATCACGAACCCAAAATTGTCATCCTGAGGAGCGCTTTTTGCGACGAAGGATCTCAACGCCAACTTCAAGCACGTAGCCTCTTCCTTCACCAGCACCAAAAAACAAAACGAGGCGCCGACCTTCAGCGCCCCGTCTCTTTTATCATGCCGGTTTTATTTACGTCTCTGCCACTACTTCATGTTCCTGCGAAAACACTGCCTCAAATCGCTTCACTTCATCTTGGTCATACAGCAGCACCACTGGCACCACTCTCATCGACTGTTTGCAGTGGTGGCACTGCACTCCTTCGCCCTGCAGATCCTGCAAGAATCCATCCGTAAACCGGTACTCGGCCCGCTCGCGCCTTGCTTTCTTCTGTAACTTCGCTCCACAATGCGGACATTGGAATTCCACCACGTCCTGCTGCGGATCACGTTCCAGAGCTGCCCAGCCCGTGCGGCGTACCCCGACGACTTCCGGAATATGCCTATCCATCGAACCTCCTCCCCCTCCGTTCCCCCATTTAGATGCTGCAGTTTTTCCCTGAGATGTACCAAACGGTCGTTTTCTTCCCTAGCCACCAAACAGCTTTTGGAGTGCGGGAGCCTAGCTCCCGCCGGTTCACCAACTTAAGCCCTTCCACTCATCGATCAGCGGCAGCCTTGCTGCCGCCCGCCACAACGCAGCCTGGATTCTCCGCCAAGTTGGACCTCCAGCAGCGGCACGAATCTCCGCCAGAAAAATGCTTTTTGTCCCACGAAACTGTTCCGGGAACTTGTTGACCGCGCTGGTGTCAAACGCTGCAGAGGACGCGCGCACCTCACATCCCTGCGAGAGCGGCGCCAGTCTCCTGACGGCAACCCAGGAGGCTGGCGTCGTGAAAACAAACCTCTTGCGGACAATTTTTGGAGGTGTGTGATGCCCGTGGGCCCTATTCCCGAAAACCCGATTGGTTTTTTGCGCAGTTGTCTCGTCGAAGGCGATTCTCTGCAAGAGCGGCGCGCTCGTCGCAGCAAGCAGCGTGCTCTCTTCATCTCGATCGTCGTGCAACTTCTCATTCTGACCGCGCTCGTAGTCTTTCCCCTGTTCAGCAAAGGCGAAAACATCGCCACCCGCGTCTTCGTTCCCACCGTTCCGTTCTCACCAGGACGCCAGCACACTTCCGGCAGAGGTGCCTCTCAGCCTGCGCACGGCAGGCCGCAATTGTGCCGCTTCTGTGCGCCTGGGCACATACCCCCGACGGTCAACATGCACGATCACAGCTCCGTGGTAGGACTCACTGTAGCCGACGGAATCGACATTCCCGGCACACCCGCGGGTCCGGCCATCCCCGGCACATTCCCCGCCATCGATTCTCGCCACGACGCTCCTGTGCCGCCACCCACGCATCGTACCGAGCGCGTTCGAGTCAGCGAGCCCGTGATCAACGCTCGGCTCGTTCGCCGCATCGAACCCGTCTATCCTCCGCTGGCCATGCAACTCCGCCGTGAAGGTCGCGTGGAACTCCACGCCATCATCGCCACCGATGGCACCATCCAATCGCTGGAGGTGGAAAGTGGCGAAGCACTTTTCATTCAATCCGCACTCGCCGCGGTTCGCGAGTGGCGCTATCAGCCCACCATTCTCGATGGCCAACCCATCGAGGTCGACACCCACATCACCGTCATCTACTCCCTAAACCGCTAATCTACGGTTCATGTGGCACAGGCACTCCTGCCTGTGCTCTAGGGTTTGGGCTTTAGCCCCTGAGGGATTGCCTTCCGTCTTTTCCAACGTTGACGCGCACTCTACAGCAGCGGCTCCCCCGAGTACTTCGCAATCACTTCCCGCGCCTGGTCCCGCAACCGCACCACCGCCTGCAACTGGTTCGGATCCCCATTCGCAACCCGCTCCGGATAAATCGGTGCCGAAAGCGTAATCGTAACGTGCGTCGGCCGCGGCAAAATCGTTCGGTCGCGCAAAAATCTTCGCGTTCCCGCCAGCGACACCGGAATCACCGGTGCCCCCGTCGCCACTGCGCTACGAAACGCGCCCAACTGAAACGGCCGCACTCCCTCCTCCGGCGTAAACGTCCCTTCCGGAAACACAAACACCGAATCACCCTGCTGCAAGCACTCTTCGATCTCATCCACCTGCCGCAGCCGCGCATTCGCGTCGTGCCGGTTAAACGACAAGTGCCCCATCTGATTCAAAAATGTCCCAATGAAAATCATGTCGTTCACTTCGCCCTTGGCCACGAAGCGATACGGCACGCCAAGCCCTCCCATCAGTGGTAGCACATCAAAATAACTCGCGTGGTTCGATGCGTACACCTTCGCACCCGGTGTATCCATGTACTCTTTTCCGATCACTTTCACGCGAATCCCCGTCAGCGCGAACAACAGCTTCAGCGCCGCGGAAGTAAACCGCCCTGCCGCGCGGTGATCCTTGTACAGCCGCACAAGGTTGCACGTCGGAACGATCCACAGAAAAAACACCACCATGAAATACACGCCGTAGATCTTTTCCAGCGCCGTACGAATCCCACCCCAAACTGCCTTGACCGCGCCCTGCAGGAACGACCCAGTTCCTAACCGCGCGATTTGCACCCACGCCGGCGCTTTTGCCGCGGACAGCGTGCGCGCCAGGTACAGTTGCTTCGTTTCGTCGCGCCGCAATTTCCCGCTCGACGTCTTGGGTATACTCCCCGGTGGAATCAGTTCAACACGATCCGGCGGCATTCCCAAACCGCGCGTCACTTCGTCATTGATTGCCGCTACCAAAAACGCGCGCTTCTCCCGCTCCTCCTCCCGCGATTCCGCCACAATCACCAGCTTTTCCGTGCCCGTCTCCTCGCCTTTTAATCCAAACGCCACCACGCAGCCCTTGCGGATTCCTTCCACACGCGACGCCAATTCCTCCACTTCGTGCGGATACAAATTTCGCCCGCCCTTGATAATGATGTCCTTCACCCGGCCCGTGATGTAAATTTCGCCTTCCGCCTGATACGCGCGATCGCCCGAGTTCACCCAGCGATATTCGCCTTCTTGAATCGCTGGTCCTCCCGCAAACAGTGCCTCGGTCGCTTCTTCATTCCGAAAATATCCGCCCGTCGCCGAAGCTCCCCGGAACCACAAAAAGCCTTCCACTCGTTCCGGCGCCGTCTGTCCCGCTGCGTCCGCAATCACCACTTCATGCCTCGGTAGCGCCACCCCGGAGGACACAAACGCAATGGCATTCTCATCTTCAGCACTGGTCGGCACCGCCCGACCCTCCGTCGTGAACGTCTCGCGCTCCACCCGATCCACTTTCGGCCCGCGATACAACGGCGGGAACGTCACGCCCAACGACGCCTCCGCTAACCCGTACACCGGCAGCATCGCTTCCGGACGAAAACCGTTTTTCGCAAAGCGATTCGCGAAGCGCTGCAATGTTTCCGGATTCACCGGTTCTGCGCCGTTCAACGCCGCGCGCCACGAACTCAGGTCCACGCCCTCCATGGCCTTGTCCGTGATTTTTCGCACGCACAGTTCGTACGCGAAATTCGGCGCCGCGGCAATCGTCCCTTGGTACTTCGAAACCACCTGCAGCCAGCGCTCCGGCCTCGTCAAGAACGCCAGCGGCGACATCACCACCAGCGGTGTTCCTTGCAGCAGCAGCGTCAGCCACGCACCAATCAATCCCATGTCGTGATACAGCGGCAACCAGCTCACCCCCACATCATCCGGAGTCAGTTGTACCGCTTCCGCTATCGCGCGCATGTTTGCCAGCAGATTCGCATGCGTCAGCGTGACGCCTTTGGGATCGCCCGTCGATCCTGACGTGTATTGCAGCAGTGCGATGTCGCTGCCTTTGCGCACCCGGCTTCCACTCAGATACGCGGGCAACGCACCCGGCGCTGGGGGCAGCTCATTCTCCGCCGCTTCCAGCAACTTTTCCGCGTCCACCACGCCCAGCAGCGTTTTCACCCGGGGCTTCAGCAGTTTCGCTACCGCTTCCGCCCGCCGGAACGTCAGCAGCAGGCATACTCCCGCATTGTTCAGGATCGCCGACTGGCGCTCCGCGTATTCTTCGATCCGGTCCGCGCGAAACGGCGGGTAAATCGGCACAGGAATCGCCCCGGCCAGCAAAATGCCTGCATAACAAACAAAAAACTCCCGGGAAGTCGGCAGCATCACGGCCACGCATCCATTGGGCGGCACGCCACGCCGTCCCAATTCCTCCGCACATTTCTGTGCTGCGCTCGCCAGCTCCCCAAACGTCAGCGTGTACGGGCGCTCGCCTCCGCCATCTTCCAGGATGATCAGGTGGGTGCGCGCGGCATCATGCACGCCGCGGTGTCGAATCACTTCCACCAGCGTCTCGGCGCGCTCCGCTATCGATTCCGCCGCTTCTTCCTGGAGCCGTTGGGTCGCCAACGCCGCGCGCAGCGCCGACGTTTCCTCTTCCTGGCCCACGCCCGTTCCCGGAGCCTTGAGAATCGCCTCGATCAATTCTTCCGGTGTATTCGCTTCGGCCGCCAGTGTGTCTGGCAGGCGCACTTCAAACGCCGACTCCAGCCGGTTCAACAGCTCCACCCGCTCCAGGCTCCCCAAGCCAAGATCACGGTCGAAATTCGAATTTGCTGTAAGAGTTTCGACGGCCCCGTGGCTGCCCAATTCCTCCAGCAGCCCGCGTAACACGCTCATCACGCGCTCGCGCAGCCCAGGCAGATCCAGCTGTGTAGTGGTTGCGGCCAAGTTTTCCTTCAGTCGAGGACTTTGCGTGAGGCTAACATGCACGCCACGCAATGCAAAGCACGAACACCGGAGTGCGGGAGCCCAGCTCCCGCCGGTGCCGCAAAGTAATCCTGCTCAAACCGCTGAGCGGCAGCCCTGCTGCCGCCACCACCCAGCGAACCCCGCAACACCCGCTTTCATGCCCTATTTTGGAGTGCGGCGGCGAGCCGCTGCTTTTCCGACCCCAGCGTCTTGCCTCCAGACCCCCAAAAACAGCGCCGGTCAACCAAGGAGCGCGGTCTGCGACAAAGATTTATCCCGAGGAACGAGGGAATCTAACACCTCGCGTCTGGCGTCCCATTCCTGCGATCTTCCGCCATCCTCCTACACGTTTCGGGCTCGCTCGGCTCGCCGTCCCCCAAACGCGTGTATCGTCCGAGTCCCCGCCACCACCTCGCCGCTATGCCAAACCCCCCGCGGAATCACATACTCCTCCCCGGCCTTCACCGGGATGCGCTGCCCCTCGATGATCAGCGTGTAGCACCCTTGCACCACCAGCATATATTCGTCGTAATCGTGCTGGTGTCCGGCCGATTCTGCGCTCTCGCTGCACGTCCAGAACGCCATCTGGCTGCCATCCGCTCCGTCGAACACGTAACCTTCCACGCCCGGCGTAGCCTGCTGCGCCGCAGCGATCCGGTTAGCCGGCTTCTTCATGAACTCCGGAAAGTGATCCATAGCGTCGGTTCGCCGCCCCGCTCTTCCCTCTTTCACTCTTCCACTTTTAAACTCTTCTCCAACCCTACGCCGTCTGCTTCTTCGCATATCCTGGCGGCAGCGACGTCGTCGAAAGATCCACCCCAGTCAGATCCGCCTTGCGGATATCCGTCTCGCGCAAAATCGCGATACCCAGGTCCGCGCCGGTGAACTTCGCTCCATCCACGTGCGCGTCGCGGAAGTTCGCGTTACGCAGCATCGCTTTATGAAAATTGGCATTCGTCAGGTCGCAGCGGAAAAACTCCACCCCGCTGGCCTGTGCTTCGGTGAGGTCCGCCCCCGCCAGGCTCGCTTCCGTCATGTCCGTGTTGCGCAGATCCGCTTTCCGCAACTTCGCTCCACCGAAATCCGCGCCCGGCAAGCGCGCCCCACGCAGATCGCTACCTTCCAGGTTCGCGTTCTTGAGTATCGCTCCCGCCAAATTCACTTTGCTTAAGTCCGCTCCGGAAAGATCCGCCCCGCTCAAATCCGCGCGCACCCCGGCCCCTCTCCAAAATTTTTCGTGCTCTTCCAGAATTTCCGTCAGTTTCTTGCCCTTGTGCCGTAGTCCATTCAATTTACGCAGTCCCATGATGTCTTCCCCCCAAGTCTCCCAAGTCTGTACAACAACCTATGTCCTACGAACAATTCTCCGCTTCCCCTGTGTTTGTTTTCCTTCAGCCGCTGAGGGCAACTTTCCCAGGTTTTCACCGCAGACATGCCAGTCTTCTATTTTACCGAATCTCATCACCCGGGAGAATCCGCGAACTGGCTGCACTGGCCTGCCCAAGAGAGTATGCTACCAATTGGCCGGTAACGCGCCGGCCTGGTTTTGGGGACTTATGCGGACGCTCCTGACGCTTCTCCTGGCACTCGCTTTCTCGGCCCTTCCCGCCTTCGCGCAAGAAGACGAAATCGTTGCCAACCTCGCCGGGGGCCGCGTAATCATCCATGTGGCCGCCAACGGTATCGTCTTTGGCGCCATCGATCATCCTCTCGAAGCCAAATCCGTCCCACCCCGCGTCGCCACCATCGGCTCCACGCACGTCGGCATCTTCTTCGGCGCGTCCGAGTGGCAGGTTCCCGCCCAGCCCATGCCCATACGCCTGGACAGAAACGTCTCCGACGTTCGTGCTACCACGAAGCAGTGGTACCACCCCGAAGGCTCCGGCGATCCCGATCTCGAGCTCATTGGCGTCGGCTTTCTCGAAAAACTGCGCCCGCTCGCTTCGCAGCTTCACCACAAATATGACCTCAAGCCCGACGAGCCTCTCCTGGAAATCGTTTTGATCGGTTATGGACCTGCCGACTACGGCCCCGAAGTTTGGGTCATCGATTATCGCGCCGAGCAGGAGTCCGTCAGCGCCTCTGGCGATTTCTGGCAGACGCATCTCCTCCGCCCGCGCTTCACTCAGATTTATCCCCCGGGGAAACACGAAGCAAAAACGCTCGTAGAAACGCGCTTCCCGCCTGACCTGCAAGCGGTGCCCCTCGCCGGCTTGCTCCAGCAGAACGATCCTCGCATCGCCCAGGTTCGCTCCGACCAGCGCATGAACAAGGTTGCGGAGTTCATCGAGCGTGGTCAGGCCAACAAAGTTTCCCTGCAGGACGCCGCCGATTTTCTGCGCGCCACATTACCCCTTCTCGCCGGCAATGCCCACTTCATCGAGGGCCAACTCGGCGACGGTGGCGGCTTTGATTGGATCGTTCCGCCTGAAGAACCGCGCGAAAAAGCCAAAAAGGATGAGAATCGTCCCGCCGACGCGCCCACCCTGTACCGCAAGCCCAACCCCGATCAATAAACCTGTGGCACAGGCACTCCTGCCTGTGCTCTTGGGTTACCGTAGTTGTCACGCAAATTATTTGTCACGCAAATTAAACGATTTGTCCTCCCGGCCTCTCGGGTTGCGGCCTTCACGTGGCACAGGCACTCCTGCCTGTGCTCTTGGGTCTTCCGCAGCCTGAGGCGGAGGGACCTGCTTTTTCCGCCGGACGCCTGATTACTTCTCCACGGAACTCACTTCGCGAAACTCCACGCCTGGGATATGATGCCAAGCCGTACCCCTATCCAGATGAGGTTCTCCATGCACACTCGATGGACGACGCTCGCCCTTCTTGCCGCATCCACCGTAGCCATCCCCATCCTCGTCGGCCCCAACTCTCCAACGATCGCCGCGCCGCAAGCCGCCGCTCCCCCTCAAGCGAGAACTGCTGCGCCACCCGTCGAGTCCTCGTCCATTCCCGACACCGTCCTCGCTATCAACTCTCCCACTCCCATGTCCCAACGCATCGTCCACTATCAAATCGATGCCAAGTACGACGCCAACAAGCACACCGTCGACGCCATCGAAACTCTCACCTACCACAACCTCACTGGCCAGGCCCTCGACCATTTTCCTTTCCACCTCTATCAAAATGCCTTTCAGCCCAATTCCACTTGGATCCGCGAAGCTAAGCGCGATGGCAACCGCGATACCAGCTACGAAAAGTGGGATCCCAAGGAATACGGTTCCGAAGAAATCCGCAGCATCGAAGTCCTGGGCCAGGGCGACCTTACTTCTCAACTCCATTACATCGCCCCCGACGACGGCAACAAAGACGACAAAACCGTCATCGATCTGCCTGTTCCAAAGCCCATTCCCGCCGGCGCCATCGTGCAATTCAAGATCGTCTTCCACGATCAAATGCCGGAAACCCAAGCACGCTCCGGCTGGAAACGCGATTTCGTTCTCGGCGGCCAGTGGTTTCCGAAGGTTGGTGTCTGGTGGCACGGCGCTTGGAACTGCCACCAATACCATGCCACCACGGAGTTCTTCGCGGACTTCGGCGTCTTCGACGTTAAACTCACCGTTCCTCAAAACGAAGTCGTGGGTGCCAGTGGTGTCGAACTCTCCAATGTCAACAATCCCGATGGCACTAAGACGCTCACCTACCACGGCGACGACATCCACGACTTTGCCTGGACCGCCAGCCCTCGTTTCAAAGTCCGCGAGGCCACTTACCAGGCGCAAATGGGGCCAGTGAAGCTGCGTTTCCTGATGCAACCTGCGCATTGGAGCCAAGCCGAACGCCACGAACGCATCATCCGGCAAACTCTCGATCGCTTCGAGAAGTGGTACGGCCCTTATCCCTACAAATCCCTCACCGTCGTCGACCCCGAGCCCGATTCCGCCGCCGGCGGTATGGAATATCCCACCTTCATCACCGGTGACAGCAGCTGGTTTGAGCCCGAAGGTCTTCGCGTCATCGAACTCGTCCTTGAACACGAGTTTGGCCACCAATATTGGTACGGCATGGTCGCCACCAACGAGTTCGAAGACGCCTGGATGGACGAGGGCATCAACAGCTACACCGAAGTAAAAGTCCTCGACGACATCTTCGGCAAAGACACTTCGATCATTCAACTCGCGGGCATGTCCATGGGCGAGCCTGGCGAACAACGCCTCAGTTACATCGGCGTCGCCGACCTCGATCCTATCGCGCAAAACGCCTACGACTACTACAGCTTCAACTCCTACGGCGGCGTCACCTACGGCAAGACCGCCAGCGTCCTCCTCACCCTTGAGGGCATCATCGGTGCCGACACCATGCAGAAAGCCATGCACACCTACTTCATGAAGTACCGCTTCACTCATCCCACCAAGGAAGATTTTCTCAAGACCATCGAAGAAGTTTCCGGCAAGGATCTGCGCTGGTATTTCAATCAAGCTGTTTATGGTTCGCCGGTGCTCGATTACGAAGTCCTCAAAGTCGAGTCCTTCCCCGTCAACTGGTACCTCGACGAAAAACAACGGAAACACGAGAAGAAGAGCGACATCGTCTATCAATCCTATGTTTCCCTCCACCGCAAAGACGATTTCGTCATGCCGGTCACCGTCGAAATTAAATTCGACGACGGCGAAACCGTTCGCGAGCACTGGGATGGACAAAGCCGCTGGACCCGTTTCAGTTACCAGAAAAAAGCCAAGGTCCTCTCCGCCGAAATCGATCCCGATCACACCATCCACATCGATCGCAACAACTTCAACAACAGCCACGTTGACAAACCCAATCTCAAAGCCACCATAAAGCTTTCCACCTATTGGCTCTTCGTCACGCAGTGGGCCGCCCAGGCTTTAGCCTGGTGGGGCGTCTAAATGACAACCCTCACAATCAATCCGGCGCCTTGGAGTGCGGGAGCCCAGCTCCCGCCGGTGCCGCGATCTAATCGCTGGCGCAACTCGTTCAGCGGCAGTCCTGTTTATCCTGAGCCGCTTTTGCGAAGGGCTGCCGCCGCCACCAAAAAAATACCTGCCTATGTTGATCTTTCGCGAAGCACTGAGGGCAAACATCAATGAATGAAAACAACGGACTACTTAGCAGCGGCTTGGGCATGCTGCTGCGCAACAAGCGCTACCTCGTGTGGTTTTGGCTCCTCAATCTCACCCTCGCCGAATTCGGCACCGGCGCGTTTCGCCGCAGCGCTCACGCCATCCTGGATCATAGCTTGGCCGCCAATCGCCTGGTTCACGGTTTCGATCTCGCCACGTTCTTCGAGTTTCTGGCGCGCCCGGAATTCGGCCAGATGCCCGCCATGACCACTCCCGCTTTGTACTTTGCTTTTCTCTTTTTCCTGGCCACCGCGCTCTTCCTTCCCGGCGTCTTCGAAGGCTACGCCGCCACCTTCCGTCTACCTCGTCAGGATTTCTTCCGCGCCTGTGGCAGAAATTTGTGGCGCTTCATTCGCATTCTCATCATCTCCGCAATCATCATAGGCATCGTCGCAGGCGCTCTCTTCGCGCTCCTGGGCTTCCTGGTAAAAAAGGCCAAGGAAAGCACCAACGAACTCCTCCCCTTTGAAATCCGGATGCTCACCCTCGCCGTGATTTTCCTGGTCATGACCACCCTGCGCATCTGGTTCGATCTCGCCGAAGTCGAAACCGTCTTGAACGACCAAAACGCCGTGCGCAAAGCCATAGGCCTCGCGTTTCGTCACACCTTTCGCAGCCTGCCTCGTCTACTCGCTTCTTACGTAGTCGCGGCCATCGTCTTCGCCCTCATCCTCGTGGTCGGCCTGTGGTTCTGGATTCACTCCGTCGGCCCACAAAGCATCATCAGCGCATTTCTGCTGGCGCAACTCATCCTGTTTCTGTTGCTGATTCCGCGCTTCTGGCAACGCGCCATGGCCGTCTCTTACTGGCAGCAGGAAATGCGCCTTCCCGTGCCCGCCGTACCACCAGCCCCCGAACCCGTCTTCGTCCATCCCATTCCACCGCCGCCACCGTCAACGCCCGACCTGCCCCCGCAACCCCAAGAGTCCTGAGCCGCTCTGGAGTGCGGGAGCCCAGCTCCCGCCGGTACATCAAACGAGCGTAATCACGAATCGCTCAGCGGCAGCCCAGCTGCCGCAGGCAACCAGCTACGCCTCACGGTGGTCCCGATCGCCGCTCACCGATCACGAATCTATTTCCCACTAAAACGCAACAAGCCTCAATCCCCCGCCGCCGAAACTTGCCGCCCGTGCCTCCCAATATCCCGCCGGTAGTGCATTCCCTCGAACTGAATTTTCCCCGCGGCTTGATAAGCCTTCTCCAGCGCTGCATCCAGCGTGTTTCCCGTCGCCGTCACTCCCAACACGCGTCCACCACTCGTCACGATCTTCTCCCCATCGCGTTTCGTTCCCGCGTGCAGCACCTTCACATCCGGAATCTTCGCCGCTTCTTCCAGTCCGCGAATCTCTTTCCCGCTTTCAAACCTCCCCGGGTAACCGCCCGACGCCAGCACCACACACGCACTTGCGCCCGCCTTCCATTTCAACTTGTCGGTCTGCAATTTTCCCGCAGCCACATCGCGTAGCACTTCGGCTAAATCAAAATTCATTCGCGCCGCAATCGCCTGGGTCTCTGGATCGCCCAGCCGGCAATTGAACTCCAACACCTTCGGTCCCTCTTTCGTCAGCATCAATCCCACATACAAAAATCCCTGGTAGCGAATCCCGTCCGCAGCCAATCCCTTCATCGTCGGTTCCACAATGCGCGCCGAAATCTCCCGCCGCAACTCTTGCGGCAACAATTCATCCGAGGAATACGCGCCCATGCCTCCCGTGTTCGGTCCCTCGTTCTTATCAAAAACGCGCTTGTGGTCCCGCGTAGGCACCAGCGGCGCGTAGCGCTCCCCATCCGTCAGCAAAATGAACGACAGTTCGTCGCCCTCCATTGCTTCTTCGAACATCACTCGCTTGCCGCCCGCCCCGAGCTCGTTTTTCTCCATCACCCGTTCAATAAAGCCCGTCGCCGCGTCCGGATTCGGCGCCACAAACACGCCTTTTCCCGCACACAATCCGTCCGCCTTAATCACCACCGGCCAATCCACTTCACACAGCGCCCCATACGCGGCCCCTGGCGAATCGTACGCACCATACATCGCCGCAGTAGGAATGTGGTGCCGCTGCAGAAACTCCTTGGTGAAGACTTTGCTGCCTTCCAGTTGCGCCCCGGTTTTGGTTGGCCCCACAATCGCCCAGTTCCGTGCCTCAAACGCATCCACCAGCCCATTCACCAGCGGCAACTCGGGTCCCACTACCGTCAAATCCGGCCCCAGCTTTTCGGCCAGCGCCACGATCGCCGCCACATCTCCGGGATCCCCCGCAATGCACTCGGCTTCCGCCGCAATTCCTCCATTCCCAGGAACGCACCAAATCTTTTCTGCGCCGCGGCTCTCCTTCAGTTTCCACACCAGCGCATGTTCGCGGCCCCCGCCGCCGATCACCAGAATTTTCATCAATTTTTTGCCTCGCACCCCATCTCTTCGAACGATAGTCGCCACCGCAAACCCTGTCAACCAACACAGTGCGGGAGCCCAGCTCCCGCCGGTTCACCGCCCTAAAGTGACACACGAATCGCTCAGCGGCAGCCCTGCTGCCGCCACCACCACCTCACACTAATCGAACCCGTCTTCCGGCCAACATCCCTCCCCGTCTATGACTGTTTGGCCCCACCTGTACCTCAAGCCAGCACGTAATCATTCCGCCACCCCGGTATTCTGTCGAAGTACCACTCGGTCCCGGTTCACTGTCCCCTCTTTTCGTTACGGGAGAACCTATGCTCATTCCGTTGCGTCACGAAAACATGCGCGGTCGCAGGTGGCCTTACATCACCTTCGTCCTCATCGGATTGAACATCGTTGTCTTCCTCCTTACCCACGGCCCCATCCAACAGCAACTGCCCCAGCGCGCCCGCACCCGCCTCCAGCTTCTTTCCTTCTCCGCCGTTCACCCCGACCTTCAGCTCTCGCCTGATGCCGGTTCCTTCGTCCAAGGCGTAAAGAAATCCGTCGGCAGCCAGCAGTGGGACCAATTCGCCGAGAAACAAAAGGCTGCCCTGCACACTACCGGAGACGACGAAGACACCGCTGCGCTGCAAACACAAATGGACGCGCTTTGCTCCGCTTTTGAAACCGAACAGAAGGGCGACATCCTCGACAATTACGCCTTCGTCCCTGCCAAGCCCCGGCTACTCTCCTACATCACTGCCAATTTCCTCCACGGTGGCTGGTTGCACTTGATCTTCAACATGTGGTTCCTCTGGCTCGCCGGCTTCATCCTCGAAGACAACTGGGGTCGCCTGATTTATCCCATTTTCTATTTGGTCGCTGGCGCTGCGGCTTTGCAGTTTTATGGCTGGTGCGCCCCCGGCAGTTACATGCCGCTCATCGGTGCTTCCGGTGCGGTCGCCGCGCTTATGGGTGCGTTTCTCGTGCGTTTCCCGAAGATGAAAATCGAGATGGCCTTCTTCGCGCTCTTCTTCCGCTATCGCTTCCACGCCCCGGCGTATTATCTTCTCCCGCTCTGGCTCGCCATGGAATTCTTCTATGGTTCGGTGATGGGCGTCAGCTCTACCGTCGCCCATTGGGCTCACGTCGGCGGCTTCCTCTTTGGCATGGCCGCGGCCTATGGCCTTAAGCGCTCTGGACTCGAACAAAAAGCCTCTGAAGCCATCGAATCGAAAATTGCTTGGTCCGCTGCGCCCGAAATGGTCCGGGCTGGCGAAGCCCTGGAAAAATCCAGCTACGACGAGGCCGCGATGATCCTCACCAATTATCTGAAACAAAAACCCACTGCGACCGACGCTCTCGAGATGCTTCAGCAAGTGCAATGGCGCCGCAGCGACATGCCCGCCTATCTCGACGCCACCGCCCAACTGCTCCAGTTGCACCTCAAGGCCCAAGATTCCGAAGCCGCTTGGCGCGACTACGAAGCCTACTGCCATGCCGGTGGAGACCAGTTGCCGGCGCCTGCGTGGCTCGATCTCGCGCGTATGCTCGAAGGCCAGCAGAACTTTGACCGCGCGGCCTCCGAATATGTTCGCTTAGCCGAAGCTCACCCCACCGAAAAGCAAAGCATCCTCGCCCTGATCGCCGCAGGTCGTCTCTATCTAAAGAAGCTCAACAATCCCGAAGAAGCTCTGCGCTGCTACGAGAAGGCCAACGCCTCACCCGTGTCGCATCTCGACTGGCAACCCAACATCGAATCCGGCCTACGCGACGCCAAAGCCGCAGCCCCCGTCGTCTCGCCCAAAGCCTAACCAAAGACCCCTGCGGAGTGCGGGAGCCCAGCTCCCGCCGGTTCACCGCCCTAAAGTGACGAACGACACGCTCAGCGGCAGCCCTGCTGCCGCCCTCCAAAACGCCGGCCGCGCCATCAGTAATTGGGGTTCCCAGGGTTGCCACCGATGAAGAGCGAACCAAGGACCTCACCCTCTAGAGTCACAAACGACGCTGTGCTGTAGAGTTACCTAACCTATTTAGAAAGTTTTAACGGTTACACGCGACTTTCGTCTTGCCGTACCACCCGGAGTGCCTACCCCGCCTGTGTCACCGCGTGAATCGGAATCGTAACGCCCGCCGCCGCATCCGACGACGCCAGCATATGGCACCGCCCATCGAAAATGCCACCCGGATCAATCACCATACACGGCGAATGCACTTCGCCCGTCACTACGCCCTTTGCCTGAATTTCCACGCGCCCCTTCGCGAAGATCACTCCATCGAACCGCCCAGAGATCACCACGCGATTACCTTCAATTTGTCCTTCCACCTTGGCATTTTCGCCGAGCACCACCGTCTGCTCGGAAATAATGTTTCCCTTCACGTGTCCGTCGATGCGGAACGTCCCCGTGATCGTTAGCGTGCCTTCCAGCGATACACCCTGATCGATAAAACCGGTCCACTGTTCGCCGATTCCGTTCTTGTCTGAGCCGGGCCACTTCCATGTCATGAACGTACCCCCCAAAAGATTCCATTACCAATTTAGCTTGGAGCGAACAGAAGTCAACGCCACGCCGTGACGGAGTTGTCGAATGCAATTCCTGAACGTTGGTGCAGGAGCGCGCCGATTCGCGCGCGTTCTCACTTCATCAGCTTATCGTAGATGCCCATCAACTGGGCGTCGTCGTAATACTCCAGCACCAGCTGTCCCGGCCGCACTCGCGTCTTCTGCCGCAATAACACTTTTGTTCCCAGGTGCCGCTGCAATTCCTCCAACGCTTCGCGAATGTTCGGATCCACCTGTGTTTCCGTCAACATTCTGGCGCTTCGTGCGCGACGCGAAGCCAGGCGCTCGATTTGCCGCACCGTCAATCCGCCCCGCGCTGCACGCTGCGCATAGCGCATACGCATCTGCGGATCGATCACCGCCAGCAACGCGCGTCCATGTCCCGCGGTGAGCTTTCCCTCTTCGATCCAATCTTGAATCGTCGGTTCAAGCTTCAGCAGGCGAATCGCATTCGCCACCGTCGCGCGGTCTTTGCCGGTGCGTTCTGCCACTGCTTCTTGTGTCGCGTTGAATTCATCCATCAAGCGTTCGAACGCGCGCGCCTGCTCCATCGCGTTCAAGTCTTCGCGCTGGATATTTTCAACCAGCGTCATCTCCAACGCCAATTCATCCGGCACCTGGCGCACAATGGCCGAAACGCTGTTCAATCCGGCCCTCTGCGCCGCGCGCCAACGCCGCTCGCCAGCAATCAGCTGGTAACGATTGCCAACAAGACGCACTACTAACGGCTGGATGATCCCGCTCGATTGAATCGACCGCGCCAGTTCGTCGAGTGCTTCCTCCCGAAAACGCGTCCGCGGCTGATACGGGCTCGGCTCAATCAGGTCGATATCAATCTGCATCGGTCCGGACGGTGCCGGACTCATCGTCGGCGCTGCCGCCGCCGCAGAACCTGCCGATGTAGTCACACCCGTAGCCGGAGCGGCCGCTCCTTCCGGTTGTTTTGTCGGAACCGGTGGTTCAGGCTCCCGAATGAGCGCTCCGAGCCCCCGCCCCAACGCGTTTCTCGGCATTGGCAATCACCTCCTGCGCAAGCTGTGTATATCCTTCTGCACCCTTACTATGAATGTCATAGAAAATAATAGGCTTACCGAAACTCGGTGCCTCCGCTAACCGGACGTTCCGCGGGATCAGACTCTGGAACACTTGGGCACCAAAGAAACTCCTCAAATCCGTGGCGACTTGGCGTGACAAAGTCGTACGCTCATCGTACATCGTCAGCAGGATCCCCTCGATTTCCAAACTGGGATTGAGCGTTCTTCGAATACGCATCAACGTGTCAAGAAGCTCCGAAACTCCCTCTAATGCCAAATACTCGCACTGAATCGGCACCATCACCGAATCTGCGGCCACCAACGCATTCAACGTCAACAAATCCAGCGCCGGCGGACAATCCAAAACGACGAATTTGTAGTTCGAACGCAATGGCTGCAGGAAAGTCTGCAACTTGTATTCGCGGTTTTCGGCTACTACTAATTCCACCGCAGCCCCGGCCAGGTTCTTGTCGGCCGGAAGCACATCCAACCCATCCACCTGCGATTTCTGCACAATCCGTTCGAATGGTTCGCCCATAATCAACGCATGGTACATCGTACGACGCGACGGATCTTTGGCAAACCCAATGGCCGCCGTGGCGTTGGCTTGAGAATCGCAATCGATGAGTAAAGTGGGCTGTTCCGCTGCGGCCAGGCAAGCCGCAAGATTGACTGCTGTCGTCGTTTTTCCAACTCCGCCTTTTTGGTTGGCAACCGCAATGACCCGCGCCACGACGTTCTCCCAAATGTAGAAAAGTAGCAGAGGCCCATTGTGGGACGCAAGTTGTTTCACGTGAAACAGCCCCGTCAGCCTGCGGATTTTCTGTGGATTCTATTTTGTTCCACGTGAAACAGTGTCCGTAGCTCCTTCTTGTGACGGCGGTTACAGCACCACTCCGCAAAATCCGTCATGCACAGCGTTCCACAAGGAACATTCTTTTTCGCATTCGTTCCACGTGAAATACGTAGGTTCCTCTCATCTCGATTGTTCCACGTGAAACTCAACACGACTCATCACAATTCGCGTCGATACGGCGCCCAGTCGTTCCATGTGGAACAGAATCAATCGCGGCATGTATCAAGTCCGGCCTTCCAAAGTTCCACGTGAAACGCCACGAAGCACTGGTGTCTCATATCGGTGCTAAAACCGCACTCCAAGGTTCCACGTGGAACCCCCGTCTCCCCGGACCGTTCCGTTCTCAGTGAATTGTTGTTATTTCAGGAGGGGAATCGACGAAAATTCCGAACGCACACACGCCGCTACGGCCTTTGTCGTCACGCCGACGCTTGAACTTTCTTTGTCCCGACCAAAAGATGCCGTCGCAGCGACTGTGGCACTGAAATCGGCTCCTGCCACTCCCAATGGGCCGATTTGCGCACTTGATCCAGATCACGCCCGCCAATCCACAGCAAAGTTCGGCGCGCCGACAATCGATCCGACGCCGCCCACTCCAGAAATGGCCCGAACTCCCCCACCGCCCGCGAGCACACATAATCCAGGGGGGCCAACTCTTCCGAGAGCTCTTCGTACCGGCTAATTAGCACCCGCACATCCGTAAGCTCAAGCTCACGAGCCACTTCCGCCAAAAATGTCCCTTTCTTGATGTTCGACTCCACCAGAAACAGTTGCATTTCCGGCCGTGCGATCTTCAGCGGAATCCCGGGAAATCCGGCACCTGATCCAATGTCGGCGAGCCGACCAAAATCCCCCGGGACGGCGACGGCCGCATACATACACTCGCAGAAGTGACGATATAGTATCTCCAGAGGGTCGCGGATCGCGGTCAAATTCAGCTTCTCATTCCATTGCCGCAAAATCCGTATATATTTTTGAATCAAAAGGATTTGCTTGTCATCTACAGGGACCTGGAACTCGTTCATCGCGCGCCGGATGGTCTCTTCCGACAGGGGCTTATCCGCAGTTGTTGTCATTTCAGTAACTATCCATGTAAATTCATGATACCAAATGTCTTATGTCTCTTTCGGCCGTTGCGATAGATACTTCGGCGCGGCAATCCCTGCCACGATATCGACCGTAGAATGCCACACCATCACCGGAGCCAAGCTCTGCAGCCAAATCCGGCCGATGCCAAACACCACACCCATCAGCGTCGTTCCCAAAATACCGCTTTTGCCTTGATAAGTATGTGCTAAACCGAACAGCATCGACGTGACAAGGACCACGGCCCAGGCCGCCAACCCCGCCCGGCTCAACGCCGCCATCGCGAAGCCTCGATAAAGAAACTCCTCGCACACCCCAGCAGTAATCGCCAAAGCAGTGTATGGTCCAAACTCAATCGCAGAAATGGGCAGCACCCGTTCCGTCAGCTTGCGCATGAAGTCTGGGATCGGTCCACTCATTCCTCCGACGCGCCGCAAGTTGAACCACTGAAAAGTTCCCACCAGCGCTGCCCCCGCCAAGGTCACCAGCAACATCGGCGAAGTGAACGGATGAGCCAGTCCCAACTCTACAACGCCCAAGCCTCGCGCCAACGCCCGCCAGGCGACTACGCCCGCAAGCAACCACTGAAACGCAATCGTCGACCCGTAGAGCACCAACTTCTCTTTGCTGCCGCCCGCCGGTCGCGCCAACAACTGTTGCAAACGCAGCCGGCCTCTCCACGGAATCACCACGCTGAGAATCAGAAAGATCAACCAGAAGTCCCAAGGCATTGACCGATGAGAACATTTTCCGCGTCATGCGCGCAAGTTGTCCGCATGGGCATGTGTGCTCCCCGTAGCAGCGGCTTTACGCCGCCGGTCCTCCAACGCGCACACCCATGTGCGCTAGTTGTTGCATCCGATGTGGTATCTTCCCAGCGCTGTATCCGAAAGGGCCCTTTACATGGCGGGAACTCCGAATCGCATTCCGTGGTGGGCGTGGACCTGGCCGCTTGTCGCTTGCATCGTTCTCGGTTTGCAGTTTCTGCTCGGCTCCGGCGGGATCCTCGCCGCGTTCGAAGCGTTCGCGCTGATCGCCACGGTGTTTGCCGCCGTTTACCATGCGGAAGTCGTGGCCTGCCGTGTCGGCGAACCATTCGGCACGCTGGTGCTGGCGTTAGCGGTCACGATCATCGAAGTCGCGTTGATCGTTTCCATGATGATCACCGGAGGAATCGACAAAGCTGGCTTGGCGCGCGATACCGTCTTCGCCGCGGTCATGATTGTCTGCAACGGAATTGTCGGCTTATGCCTGCTTGCCGGCGGCATGCGTCATCGCGAGCAGGCTTTTCAATTACAAGGCGCAAACGCAGCGCTTGTAGTTCTGATCGCGCTCACCACGCTCACCCTGGTTTTTCCCAATTTCACCACCACCACCGCGGGTCCCACTTTCAGCGAAGCGCAACTCATTTTCGCCGCAATCGTGTCCCTGGTTCTGTATGGCTCTTTTCTCTTTGTACAAACCATTCGCCACCGCGATTATTTTCTTCCCGCAGACCCGGGGTCAGAAGGCACCCATGCACCGCCGCCTTCGAACAAAGTAGCCCTGCTGAGTTCAGTGCTGCTGTTGGTTTCTCTCGTAGCGGTCGTCGCCCTGGCCAAAGCGCTCACGCCCGTCATGGAGTTCGCCATTGACAAGGCTGGCGCGCCAAAGTCCGTAGTCGGAATCATCATCGCGGGACTGGTGCTGCTGCCCGAAGGATTAGCGGCATTCCGCGCCGCAAGCGCGAACCGCCTGCAGACCAGCATGAATTTAGCTTTAGGTTCCGTCCTGGCGAGCATCGGGCTCACCATTCCCTCCGTTGCGGCCGTCTCGATTCTGCTTCATAAACCGTTGACGTTGGGCATCAGCCCAAAAGAACAAATCTTGCTTGCTCTGACCTTGCTGGTCAGCGTGCTCACCTTGGGCACCGGCCGTACCACCGTTTTGCAGGGCATTGTGCACCTGGTGATCTTCTCCGTCTTTATCTTCCTTTCCATTGTTCCGTAACGCGCACCCTGTGGCCGCGCCCGCAACGAGCACGAAACGCGGCGCATCGTTATAATCGATGCGTAGTTCAGCGAGGTGTGGCTTGACTAAGTCCGTGAAGCTTACGGCTATGGTCAAGGCAGCTGGTTGAGCGGCCAAGCTGAGTCCCGGGATCCTGGACTCTATCTTGCGGCGCTTACCCGTGCCTAATGATCCGAAAGTGCTCGTTGGCTTCACCACCAACGACGACGCCGGGGTGTATCTCATCTCTGAAGATATGGCCCTGGTCCAAACCGTCGATTTTTTCACGCCCATCGTCGACGACCCTTTCACCTTCGGCCAGATTGCTGCCGCCAATTCGCTCAGCGACGTTTACGCCATGGGCGGCCGCGCCATCTCCGCTCTTTCCATCGTCGGTTTCCCGGAAAAAGGCGATCCCGAAATTCTGGAACAAATCATTCGCGGCGGCTTAAGCAAAATGCTCGAAGCCCAATGCAGTGTTGTCGGCGGCCACAGCATCCGCAACGACGACATTCAGTTCGGTTACGCCGTAACCGGTTTGATCGATCCCAAGCGAGTTTGGAGAAATGTCGGCGCGCAGACCGGCGACGTCCTTCTCCTTACCAAATCCTTAGGTACAGGTGTCATTTCCACGGCCATCAAACAGGAGCGCGCCGCGAGCGCTACCATCGCGGCCGCCATCGCCTCTATGGCCGAGTTGAACCGCGCAGCTTCCGAGGCGCTGCGCGAATTGGAACGCGACGCCAAGAAACGCATCATTCATGCTGTCACCGACATCACCGGTTTCGGATTGCTGGGCCATGCGCGCGAAATGGCTCTGGGCGACCCGGCAAACAAGGTTCCGCAAGTGTCGTTCGAGCTCGATCATCGCGCTTTTACTTTATTGCCCGGAGCGCTTGAGGCTGTTCGCGCCGGCCTGATTCCGGGTGGGCTAAAAAACAACCGCGAATTTGTCGGTGATTGTGTGGCTTTTGAACAGAATGTTCCTGAAGATATTCGCTCCGTCCTGTTCGATCCGCAAACTTCGGGCGGCCTGCTCATCGCTCTCGCCCCGGAAACGGAGAACGCGGCTCTCAAAGCGTTAGAGAAGTATGAAACCCATGCCGTACGGGTCGGCCGCGTGTTGGAAAAAACTTCGCCCCTGCTCCACGTTCTTTGAGAAACTCCCTACCAGTCTATGGACACCATCACTCACGGAATTGCCGGTGCGCTGATCAGCAAAGCCGTCTTTGGTGGCCGCGATTTGATTTCCGCGAAAGAGATGGAGAAGAAACGGCTGACCACCTGGGTGCTCGTGATCGGCGCCATGTTTCCCGATATCGATGTGCTGCGCGAATTCTTTGACCACAATCCGATGCTCATCGTTACCTGGCATCGCAGTATTACCCACTCTCTCCTGATAATGCCGATCTGGTCGCTCGGTCTCGCGGCGTTTACCGCAGCCATCGCGCGCTGGCGCAAATGGCAAGCACCGAACTTCTGGTGGCTGACCCTGTTGTATGCCGTGGGCATTTTCAGTCATATCGTTCTGGACTTGCTGACCGACTTCGGCACCATGATCTGGTCGCCGCTTGGTTGGTCGCGGCCTGCTTGGGACGTTCTCTTCATCATTGATCTCACGCTTACCGCCATTCTCTTGATCCCGCAGTGGATGGCCTGGGCTTTCGAGGATCCCGATCATGTGCAGCGCCGCGCCACGATCCTGTGGGCCATCTTTACTCCCGCCCCTCTGGTGATTTCACGGCTCGCGCTTGCCGTCGGCGTCCAGATTTCCACTCCCGCCGTACTCCTCGCCACGGTGCTCTTCACCGTTTTATTTCTTTTGCCCGCCGCGCGGGGCTGGGGCATCAACGTTCCTTACGAAAAATGGAACCGTATAGGTTTGGCTCTGGCCGTCGTGTACATCGCGGCGGCCGCGGTCGCGCATCACACGGCGCTCGAGCGTGTGGAGCAATTCGCCGCCGCTCAGAAAATCGATGCGCAGTCCATTGGCGCTCTGCCACTTCCTCCCTCGCTTTGGCACTGGGATGGACTGGTCCGCGCGCCCGACGGGGTCTATGAAACCCGCCTCGATCTCAGCGACACTCTTTTCCAAAAGCGCGATCCCAAGGAAGCCGAGACCATCACCCGCACCTTTTATCCCGACGCGCTTCCCAACGAATTCACCGAAGCCGCGCGCCGCCTGCCCGCCGTCCAAGAAGTCTTGTGGTTCGCGCGCTTCCCGGTCATCCAGTTCCATAAGGAGGGTGATGTGGCTGTGGTAGAAATTTCCGACAAGCGTTTCCCGCAGATCAACCGCAATCGCCCCGCCAGCTTCACCTATCAGGTCCGCTTCTCCCCCACCGGCAAAGTCCTAACCCAAGGCTGGCTCCGCCGCTAGCGGAGTGCGGGAGCCCAGCTCCCGCCGGTACAC